>JBBSTY010000232.1:0-1651 GCA_038235385.1 Acidimicrobiales bacterium | reverse complement strand
CGCGATGTCGCTGCGCCCGAAGAGTTGGAGGTCGGTCACGTCGACCTCGCCGGTGAACGATCCGTCCGACAGGCCGAGCACGAGGTCCACGGTGACGGCGGTGGTCTCCTGGACCGTCGCCGCCACGTGGAGCGCCAGCGTGTTCTCGGTTCCCTCACGGGTGAAGGTGAGCGACGCCTCGTCGATGGTCGTCCCCCCGGGCAGGGCGAGGAACGGCAGGTCGGTGGGGGCCTCGATCTCGCCGGCGAACACCAGCGTGTCGGGTCCGATCTGGGCGGTGAAGCGGATGCCGCCACCGGCCGTGAGGCCGAGGCCGTCCGGTGCGGGCGACGAGAGCAGCTCGCCGGCCTCGGCATCGGGGGTCCACACCGCGACGGCGGTGAGCCCTGCGTCGAGGTCGATGAGGCCGTCCTCGCCCACGGCGGGGTCGCCGGTGTCGAAACCGTCGACCGCGGCGGACGTGTAGGCCACGAAGCCCTGGGCCGGGACGCCCCACGCCGCGAGGTCGGCCGAGGCGCCGACGACGAGCGCGCCCGAGGTGGCGAGGGCGAAGCGCAGGTGGAGGTCGTGGCCCGAGATGGTGGCGTCGCCGCCGCCCGCCAGCTCGAGGCCGGCGCCGACCGCGCCGTCGGCGGTGAGGTCGAGGTCGGTCACGACCAGGTCGTCGGTGATCTCGACCTCCGACGCCGTGGCTTGCAGGTGGTACGCGCCGATGCTCAGGTCCGCGCAGCCGTCGATGGCGACCGAGGTGCCGGACAAGGAGACGTTGCCGGCGAAGCCCAGGACCAGATCACCTTCGTGATCGGGGTCGTCGGGCACGGCCGCGCACGGGGCACCCTCCGACGAGAGCTGGATCGTCTGCACGGCGATCGAGGCGCCGGCCGCCGGCTGCCACGACACGAGGGGCGATCCATCGGGATCACCGGCCTCGATGTCGAAGGCGATGTCGCCGTCGGTGCGCGAGATCGAACCCCGGAGGTTCGGGGTGAGGGCGAGACCGGGGAGCGGCTCCCACGTCTCGGTGTCGAGCGCGGTCAGACCGAGCGACCAGTCCTGCGTGTCGGTGACGGTCCCCGACGCGGCGAGGCGCAGCACGTGGTCGCCCACGCCGACGGAGGCCACGCCGTCGATCGCGAAGCCGTCGGTCGCCAGGGCGATCGTGAGCTCGTCGATGGTGACGCCTTCGGCGATGTCGATCGGACCCACGGTCACCGAGCCCTCGAGCCGCAGCGTCTCGCCCGCGCCACCCGAGATCTCGGCGTGCAGCGTCGAGAGCGACTGGCCGAACAGCTCGAGCCCGGGCGTGTCGAGCGTCCCGGCGAACGATCCGTCAGCCGCCACCGTCATGCTCAGGTCGAGGACGGGCGCGTCCGAGGGGCCGGCCACGAAGCGGAGCTGGAGCTGGCTCGCGCCGTCGGGACCGTCGGGCGTGAACGTGAACGACGCCGCCGTCTCGGGCACGTCGTCCAACCCGACGAACGGGAACCGCTCGCCGACGACGGTGAGCTCGCCCTGCGTCGATGCGCCCAGGCCGCCGTCATCGTCGAGGACCCAGCAGATCGGCGCCGAGACCGACAGGGTGGGGACGTTCATCCACACGGGCGCGACCAGCGAACCCTCCGTGAGGCACAGGCTGCTGCTCGTCGCGGCG
>JBBSTY010000231.1:0-1707 GCA_038235385.1 Acidimicrobiales bacterium | reverse complement strand
TCGTCGACGAGTACCAGGACGTCAACCCCCTGCAGCAGGCGCTGCTCGATGCCTGGTTGGGCGACCGGCACGATCTCTGCGTCGTGGGCGACCCGAACCAGGCGATCTACGCCTGGAACGGTGCCGACGCCCGGTTCCTCGGCGACTTCACCGATCGATGGGGCAGCGGCGAGGTCGTCAGCCTCACCGACAACTACCGATCGTCCCCGCAGATCCTGGCGGTGGCCAACGGCGTGCTCGCCGGGGCCACCTCCGCACGTCGGGCCGCACGGGGCGGCGATGCGTTCGTCGGGCTGCGCGCCCACCGACCCGATGGTCCGCTCCCCACCATCTCGGGGTTCCCCGACGACACCGCCGAGGCCCGAGGCATCGCACGCGCCGTTCGCGACCACCACGGGCCCGGCACGGCGTGGTCGGCCCAGGCGATCCTGGTGCGCACGAACGCCCAGACCGCCCTCGTGGAGGAAGCCCTCCGCGAGGCGCGGATCCCGTTCCGCGTCCGTGGGGGCGGCGCGCTCCTCGACCAACCCGAGATCAAGGCGGCGGTCGCCGACCTGCGCGGCTCACGCGCCTCGTTCGCGGTCGCACTCGCCGACCTCACCACCACCACCGGGCGCGCCGACCGAGGGGCCGGCAGCGGATCCGACACGCTCGCCCGATCGGCTCCCGGCGCCGACCGCGCCTCCACGGGTGACGCCGTCGACGACCGCCAGGCCAACCTCGAAGCCCTCGTGCGCATGGGATCGGACTACGCGGCGATCGATGCCAACCCGTCGGTTCCCGGCTTCCTCCAGTGGCTCACCCAGACCGCGCGGGCCGAACAACCCGACCAGCACGGCGACGCCGTCGACATCATCACCTTCCACGCCGCCAAGGGCCTCGAGTGGCCGGTGGTCCACCTCGCCGGGCTCGAGCAGGGTCTCGTTCCGATCGGCTACGCGCAGACACCCGCGCAGCAGGCCGAGGAACGACGACTCTTCTACGTCGCCGTCACCCGGGCCGAGCGCCAGCTGTGCCTGTCGTGGGCGCGCGAGCGCACCTTCGGCACACGCACCGTCAGCCGTGAGCGGTCGCCCTACCTGAGCCAGGTCGACGCCGCGCTCGCCGACGCCCGCTCCGGGGACGCCCCGGCCGACTGGGCGACGCACGTCTCCGACGAGCGCCGGCGCGCCGTGTCCCGTGCGCCGGAGGCACCGATCCGGCGTCGCGGGACCGCCAACCGACGCGCCGGCGGCGCGCTGTCGGGGCTCGACGCCGCCGACACCGTGCTGCTCGATTCCCTCAAGGAGTGGCGTGCGACCGTGGCGCGGAGCGCGTCGGTCGCTCCTCACGTCGTGTTCCACGACCGGACCCTCGAATCCATCGCCAGAGCCCGACCCCGGTCACCGGACGACCTCCTGGCGCTCAGCGGCATCGGCCCGGTCAAGACCCGACGATACGGCGACCAGATCCTCCACCTGGTCGCCGACCACCACTGAACCGGCCCGGTCGGACGGGCCGGCGTGCGCCCTCGCGGCCACCATCGCGGGTCCGGAGATGCCGATCGTGGCATCCTCGGGCGCATGCGCTTCCAGGTCGTGCAGCGGTTCGCCGCGCCCCTCGCGTCCGTCATGGACACCTACACGAACCCGACGTTCTACGAGCACCTCGTCGGGTTGCCCAAGATCGGCGAACCCCGGGTGCTCGACTGCACGACCGGCGACCGTC
>JBBSTY010000230.1:0-1880 GCA_038235385.1 Acidimicrobiales bacterium | reverse complement strand
GTCGCCCTGCTCGGGCGCCGGGACGATCGGTGTCGCCCGGCTGCGGGGGTTGCGGCCGCTGAACTTCCGCGAGTCGGTCACCCCGCCCTCGCGCCCGAGCGCGTCCATCTCCCGGGCGAAGTCGTTGATGGACGACATGAAGGTCTTGGGCTTGCGGTAGCGCAGCCAGACGATCGTCGATCCGACGGCGGCGATGCCCACGGCGATGAGGAGGAAGGCGACGTTGTTCACGAGCGCACGCCCTCGGCCACGTCGACCGGGCCTGCGACCGATGCCGCCGCGGTGGCGGTGGGGGGCACCTCGGCGATCGGGTGGTCGAGCACCCACTCCGATCCACCGGGCCACTCCTCGCGCTTCCAGATCGGAACGGTGGACTTCAGGGTGTCGATGCCGAACCGCGCCGCGGCGAACGCCGTGTCGCGGTGGGGCGCGGATGCGACCACGACGACCGACGACGCACCCACCGGGACCGTCCCGAGACGGTGGAGCAGGGCCACGCGGCCGAGGTCGGGCCAGGTTCGCCGGGCGCTGGCCACGATGGCCGAGAGCCGGGGGACGACGTGCGCGTCGTAGGCCTCGTACTCGAGCGCGGTGATGCCCGACCGGTCGCCGGCGTGATCGCGTGAGGTGCCGCTGAAGACCACGACGGCGCCACACGACGCGAGGACCGCCCAGTCCGTGGCTGTCCCGACCGGGAGGGGTCCATCGCTGAGCGCGACCCAATCGTCGCCTCGAACGGGAGGCGTGAGGGCTGTCACGCTCGTCAGGCTACTGCTCCGGGCGGAGCGCTCGGCCACTGACACCGCAGGCGGGGCGACACCGACGGCGAACGCGTCCGATGGCGGGCCCGGCCGGTCGCGGTCGCTCCGACGGTCGTGGTCACTAACCTGCGGGCCGTGCCGAACGACGATGACGATGCCGACGACGCGTTCGGACCGCCGCTCCCCCCCGATGATCGCCTGTGGCGACACCCTTCGGAGATGGGCAGCGGTGCGGCCTCGTCACCGCAGATCGTGCTGGTGTCCAAGCGTGGGCCCACGCTCGGGCGCACGGTGCTCGTGGCCGGCCTGGCCGGGCTCCTCGGCGCCGCCGCCACGCTGGGCGTGATCGCCGGCACCGATGCCTTCGTGCGCGAGCGGCCCGGGAACACCTCGGTCGAGCGCTACGCCGTCGACGGGCGGGTTCCCGGCGACACCGAGCTCGAGATCGCCGACGGCGTCCTGCCGTCGGTGGCGCGCGTGGAAGCCGTCGGTGGCCCGCACGGTGTGGTGAACAGCACGGCGGTCGTCTTCCGCAGCGACGGCCACCTGCTCACCACCGCCGACGCCGTCGACGCCGCCGACACCATCACCGTGTACCTGAACGACGGTTCGAAGCTCCCCGCCCAGCTGGTCAGTCGATCGATCCAGAACGATGTCGCAGTGCTCAAGATCGACCGCACCGACCTCCCCGTCGCCGTGGTGAGCCAGCAGCGCACCGAGTTCGGTGACGGACCCATCATGATCGACGCGTCGAACGCCAGCCGAGGCCCCGAGATCTTCCTGTCGTTGGTCACCAAGGAGAGCACGCGGGTGGAGCGCTCCGGCGGGAACCCCACGGTGTACGGGCTCATCGAGACCACCACCCGCTCCACCGGCGAGCGGAGCGCAGGGACGGTGCTCGTCGACAGCAGCGGCTCGGTGATCGGGCTCATCACGCGGCGGACCGAGAGCGGCTCGAGCTCGTCGACCCCGACGTCCTCGGTGAGCGTGGCGGTGTCGGCTGACGACACCAACGCGGTGCACTACGCCTACCCGGCCGATCTCGTCTGGAACATCGCCGGGCAGCTCACCGACACCGGTCAGATCCTCAAGCCGTGGATCGGCATCACCAAGGGCCGC
>JBBSTY010000229.1:0-1909 GCA_038235385.1 Acidimicrobiales bacterium | reverse complement strand
GCATCGCGTCGCACTGGATGAAGTTCGCCTACGTGGACGACGCGTTCAACATCGACGAGCCCGAGATGCTGCTCTACGACGGCAACGGGGACGACTCGCACATCGCCGGCGTGAGCTACTACATCGTCCTCGCCGGTGACACCGCTCCATCCCAGGGGTTCACCGGCGACAACGACCTCTACCACCGCCACATCGGACTCTGCAACAGCGCCGGTGGCGGGGTCATCGGCGACTCCACCACCACCGACGAGGAGTGCGCCGCCCGCGGCGGCCGCAAGTCGAACGGCGGCGCCGGTTGGATGAGCCACGCGTGGGTCGTGCCCGGATGCGAGAGCCCGTGGGGCGTGTTCAGCGGCATCAACCCGCTGCTCGACCGGGCGACCGGCGAGGCGTCGGGCACCAACGACGGCGGCTGTGCCGGCAGCGCCGTCCGGCACCGCTACGACCTCCGTGCCGGCTCCGAGTCGACCCGACCCAGCCCCACCACCGTTCCCGCCGAGACGCAACAGGCCACCGGCAGGTAGCCGAGCCCACCGCAGACCCGGCCGGGCGGGGCCCGACCGGCGGGTCGAGCCCGAAACGCGCTGGCCCCGATCGGGCAAGCAGGCTAGACACGACGCCCCGCCGCGGTCGTACCCGAGCGCGCGGGCTCTCCATGGCCGATCCCTCCCACCGCCCATCCACGCCCGCCACCACGACCGTGATGGTGGGCCTCGACGACGAGCGACGAGCGCTCGGTCGAGCACGCCGGGCGGTGGCGGCCAAGCTGACCAAGCTGGCCGCCATCGATGGTGGCGGTGCCGACGCACTCGCGGACGAGTACATCGCCAGCGTTGTGCTCGGAGCCGTCGAGCGCATGCAGCAGGACCTCGTGGTGTTCGGCCGCGTCGACGACGACCGCCCGTGGCGGATCGGTCTCTACGGGATCGACGACCGAGGCGACCAACTGGTGGTCGACTGGCGCGCCCCGTTCGCCGAGGCGTTCTACCAGGCGAGCTTCGACGATCCGTTCGGCCTGGCCCGCCGCGTCAGCTACGTCGGCTGCATCGACGACCTGTTCGTGGAGGACTTCGGATCAGGAACCGTGGCCGGTTCGTCACCGCTGCTCGGCGAGCTCGCCCGTCATCGCAGTTCCACCATGCGCGCGGCCGTCGCCACGTTGCAGTCCGAGCAGGACGCGCTCGTCCGCCGCGATCCGAGGGACCGCCTCGTGCTCCGGGGTGGACCCGGAACCGGCAAGACCGTCGTCGGTCTCCACCGGGCCGCGTGGCTCGTCTACAACGACCAACGCATCACGGCCGACCGCATCCTCGTCATCGGCCCGAGCGACCGCTTCCTCCGCTTCGTCGCGTCGGTGCTCCCCACCCTCGGCGAGGCCCGGGTCATGCAGACCACCTTCGAGCGGCTCCTGGGCGCGGCTTCGCCCATCGGCGGCGATGAGCGCTGGGTCGCGCTGCTCGACGCGTTCGAGGCCAGCCTCTTCGCACCGGGGCCGATCAAGGTGGGCTGGCGGACCATCCCCCCGGACGAGATCGCCGAGCTCATCGACCGGCTCGCGCCGCGCCCGCTCCCCTGGCGCGACCGCCGAAAGATCTTCGTCTCGGCGCTGGCGGCGCGCTACGAGCTGTCGACGTCCGCCGTCTCCCGAGCAGCATCCGACGCGTGGCCGGCCTGCACCACGAACCAGGCGATGGCGCGCCTGCGCCGGCGCTCCGTGCTCAGCGCCCTCGGCGCCGACGAGACCTTCATCGATGCATGGATCGCGTCGGACGGCGACGGTGCCGTGCGCGACGAGGTCCGGGCGCGGTTCGAGGGCGTCCCCGCCCGTTACAGCCATGTGATCGTCGACGAGGCCCAGGACCTCACCCTGCTCCAGCTGCGGGCGGTCCGGCGGCGAGCCGCCGGGCTG
>JBBSTY010000228.1:0-1986 GCA_038235385.1 Acidimicrobiales bacterium | reverse complement strand
CCCCCCGCCCGGCATCCCCCAACCTTTCCAACCGTCGCTAAAGGCTCCCGTCTCAAACCACTGCCCCGCAGCCCCCGGCCGGGCACTAACCCCCGCACCCCCCCCCCCGCCATGGCAGTCGGCGCGGGGGTCCCCCCGCCCCCGACTTCGGGATCCGTCGCATTCAGCGGTTGGGCGTGCTGCCCTCGTAGCGCGCCTTGAGGTCGGCCTTGACCACCTTGCCGGCGGGGTTGCGGGGGATGACGTCGATGTGCTCGAGCTGCTCGGGCACCTTGACGATCATCAGGCCCTCGTCCTTCAGGAACTCGACCATCGCGTCGAACGTGATCGGTTCGGCTCCGTCGGCGGTGACCACGATCGCCACCACCCGTTCCCCGCTGCGCTCGTCAGGGAGCCCGATGACGGCCACGTCGCCGATCTGCGGGTGGCGGTAGAGGTGATCCTCGACCTCCTTGGCGCTGACGTTCTCCCCCTTGCGGATGATCACGTCCTTGAGGCGGCCGGTGATGACCAGCATCCCCCGCTCGTTGCGCGCACCGAGGTCGCCCGTACGGAAGAACCCGTCCGCATCGAAGGCATCCGCGTCGAGGCTCTCGTCGAGGTAGCCGAGCATGAGCTGCGGCGCCTTGGCTCGGACCTCGCCCGTCTCGCCCACATCGGCGATCGAGCCGTCGTCGCGCACGATCCGGAGCTCGACGCCGGGGAGGGGGCTGCCCTCGGTGTTGGCCAGATCCTCGACGAGATCGTCGGGGGTGGCCATGGTGAGGATCGGCGCCTCGGTGAGCCCGTAGCCGGTCAGGATGCCGATCGATGTGGGGAACGCCTCCATGAGCTCGTACTGCAACGCCGGCGGCTTCGGTGACCCACCGCCGGGGAAGGCCCGGACCTTCGGGAAGATCGGATGATCCGCCTGGCGCTGGGCAGCCAGGTAGGTCTGGTGGAACACGGTGCCGGAACCGGCGAGGGTCACGCCCTCGCGGCCCAGCACGTCGACGACGACATCGGGGATGAACGACTGCAGGAAGATGTTGCGGGTCCCGGTCTGCAAGCTGGTGAACAACCAGATGGGTCCGGCGATGTGCGGGAACGGGAAGGCGAGGCCGTTGGTGTCCTCCGCGGTGAGCTGCATGTGCAGGCTCATGCCCTGAGCCACGGCGTGGATGGTCTGGTCGGTGTGCCGGGCACCCTTGGGATCGGCCGTGGTGCCCGACGTGTAGAACAGCCACCGCACCTCGTCGCCACGATCGGGCGGCGGTCCGAGGGTCGTCGGATCACCCTCGGGAAGGGATCGGTCGCAGGTCAACACGTCGACCGACCGTCCGGTCTCCGCCTCGACGTCCGCGGCGATCCCCTCGGCCATGGCCTTGAAGTCGAAGTCGGCCCACGACGTCGGGACGATCAGCAACCGGGCGCCGGTCTGGCGCACGCAGAAGCCGACCTCGCGCTCCCGGTAGATGTGCAGGATCGGGTTCTGGGTGGCGCCGAGCCGCGAGATCGCGGCCGCCAGCACCATGGACTCGAGCCACGTCGGGAGCTGCCAGGTGACGACGTCGCCGGCTCCGATGCCGAGCTCGGCCAGGCCGGCCGCGGCGCGCTCGGCCCATGCCTTGAACGCCGAGAACGTGAGTCGGCGGCCGCTCTCGTCGACGACCATCTCGGCGTCGGGTGTCTCGAGCACCCGCTTCTCCAGCAGCTCCCAGAGCGTGGCACCACCGAGCATCGCAATCTCCCCTCGTCCTCGTCGCGGCGTCGGCCGCCCCTTCCGGGCAGCAGTCGTGCGGCGGGCGTCAGCCGACCTGACGCCCCGTCAGCCTAGGTGACGACGCTGCAGCGGTTCCGGCCGACGGGAGGCCCCGACCGATCCGCCGGTCGGTCCCTCGCCTGAAGGCGCACTTCAGGCTGTCGACAGGGAGGCTTCAGCTCGATCGACCACCATCGCTCCCGGACCCTCCCTCCCCTGCACACCTCGAGGTGCCCGAGCGGATG
>JBBSTY010000227.1:0-2289 GCA_038235385.1 Acidimicrobiales bacterium | reverse complement strand
GGCTGCGTTGTCGGCGGCGATGCGGGCTCGGAACGACGCAGGGACCTCGACCGGCTCGGTGTGGTTGGCCACCACCGGGTGGCCGAGGTTCCATCCGTAGCGGCGGGTGAGCTCGGCGCAGAACGGGTCGAAGTCCTCCTGGAGGCCCACGACGTCGACGGTCTCGAGTCGGCGCTTCGCCCGATCGAGGCGTTCGTCGTCGAAGGTCACGGCCGTCATGGCGCCCCCGGTCATCTCGGCGACGTCGAGCGAGAACATCTTGACCATGTGGTTGTGGACGAGACCGTCGAAGCGCATCGGGTCCTCGTAGATCGCCTCGAACGGCAGGTCGCGATCGGCGGGGATGAGCTTGCGGTGGTGGCGGAGGTACGAGAGCGTCCGCTCGACCGGCTCGCGCAGGACGGTGAGGGTGGTGAACCGGCAGTCGAGGAGCTCTGCGGTGCACAGCGGGAAGTGGCCCGTGAGCATGCGGACCGCCTCGCGCCGCACGGGCCAGCGTTCGAGGAGCTGGTTCACGTCGAACTGCGGCATGACGGTCATCACGTCGCCGTCGGTGCCGTCGGGGTAGATCTCCTCGGAGCTGAACTGGTTCCCGAGCCGGATCAGCAGCGTGGTGCCGGCGGTCTTCTGGAGGTGCACGAAGAAGAACCGTCGAGGTTCGTGCGAACGGTCTGCGGTCGGCTCAGGCATGGCGCGGGATGGTATCGGGTCACCCCCGTCGGCTCGGTACGACCTGGTCAGGGGCGTCGCTCGCGCGGCGGCCGAGCGCCTGGATGCGAGGTCCCCGACGGTCACGGCTGGTCGCCACGGAACCGGTCGCGGCAGCGGCACTAGGTTGTCGGCCATGACGTTGACCGCACGGCCGCTCCGCATCGGTCTGATCGAGCCGCACCTCCTGCGCTACGGCGGGATCCGTCGGGTGCTCGAGTTCGCCAACCGACTCGTGGCCCGAGGCCACCACGTCACCTTCTACCTGCCCGACGACCAGATCCTGGGTTGTTCGTGGATGGCCTGCGCCGCGGCGGTCAAGCCGATGCGTTCGGGTTTCGACGATCCTCTCGATGTGCTGCTCTTCAACGAGGAGACCCAGTGGCACCTCCTGAGTCGGTTCACCGCCGTCGAGCGGACCGTCTTCTACGCGCTGCACTACGCCCGCACCTACGGCAAGGCGGGTTCGTGGGAGAGCATCCGGACCCCGGTCGATCTGCAGCTCGCGAACAGCAACTGGACCGCCGATCAGATCGAGGCGGAGATCGGTCACCGGCCCACCGTGCTGGTCGGCGGCGCGAACCGCGAGGTCTTCCGGCCCTACGGAGGGGTCAAGCGCTATCCCGTTCTGTGCGTCGGTGACACCAAGCGCGCCTGGAAGGGTACCGAGACCATCGATGCGGCCGGCCGCCTGCTTGGGCTGCCCATCGAGAAGTACGCGCCGAAGGACCTCGATCAGCGAGCGCTCGGACGCGAGTACGACGCCGCACAGGTCTTCGTCGTCGGCAGCACGTTCGAAGGGTTCTGCCAGCCGGGACTCGAGGCGCTCGCCTGCGGTGTCCCGTTGGTCACCACCGACAACGGCGGCTGTCGGGAGTATGCGATCGATGGCGAGACGGCGCTCGTGGTGCCGCCGAACGACCCTGCGGCGATGGCGGCGGCGATTCGGCGGCTGCTCGACGACGAGGTGCTCGCCAAGGAGCTCGTCGCGAACGGGCTCGAGCTCGTCGAACGGGACTTCGACTGGGAGGCGCGCACGGATGAGCTCGCCGATCTCCTGACCAGGCTGGTCGACGGGACGTTGGTGGATCCTCCGCCCGCTCGTCCGGCTCCACCGACCGACCCCGAGCTCTCGGTCGTCGTGCTGGCCTGGGACAACCTGCACTACACCCGCGACTTCGTGGAATCGGTGCGCCAGCACACCGACGTCCCCTACGAGTTGGTCATCGTCGACAACGGGTCCGAGTGGGAGGCAGCCAACTACGCCGCCCTGGCCGCCGACCATGCGGTGCTGAACGACGACAACCACGGCTTCGCCCGGGGGATGAACGAGGGGCTGGCGGCGTCGTCGGGCCGCTACATCGCGTTCTGCAACAACGACACCGTCCTCCCCCCGGGTTGGGCGGGCCGTCTCGTCGACACCGCTCGTGCCCACCCCCGGGCGGGGATCGTGGTACCTGCGCTGACCGCCGCCCGGAACGCCGCAACGGTCCGTACCGAGCCCGGACATGCCGTGGAGGTGATCGCTCCGTTCGCCGCCCCGCCGGCGGCGGTCGTGTACGTCATGGCGGCCGACCTCGT
>JBBSTY010000226.1:0-2502 GCA_038235385.1 Acidimicrobiales bacterium | reverse complement strand
GCCGTCGCCGGCGACGTCGTCATCGCCGGCCGGTCCGGCCTCGAGGTCGACGGCCGCGTGTACACGAAGGCCGATCCGGCTGCCGGGTTCGGCGCCGGCGGCTGGCGCCTCGAGGTCTCGACGTCGTCGCTCGACCCGTGGAGCCCGACCGATGGTGTCACCTTCACGGCGGACCTCAGCGGCCGAATCGAGAAGACGTCCTCGGTCACCCCGGTTCGCTTCCGGCTCGAAGCCACCGGCCCGAACGGCGGCGACCTGTTCACCTTCACGCCGAACGAGGCGCCCGTGCGCGTGGCGGTGCACGAGGTCGTCGTCGCCAACGGATCTCCTGCGCCCAGCTCCTGCGCCGCACGACCGGGCGACCTGTGGCTGTCGATCGACGGGTCGCTCACCGCCACCATCGCCGGCAACGAGGGCCACGCGACCGCAGCGGGCTGCTTCGACCTTACGTCGGGCGCCATGTCGGTCGCCGCCGATCTGTCGGCCATGAACGTCGACCTCGGCGGCGGCGTGCGGGTCCACGGACCGCGGTTCACCGTCTCCCGGGCCGCTTCCATCCCGCCGCCGACCCCCGGAACCAGCGTCTACAAGGTGTCCGCCGAGGTCGCGATCGACCTGGACATCCTCGGCCGGCCCTTCTCGTCGCCGGCCCCCGGGACGGCTCCGACGCGCCTCACTGCGCAGCTGTCCTACAGCGGCAGCGCGGTCGTCGTCGGTGTCCGGGCCAACCTCGGCTCGTACGGCATGGGCGGCGTCGGGGGCGACGCGTACCTCTATTACGCCAGTGCGCCCGTGACCGGGTTCGTCACCGGCGACCCGAACCTGTCGAAGGTCGACCCGAAGACGGGCGCGACCACGAGCGGCAAGATCGACCTGGTCCGCGGCGTCAACTTCGCCGCCCGCCTGACGCTGCCGGCGTCGGTCACCGACGGCCTGTCCAAGATCGGCGGGGGCGATGGTGTCGATGCCCCGTCCGGGGCCGTCACCGCCATCGGCCAGATCGACACCGCGGCCAGGGCGTTCACCTTCAAGGTGCAGTTCAAGTCCGGTGTCGGCGGTCAGGAGCTCCTGCGGACCGGCAACGGCACCCGCCTCACCCTCGACGACGGCTACCTCAAGTTCACGGTCAGGTCCGGCCAGACCAGCTTCGGCCTGGGCATCGCCGCCTCGCTGCACCTCCCGCCGGTCGAGGACGAGAGCGGCGAGGAGACCGACGTGCCGCTCACCGGCGAGCTGTCGGTGTCCACGACCGGCATCACCGCCAGCCTCCAGCTCGGCACATGCGGGTCCCCCGAGAACGGGTGGCGCGACGCCTTCGGGGTCGACGGGCTCATGGTCGAGTGCGCGGCGATCCAGGGCGGGATCAGCTACGCCGGCGTCCCGACCGTCGGCTTCTTCGGCAAGGTCACGGCGCTGCCGTCCGACGTCGCCAACGCCATCGGCTACGTGCAGGGCGCGCCGATGCAGTTCGCGTTCAACCTCGACCCGATGATGCTCAGCGTGTCCATCGGCGAGAAGGACTCCGACACGGTCGCGCTGCGTCCCCTTCAGGCGTTCGGCGAACCCGACTTCATCCAGGTTCGCTACGCCTCGCTGTACGTCGCGCCCGTGGCGGTGACGATCGGCCAGCAGACGTTCCCCGCCGGCTTCGGCATCGGGTTCCAGGCGTCGATCGCCGGGGTCGACATGAACCTGCTCGCCAGCGTCGACCCCACCACGCCCAGCATCTCGATGTACGCCAGCGTGAGCGAGATCGAGATCGGCGCGCTGACGCTCGGACCGGTCGTCGTCGACCTGCTGGCGTCGCCGACCGAGTTCCACTTCGTGGTCGAAGGCACGCTCTCGCTCGGACCCGGAACGGTCGAGATCGGGCCCGCGCTCCGCATCGGTGGCGAGCTCGATGTCAGCGTCCGGATCAACATCTTGGAGTCCGGCTTCGAAGCCACCCTCTGGGGTCACGCCGCGATGGAGCTGTCGGCGCTGCTGCCCCAGGAGATGTGCTGGTGGTACGGGCAGGTCCCGATCCCCTGCAACTTCGACTGGGAGTCCACCGGCTTCGACGTCACCCTGCAACCGACCGGCTTCGCCGTCGACGGCCGGGGCATCTCACTGATCGCCGGCGGCTACCGGGTCACCATGCTCTACGAGGGTGGCCTCACCGCGTCGGCCGTGCCGGTGCGCAACCAGGCGACACCCGGCCCGAGCAGCGCGGCGTTCGCGTCGACCACCGAGACCACGACCACGAGCGCCGACGATCCGGTCGACGACCCCGACGACGAGCTCGAGGTTGCCGCGCCGGTCGCGTCGGAGGAGCCGATGGCCGCGGCGCCGCTACCCGACGAGCTCGTGGTGGCCGCGTCGAGGCTCATCGACGGCCTGTCGATCATGGCGCCGCCGTCGGGTCCGAACCCGGCCGGGGACATCCCGACGCTCGAGACCACGACCTCGATCGAGATCGATCCGAACCCGGTTCCGTCGCTCGACGCCGGCCTCGCTCCCGGC
>JBBSTY010000225.1:0-2617 GCA_038235385.1 Acidimicrobiales bacterium | reverse complement strand
TGTCCCGCCCCGGCCGGCGGCTGCTTGGGGGGGGTCGGCGGGGGCGTCGGCCCTGGGGGGGGGCCCTCCCCGCCGGGGGGCCTCCGGGGGGGCCCCCGCCGACGACGAGCACGTCGAAGTCGTCCTTGGCCGCCATGCGTTCGGCGTCTCGTGCGGCCGAGCCCGTGTCGAGCTTGGCCACGATCTGCTCGAGGCTCATGCGTCCCTGGTCGAACACCTCACCGTTCAGGAACACGGTGGGCACCGCCATCACCTGGCGGGCATCGACCTCGTCCTGGAAGAGCGCACCGTCGATGGCGGTGTGGGAGATGTTCGGGTTGAGGACGCTCATGAGGTTGAGCGCCTGCACGACGTCGGGGCAGTTCTGGCACGACAACGAGAAGAAGGTCTCGAACCGGTACTGGCCGTCGAGCTCCTCGATCTGGGTGATGGTGTCGGGTGATGCCGTCGAGGGGTGGCCGCCGACCTGCAGGAGGGCGAGCACGAGCGACGTGAACTCGTGTCCGAGCGGGATCCCGGCGAAGCGCACCGACACGTCGGTGCCGACCCGGTTGATGGCGAAGGACGGTCGGCGATCGTCGAGCTCGGCCGGCGACGCCTCTCGCACGGTGATCTCGGCCGACAGGGAGGCGATCTCATCGAGCAGCTCGGTGAGCTCCGCCGACTTGGACGAGTCGTCGAGCGAGGCCACCAGCTCGATCGGCCGGGTGACCTTGGCGAGGTGGGTCGTGAGCGTCGTGGCGAGCGTGGCGTCGAGCATGGGGACTCCAGGGTGAACAGATGCGGGCGGGTGGGTCGTGGGGCGTCCGCTCGCGGGCCTGCGTGCGCGGCGCGCGAGACGTGCGGGGCAGTGGGCGGGTGGTGCGCCGGGACATCGGGTGGTGCGGAGGACGGGTGGCCCGCCGGCGGGTGAGGAAGGGGAGCGCGCCGTGGACACGACGGTCCGGGGTTCCACGACGCCCCGGCGACCGGGTTCGGCATCGGCGAGGCGACCCCGATCATCCGGGTCGCTCGGGCCGGGCTGGGCCCAGGAGGGCATGGGCCTGACGGCCGGCCCATGCCCTCCGGTCGTGCCGAAGATCGACATCCATCGATCGCCGGCAGGGACCGAGACGTCAGATCTTGCCGACGAGGTCCAGCGACGGGGCGAGCGTGTCGTCGCCCTCTTCCCACTTGGCGGGGCACACCTCGTTGGGGTGCGCGGCGACGTACTGGGCGGCGCGCACCTTGCGGATGAGCTCGCTGGCGTTGCGGCCGATGCCGCCGGCGTTGATCTCGACGAGCTGGATGATGCCGTCGGGGTCGATCACGAAGGTGCCGCGATCGGCCATGCCGTCGGCTTCGATCATGACGTCGAAGTTGCGGCTGATCGTGCCGGTCGGGTCGCCGACGAGCGGGTACTCGATCTTGGCGATGGTGTCGGAGGTGTCGTGCCACGCCTTGTGCGTGAAGTGGGTGTCGGTCGAGACGCCGTAGATCTCGACGCCGAGCTCCTTGAACGTGGCGTAGTTGTCGGCGAGGTCACCGAGCTCGGTGGGGCAGACGAAGGTGAAGTCGGCCGGGTAGAAGAACACGACCGACCAGCCGCCCTTCAGATCTGCCTCGGTCACCTCGACGAACTCGCCGTTGCGGTAGGCGGTGGCGGTGAACGGCTTGACCTCGGTGTTGATCTGGCTCATGGCTGGTGAAACCTTTCGGGGGGAGGGGATCAGTGATAGCTATCTTATATGAAGAAGAGGTGTAGTGATACGCAGTCGCTATCGATAGTTCGGATGACTCCGATAGGCGGGGTGAATGGTGATCCCCCACCTCCGATCACGGCCGAGGAACGGCCGTGCGCCGTCCGATCGTGATCCGAGACCGCCTCGTGGACGACGATCCGGTGCGGCGATCGTGCTCGGTGCCGCTGGGGTGGGTGCGATCGGTGCCGGCGTCTGGCCTCGCGTCGGATCCGCACGCCACCGTTCGGGAGCGACCAGACTCCACGTCCATGGGAACGAACCGTGCGGCGGAGGTCGACCCGTTGCGCGGTCCGGCGCTGCAGCCCGGTGACAAGGTGCGGTTGGTGTCCCCGGCGAGCTTCCCGGACCGAGCATGGGTCGACGAGTCGATCGGGATCCTCCGGAGCTGGGGGCTGGTTCCCGAGCTCGGCCGTCACGCCCTCGACCGACACGGCTACCTGGCCGGGACCGACTGCGACCGTCTCGCCGACCTGCACGACGCGTTCGCTGATCCCGACGTGCGAGCGATCATCACGACCCGCGGCGGCGCGGGTTCGTATCGAATAGCCGATGATCTCGATCTCGATGTCGTGCGTGCGGATCCCAAGCCGGTGGTCGGTTTCAGCGACATCACCAGCCTCCACGTCGCCCTCTGGTCCCGTGTCGGGCTCGTCGGCATCCACGGCTGCCTGGCGGGCGAGCGGGCCACCGCCACGGTGCGCCACCTGCTCATGGACCGGGGACCGATGCAGATCGCACGCGAGGCAGCCGCCCACTCCGCGTCCATCGATGTACCCGGCCACGCGCGCGGCCCGCTGGTCGGTGGGAACCTCCGGGAGCTGGCCGGGTCTGTCGGGACGCGGCTCCGCGGTCTGCGCGGGGCCATCCTGTTGATC
>JBBSTY010000224.1:0-2679 GCA_038235385.1 Acidimicrobiales bacterium | reverse complement strand
GGCTTCGAATCAGTCGCTGGCGCGGGTGATGTCTGGTTGGTGGAAACGGTCGAAGCCACCTTCGGCGTTCAGGACCTGCCCCCGCAGCCATGCTCCGTTGTCACCGACGAGGAACTCGACGAGATCGGCGATGTCGTCGGGGGTGCCCCACCTTTGGTCGGGGAACATCTTGGCGACCCGTGCGCGCGTCGCCGTGTCCGCCCACCCGGTATCGACCGGTCCGGGATTGATGCAGTTCGCGATGATGCGCGATGGCGAGAGCGCGTGATCGATCGACACCGTCATCTGATGCACCGCACCCTTCGACACCGCGTAGGCGATCTCGGAATCCATCGGGCCCAGGTGCTGGCCGCTCGTGAACCAGATCAACCGCCCCGACGGCGGTCGGTCGGCTGGTGCCGGATCGTGGACCTCGGCGAACCGCTGAGCCAGGAGCACGATGCTGCGGACATTGGCCGCCCAACAGCGATCGAGCTCGGTGGCGGTCACCTCCGCGAGCGAGCCGTGCGAACTGCGCGCATGGGTTGCAACGATGATGTCGAGACGACCGTGTTCGGCCATCACGTCATCGACGAGTGCGCCCGGCGTCTCGGGATCCTCGAGGTCGTGGCGCGCAACCGGGACCGGGAGGTCGACGGCGACGCTGCCCCATGGCATCTCGTCGTCATGCGGCGGCCAACCGGTTGCCACAACGGTTGCGCCTGCGTCATGCAATCGCGTTGCCAACGTCGACGCGATCTGCCCTGGACGAGACACCCCGGTCACGAGCGCGACGCGGCCGGCGAGTGGTCGGACATCCGCGCTCATCGTCGGATGGTACGTCGGCGGTGATGCCGGGCCTTGGAGGTCGTGACCGTCTGAACGACCCTGATGCTCACGAAGTGGCCAGCCGGAAGATCGCCGGGCGGTCGCCCGTCCGACGCGGACGGACCCGCCCCACAAGGGGCGGGTCCGTCGTCATTGATCGGCCCGATGGGCCGACTCGCGGCTACTGGTGGGCGCGCTCTTCGGCCTCGTGAGCTTCCGCCTCGGCCCGAGCCTTCTCGGCCTCGGCCTCCTTGGTCGCCACCTCACGCTGGGCGTCGGCCTTCTTCTGCTGGGCCTCGCCTTCGCGCTTCAGGTTGTCGTTGCCACTCAGGGCGCCGGCGGCCTCCTTCACCTTGCCCTTGACGCCTTCGACGACGCCCTTGACGCCAGCTTCGGGTCCGCTCTCGTTGTCAGCCATGGAACTGCTCCTCGTGGGTTGCGATGGTGGTTCCGCCGTGGAACGGTCCCCCTACCCCCACTCCCGGCATGTGCATCTCTGATGCGCCCCATGTCACGTCGCGCATCGGCGTTCGGCGGCTCCGGTCCGCTGGCTGTCACCCCCTCCTGGGAGGATGGGTCCATGACCGACACCGCACCGCCCGACACGGCACCGGAACTCGCCGACGCCGCGGCTGAGGTGCTGGTGGAGCTGGCCGGGCCCGAGGCGACGCTGCGGCCGGACCAGCTGGCGGCCATCGATGCGCTGGTGACCCGACGGGAGCGGGTGCTGCTGGTGCAGGCCACGGGGTGGGGAAAGTCGGCGGTGTACTGGATCGCCACCGTGCTGCTGCGACGGGAGGGGGCCGGGCCCACGCTCGTGGTGTCGCCGCTGCTGGCGCTCATGCGCAACCAGGTGGCCTCGGCATCGAAGGCTGGCATCCGCGCCGCCACCATCAACTCGGCGAACATCGACGACTGGCGGGAGATCGAAAGCCGCATCGCCGCGGATGAGGTCGACGTACTGCTCATCTCGCCCGAGCGGCTGAACAACCCACGCTTTCGGGCCGACGTGCTGCCGTCGCTCGCCGAGCGGGTCGGCCTGCTGGTGGTCGACGAGGCCCACTGCATCTCCGACTGGGGCCACGACTTCCGTCCCGACTACCGCCGCATCGCCGACGTGCTCGCCCGCCTGCGCCCCGGCGTGCCGGTGCTGGCCGCCACCGCCACCGCCAACGAGCGGGTGGAGGCCGACGTGGCCACCCAGATCGGCGCCGACACCCGCACCTTCCGCGGCTCGCTCGATCGAGCCAGTCTCCACCTGTCGGTGGTGCGCCTCGACACCGCGGCCGAGCTGCTGGCCTGGATCGCCGCGTTCGCCTCGGCTCGGACCGGCCCCGGCCTCGTCTACTGCCTGACCGTGTCCGAGGCGGAGCGGGTTGCCGCCTACCTGATCGAGCAGGGGGTGGCGGCTGCGTCCTACACCGGCTCCACGCCGGCCCCCGAACGCGAGCGCATCGAGGCCGGTCTGACCGCCGGGTCGGTGGCCTGCGTGGTCGCCACCTCCGCGCTTGGCATGGGCTACGACAACCCCGACCTGGCGTATGTGATCCACCTCGGGTCGCCGTCGTCGCCGATCGCCTACTACCAGCAGGTCGGCCGCGTCGGCCGGGGCCGGGTCGACGCCGAGGTGGTGCTGCTGCCCACGCGCACCGAGGGCGACATCTGGGCCTACTTCGATGCCACCGCCATGCCGCCGGAACAGACCGTGCTCGAGGTGCTCGACGTGCTCGCCCGCTCGGGACCGTGCACCATCCCCGACCTCGAGTCGCTCGTCAACCTCCGGCGGGGCCGCCTGGAGGCGCTGCTCAAGGTGCTCGACGTCGAGGGCGCCGTCCGGCGCAGCGGCCCGACGTGGTCGCCGACGGGCGCGCC
>JBBSTY010000223.1:0-2714 GCA_038235385.1 Acidimicrobiales bacterium | reverse complement strand
TCCAGCGAATCTGTCGATGCTTGGTCGCTCGACAGGCTGGAGGGGCCACACGCTCAACGGTGGGATCTCAGAAGGAACACCCACTACCGCCACCGCGAGATTCAGTGATCGCCGACCGCGAGAATCACTGATCGCTCACAGACCGGGCCTCTCGGATCGCTCCGGCCCGTTTCGGACCGATCCACCGCCGCACGTAAGGTGTCCCGACCACGGACCGATCTCTGACGGTCCGACCTCGTTCGAAGAAGGTGACCGCCATGGCGCTCGATCCGCAGCTCCTCGACATCCTCGTGTGCCCCGAGGACAAGGAAGGCCTCCTCTACATCGAGGACGAGGACCTCCTCTACAACCCCCGTCTGCGCCGCTCCTACGCCGTGCGCGACGGCATCCCGATCATGCTCATCGACGAGGCCTCCGCCGTCGGCGACACCGACCACGACCGGCTGATGGCCCTCGCCGACGAGAAGGGGATCACCCCGAGCGGGACCGGCGGCGCATGACCGATCAGGAGCCCCTCGATTCGCTGGGGATGTTCGCCGCGGCCGCGTCGCTCCCGGAGCAGTTGGCGGTGGCGACCGCCAGCGCCGATCTCGTCGGTTCGGGCGGCCTCCCGTCGCACGACGACATCGAGAACGTCGTCGTGCTGGGTGTGGGCGGAAGCGGCGTCGCGGGCGACGTCGTCACCGTCGTGGCCGGTCCGTTCATGGCGGTCCCGGTGGTCGTGCACAAGAGCTACGGGATCCCGAACTTCATCAGCGACAAGACCTTGGTGTTCGCCATCTCGTTCTCCGGCAACACCGAGGAGACGCTCGAGGCGGCCACCGAGGCCGCCATGGCCGGCGCCAAGATCGTGTGCATCAGCCACGGCGGCGAGCTCGAGAGCCTGGCGGGGGAGTGGTCCGCCCCGCACATCCCGATCGCCGACGGCATCCCGACGCCGCGCAGCGGGATCGGCGCGCTGTGCGCGCCGCCGCTCGTGCTGCTCGAACACGTGGGGCTGTTCCCCGGTGCCGCCGCGTGGATCGACGCCGCGGTGGCGCAGCTCACCCGCCGTCGCGACGAGCTGATCGTGCCGGGCAACCCGGCCGAGCTGCTGGCCAGGCGCATCGGCCGCACCATGCCGCTCATCTACGGCGGCGGCGCCATCGGTCAGGTCGCGGCGCTCCGGTGGAAGACGCAGTTCAACGAGAACGCCAAGACCCCGGCCTTCGCCAACGTCATGCCCGAGCTGTGCCACAACGAGGTGTGCGGCTTCGGCCAGAACGGCGACATCACCCGGCAGGTGATGCACCTGGTGAACCTCCGCCACGAGTTCGAGCACCCCCAGGTCGCGCGTCGCTTCGACCTGGTCAATGAGGCCATCAGCGAGGTCGTCGCCGACATCGACACCGTCGTCGCCGCCGGCGACGGCGCGCTTGCCCAACTCCTCGACCTGGTGATCATCGGTGACTTCATGTCGCTGCACCGCGCCGCCCAGGAGGGCCTCGACCCCGGCCCGGTGCCGGTCCTCGACGAGATCAAGGCCGCGCTGGCGATCGCCGAACCCGCCCCGCCAACCACCGAACATGCGTAGCTCTGCGGCGCAGGGCGCCGCGCTCACACGCATGTTCGGGTGGTGGGGTCCGCAGGGTTGGATCTGACGATCGCGGTGCAGGTGGCGGCGACGCGGAACCGGGTCGTCCGGACGCCCGGAGCGGCGGTCGCGGTCGGTCGGGACGTCCGTGGCTACACTCCTGCGGCCGGGCTGATGTGAGTGGAGTCAGTGGACCCCAGCCCGCACCCGTGACGCACCCGTCACCTCTCGTCCCCTATTCGGCGCCGCCGCGCGCCCGAGGAGCTCCACACCCCATGGCCACAACCACCGCCGACTTCAAGGTCGCGGACCTCTCCCTCGCCGACTTCGGTCGCAAGGAGATCCGCCTCGCCGAGCACGAGATGCCCGGCCTGATGTCGCTCCGGGCCGAGTACGCCGACAGCCAGCCCCTGGCCGGCGCTCGCATCACCGGCTCGCTCCACATGACCATCCAGACCGCTGTGCTCATCGAAACCCTCACCCCCCGCGGCGCCGAGGTCCGTTGGTGCAGCGGCAACATCTTCTCCACCCAGGACCACGCCGCCGCCGCCGTGGCGGTCGGCCCGAACGGAACACCGGAAGACCCCCAGGGCGTGCCCGTCTTCGCCTGGAAGGGCGAGACCCTCGAGGAGTACTGGTGGTGCACCGAGCAGGTGCTGCGCTGGCCCGGTGGCGGTGGCCCGAACATGATTCTCGACGACGGTGGCGACGCCACGTTGTTGGTTCACAAAGGGGTCGAGTTCGAAGCGGCGGGCGCCGTGCCGTCCCCGGACACCGCAGACAGCGAAGAGTTCGAGATCGTGCTTGCGCTGTTGGGCAAGTTGCAGGCCGAGGACAACCAACTGTGGACTCGTATTGCCCCCAGTATCCAGGGCGTGACGGAAGAGACGACGACGGGCGTGCATCGCCTGTACGAATTCGCGAAGAATGGCGAACTGCTGTTTCCCGCGATCAATGTGAATGACTCGGTGACCAAGAGCAAGTTCGACAATAAGTACGGCATCCGTCACTCGCTGCCTGATGGCATCAACCGCGCCACAGACGTGCTCATCGGTGGGAAGGTCGTCTTCGTTGCCGGCTACGGCGATGTGGGCAAGGGTTCCGCCGAGGCCATGCGTGGCCAGGGTGCACGCGTAATCGT
>JBBSTY010000222.1:0-2739 GCA_038235385.1 Acidimicrobiales bacterium | reverse complement strand
TGCCGGTAGACGGTGGACTTGGCCACGCCCGAGCGGGCCACGACCGCGTCGACGGTGAGTGCGCCCGGCCCCTCCTCGACGAGGAGGTCGGTGGCGGCCTCCATCACGGCGTCTCGGGTCCGAACCACGCGCGCGTCCATCTCGTGGTCGAACGGTAGCTGTGATCGATGTCGCACCGATCGGGTGAGGGCGGGGACCGTCATAACAGTACGATACCGTCTCGTTCTATAAGTCCGACGATCGGATCCGACCCCCATGACCACCACCGCCCCGCACGAAACCCTCGAGCCCGAGGACGCCGTCGACGACCCGCGACGGCGCCGGCTGATCCTCGTTGCCATGTGCGTCGCACTGGTGGCCGTCGTCGCCTCGGTGTCGGGACTCAACGTGGCCCAGCAGGAGTTGGCGATCGACCTCGGGGCCACCCAGAGCCAGCTCCTCTGGGTGATCAACGGCTACACGATCGCCCTCGCCGCGCTCCTCCTGCCGATCGGCGCGGTCGGCGACCGCTTCGGCCGCAAGAAGGTGCTCGTGTCGGGCCTCGTGCTCTTCGTCGTGGCGAACCTGGCTGCCGCCTTCGCGAGCACGGTCGAGATCTTGTTGATGGCCCGCATCGTCGCGGGAGTCGGGGCGGCCATGATCATGCCGGTGACGCTCTCGGTCATCACCTCGAGCTTCCCGGCCACCGACCGCGACCGCGCCGTCGGGATCTGGGCCGGGTTCGCCGGTGCGGGCGGGATCCTGGGCCTCGTCACCTCGTCGATCGTGGTCGACAACTTCACCTGGCCCTGGGTGTTCGCCGTGCCCGTCGTGATGGCGGTTGCCGCCTTCGCGATGACCGTCGTCGTGGTGCCCCACTCACGTGAGCACATCCAGGGCCGGTTCGACGTCGGGGGTTCGATCCTCTCGGCCGTCGCCGTCGGCCTGTTGGTGCTGGCGATCCACGAGGGACCCGAAGCGGGATGGACCGAGCCGATCACGGTGGCCGGCCTGGTGATCGGCGGTGCGGCCGCGATCGGGTTCGTGGCCTGGGAGCTGCGTCAGCGTCATCCCCTGTTGAACCTGCGGGTCTTCGGCAACCGCATGCTCACCGCGGGCTCGGTGAGCCTGCTCGTCGTCTTCGCCATCATGATGGCGCTCTTCCTGGTGCTGGTTCAGTTCCTCCAGGCCGGCCTCGGCTTCTCGGCCGTCAAGGCCTCGGCCGCGCTCCTGCCGATGGCGCTGGTGATGATGCCGCTGTCGAGCGTCGCTCCGCTGATCGCCCGTCGGGTCGGCATGCGCACCATGTTCGTCGGCGGGATCACGTTGATCGGCGTCGGCCTGGCGCTCATGGCAGCCATGGCGAGCGTCGAGGGCGGGTACCTCGCAGTGCTCCCCGGTCTGCTCGTGCTGGCGGTCGGGGTCGGTCTCACGATGACACCGGGCACCACCGCGATCACGGCGTCGCTGCCCGTCGACGAGCAGGGGGTGGCCTCGGCGCTGAACGACACGGTGCGCGAGCTCGGTGGAGCGATCGGCGTCGCCCTCATCGGCAGCGTGCTCAGCGCGGCGTACCGGTCGTCGGTCACCGATGCCACGGCGGCCCTGCCGCCCGAGGCCGCCGAAGCGGTGCAACAGGGGATCGGCGGAGCGGTGGCCGTCTCGGGCCAGATGGGCGCCCCCGGTGCCGTCGTGCTCGACGCCGCTCGGGTCGCCTTCATCGATGCCTGGGCGGTGTCGATGTGGATCAGTGCCGGGCTGGCGGCGGCGGCGGCGATCTTCGCGCTCGTGTGGACACCGAGCCGACGTGACGAGCATGCGTCGCGCGAGGTGGAGCCGGACCCGGACCCGATCGAGGAGCTCGTGGGCGCCGGCGCCCGGTGACGGGTGAACAGTGATCGGTGATCAGGGATCGATCGGGCGGTTCGTCCAGCCTCGGCCGTCGCGCTCGGTGGGGTACCAACCCCCTGCGGCGTGGGTGCCACCGTCGCAGTGCACGGTCGTGCCGGTGACGAAGGCGCCGAGGTCGGACGCGAGGAACAGCGCGACGCCGGCCGTGTCGGTGGGCTCGCCGAGTCGTCCGATCGGAACCCAGGTGGGGATGCGGCGGGCATCCTCCTCGGTCAACCACCGCTCGTAGGGGAGCTGGCGGGAGCGGGTGACATCGGGCGCGATGTCGTTGACCCGGATGCCGTGGCGACCGACGTCGAGAGCCAGGCTGCGCCCGAACTGGGTGACCCCGGCCTTGAACGCCGCGTAGACGGGGTGCTGCGGGATGCCGCGGAACGCCTCGACGGTGGTGAGGTTGATGATCGACCCGCCGCGTGCCCCGCTGATCATGGGCGGGAGGGCGGCGTGGGTCATCCGGAGCACGTGGTCGAGGTTGACGCGGTAGAGCTCGTGCCACTCGTCGGGCGTGGACTCGACGAACGACCGACCGGGGAAGCGGAAGTGCCCGACGTTGTTCACCACGACGTCGAGGTGGCCGAAGGCATCGATGGTGCCGGCGACGATCTCGGGGGCCGCCGTCGGGAGGGTGACGTCGACGACGTGGCCGCGCGCGGTGCCGCCGGCTTCGATCACGTCGGCGACCTTCTCGGCCGTGCGTCGCTCTTCGTGGTCGACCACGACGACGCGCGCACCGTGGACGGCGAAGAGGTCGGTGATGGCCCGCCCGAGCCCCCCGGCCCCGCCCGTGACGATGCAGACCTTCCCGTCGAGCCGCGGGCCGGGGGCCGCCGGGCGGGGGTCGTCGGTTCC
>JBBSTY010000221.1:0-3149 GCA_038235385.1 Acidimicrobiales bacterium | reverse complement strand
CGAACTGCCCGTGACCGCGCGGTGCCGGGTGGTGAGCGGCACCGCCCGCCCCCCCCCCCCCCCCCCCCCCGCCCCCCGCGCCGCGGCGCGCGTCCCCACTGCGACCAGGAAGCACCAACCATGACCATCACCTCCACCGGCCTCGACGGCATCGATCTGCTCGCCTCCACCTGGGGCCGCAGCGTTCCCCACGACCAGTTCGACCGGCTGCGGTCCGAGGCACCCGTGTGCTGGCACCCCGAGCCTGACGGCCCCGGCTTCTGGGCGGTCACCCGCCATGGCGACGTCCGGGCGGTGAGTCACGACCCGGAGCTGTTCTCGTCCGAGGTCGGGAGCACGTTCATCCCCGACCAGGACGAGGAGGCACTGGCTCAGATCCGCCTGACCATCCTCAACATGGATCCACCCAAGCACCACCGGTACCGGCGACTCGTGTCGCGCGGGTTCACGCCCAAGGTCATCGGCCGGCTGGTCGACGAGATCGAACGCCGCGCCGCGGCCGTGATCGACGACGTCTGCGAGCGGGGCGAGGCCGAGTTCGTCGAGGAGATCGCCGCCCAGGTCCCGGTGCAGATGATCTGCGAGATGATCGGCCTCGACCGGGAGCTGTGGCCCCGCATGTTCGAGCTGTCGAACGTGCTCATCGGTTCTCGGGACGACCCCGACTTCCAGCAGGTCGAGGGCCAGCCCGAAGCCGCGGCCATGGAGATCTACGCCCTGTGCGACGCCGTCGCCGCCGACCGACGGGCTCACCCGCGCGACGACATCATGACCGCGCTCGTGAACGCCGAGGTCGACGGTGAGCGGCTCGACGACCTCGAGCTCAACCTGTTCTTCGTCACGCTCGTCGTCGCCGGCAACGAGACGACCCGCAACCTGATCAACCACGCCGCGTTGGCGATCATCGAACATCCCGAGGCGGCGCAGCAGCTCCGCGACGATCCGACCCTGTGGGACACCGCCGTGGAGGAGATGCTGCGCTGGGGCAGCTCGATCCACAACTTCCGTCGAACGGCCACCCGTGACACCGAGATCGCCGGGGTGCCCATCGCGGCGGGCGACAAGGTCGTCATCTACTACGCCTCGGCCAACCGCGACGAGGCCGTCTTCGACGATCCGCACACCTTCGACATCGCCCGCACACCCAACGACCACGTGACCTTCGGCGGGGGCGGGGTGCACTACTGCCTCGGCGCCAGCCTCGCTCGCGCCGAGATCAAGGCAACCATGCGCCAGATCGTCGAGCGGTTGCCCGACATCGTGCTCGCGGGCCCCGTCGACCGGCTCCACTCCGACTTCGTCAACGGGATCAAGGCCATGCCCGTGCGCTGGACCCCGACCCCTCGCCGATCGTCGTGACCGACGTGGGTGCGCGCGTCTGAACGGCCGCGTCCAACCGTCGGACCGTCCCGACGGGGTCAGAGCTCGTCGACGAGCACCGCCGGATCGGGTGACGGCGGACCATCGAGCTGCAAGTTGCCGCGCTCGACGACGAAGCGGTACCACAGCCCGCTCGGCCCGACCCGCAGCTGGATGCCGCGTCCCTCGAGGCGGTTGTGCTCTGCCGTCACCCGCCACCCGACGGGCCGCTCCGCGCCGGCCGGACCGCCCGCACCCTCGAGGGCGAGTCGACCTTCCTCGAGCCAATCGGCCGGCGCCGGCCACGTGCGTACGGTGACCTGCACGCCCTCGCGCTCGCCGTGCTCCCAGGCGATGCCGAGCGCGGCCAACTCGCCCCGGGGGACCCCGGACCGGTCCGACAGCGTGGCGAACATCGGCGTGCCGAGGACCGACGCGGTGATGCGACCCAGGTCCTCGTCGAGGTCGAGGTCGAGGCCCGAGCTGGATGCACCCACGGCGAGCGCCCAGGCCCGGTTGGTGGCGTCGATGGCGAGCCGGTGCAGCTCGTCGACGTGCACCCCCGCGTGCGGGGGCGGGGCGACGTCGGAACGGGCAGGCGCACCGGGGCGCTCCGGCGGTTCGCTGATGTCGATCCCCCACACGACCTCGGCGGACGGCTGGCTGCGGGTGAAGGCATCACGTGCCATGACCCCGGTCGGTGGCGCGGGATCGTCGGCGTCCTCGCCGAGCACGGCGGTGGACGGGTCGTGGTCGGCGCCCGCGGAGGAGTCCCGGGGATCGGCGGCCACCTGACGACGGGCGGCGCGAACGGCGGCCAGGAGGTCGCGGCGGGTCCGCCCGCGCAGGTGGAAGAGCTGGAACGGGTCGTCGTCGAGGATGTCGGCCACGAGGTAGCAGACTGCGGCGGCGTGCTTGCACGGATCGGCGTAGTCGGCGCATGTGCACGACGGCGAGAGCTCCCCGGCGTCGGGGAGCAGACCGACGCCGACCGAGGCGGCGTCCTCCACGATGTCGGGCTGGAGCTCGCCGGCGAACAGCGCCGCGGCATGACCCGCACGACCCGCGATGGCGGCGGCGAGCGTCGCCCACTGGTCGTCGGTGAGCTCACGGACCCCGAGGTGCACCTCGTACGGCGTGCGCTGCCGGCCCTTGACCCGAGCGCGCACCTCGCCCGGGGCGACCGAGAGGTCGGTGACGCGATCCTCCCGCGCGTAGGTGCGGCCACGCGGGAGCCGACTGGTGTCGAGCCGCGCCCGGCCCTCGAGGGCGCGCACCCACGCGCGCCCCCACCACGTGGCGCCGAAGGTCGGCGGCCGCCGCCTCACCGGGCCTCCCCGGACGCGGCGGTGAGCGACGCGCCGTAGGACACGGCGCGCAGCGAGACCAGATCGGCGAGGTCGTCGTCGGAGAGGTCGCCGATCCAGCTCTCACCGGATCCGATGACCGAGTCCGCCAACTCGCGCTTGGCGGCGATCAGCATCGCCACGCGATCCTCGATCGTCCCCTCGGTCACCAGCTTGTGGACCTGGACGGGGCGATCCTGACCGATCCGGTAGGCCCGGTCGGTGGCCTGATCCTCCACCGCCGGGTTCCACCACCGGTCGTAGTGGACGACATGGGTGGCCCGGGTGAGGTTCAGACCGGTCCCCCCGGCCTTGAGCGACAGGATCATCACCGGGACGCGACCGGCCTGGAACTCGTCGACCATCTGCTCACGTCGACGCGCCGTGACGCTCCCGTGCAGGAACCGGGTGCCGATGCCGTTGGCCGCCAGGTGCGACTCGATG
>JBBSTY010000220.1:0-3164 GCA_038235385.1 Acidimicrobiales bacterium | reverse complement strand
GGCGACGAGCTCTTCGACATCGCCGCCGACCCCGCCGCGACCATCGACTCGTACCCGGCGATCACGCCCGACGGGGCGTTGATCGTGGGCGACACCACCGGGGTGGTGAGGGCGATAGCCGACGACGGCACGCTCCCACCCGACACGGCGCCGCCTCCGGGCTGAGCCCGGTTCGGTCGCCTTCCAGGCGCCGCCAGCCCTGGTGCTGGCTCCGCCTCGGGCTCAGGGCGCGGTGTCCGCCGAATACACCACGCCGATCTGGCGGCGGATCTCGTCCATGGTGGCCATGAGCCCGAGGGACTCGGCGTGGGGTACGACGGCGCTCTCGTGGTGACCGTCGCGGATCCGATCCATGGCCTCCTGTGCCTCGTGGGCCAGGCCTTGGTGGGCGAGGTCGACGACCTCCGTCTCGCCCCGTGCCTCGACGGCGAAGCCCGGCGGGCACCAGAACGGTGCCGGGATCCGGATGATGCCCTCGGTACCGGTGATGCGGGCGCCGAGCGAGCCGTTGGCCTCCAGCCCGGAGTGGAACGTGCACAGGGCCCCGTCGGTGTGACCGAGCACGGCGCCCAGGTTCACGTCGACCCCGGTCTCGCCGAGGTGACCGATCGCCTTCACGTCGGTCGGCGCACCGAGGAGGTAGCGGGAGAGGGCGATGGGATAGATCCCGAGGTCGAGCAGCGACCCGCCGCCGAGCTCGCGCGCGCGATGGCGTCCCGTCGGCTCCTCCACCCGCAGGCTGAAGTCGGCCTCGATGTGGCGAACCGTGCCGATGACGCCAGCGTCGATGCGTCGCTTCAGCTCGATGATCGGCGGCAGATGCCAGGTCCACATGGCCTCGGCGAGAAAGTGGTCGGCCTGCTTTGCGGCCTCGATCATCGAGGTGACCTCGGCGGTGTTCAGTGCGAACGCCTTCTCGCACAGGACGTGCTTGGCCGCCTCCAGGTAGCGGACGGCGTCCTCGGCGTGCCGCGAGTGCGGGGTGGCCACGTACACGATGTCGACGGTGACGTCCCGGGCGAGGTCGTCATAGCTGCCGTGGGCGTTCGGGACCCCGTGCTTCGCTGCGAAGGCATCGGCGCCATCCTGGGTGCGTGAGCCGACTGCGACCAGTTCTGCGTCGTCCAGCCCGGCCAGGGCCTCGGCCATCGCCGTGGCGATCGAGCCGGTCCCGGCGATGCCCCACCGCATCGGCCCGGTCACCGGATCGCCCTCTTCCCGTGTCGCTGATCGATCGTGCGGTGCCCGGTCATCGATTCGCACCGTACCGGGTCCGCGCGGCTGGTCCGCCGGGGTCGCGGATCGGTGTCAGCGGTTGCGCAGCACGGCGTTGACGCGGGCCGCCTGGCGGGTCTGATGCTCGCGCTCGGCGAGGTTGGGGGCATCGTGCGCGGCGCGCGCGTACAGCTCGGCGGCCAGGTCGAGCTCGCCGTTGCGTTCGTGGAGATGAGCGGCGACCGCGGCCCAGCGAGTGATGGAGGGACCGACCTCGGCGAGCGCGATCAGCCCAGCGGGTGCGCCGTCGGCCTCACCGACCGCCACAGCGCGATTGAGCCGCACCACCGGGTTGTCGCCGAATCCCAGGAGCTCGTCGTACCACTCCACGATCTGGACCCAGTCGGTGTCCTCGACGCGAGCTGCGTCGGCGTGCAACGCAGCGATCGAAGCCTGTGCCTGGTACGGCCCGAGCCGGTCGCGGGCCAGTGCGGCCTGGAGGATGAAGACGCCCTCGGCGATCGACGGTCCGTCCCACAGGTCGCGGTCCTGGTCGGCGAGCGCGATCAACCGACCGTCTGCGCCGAGTCGGGCGGGGCGTCGGGCGTGGTGGAGGAGCATCAGTGCGAGCAGACCGCGTACCTCTGGCTGGTCGACCATGCTCGACAACTGCCGCGTGAGGCGGATCGCCTCGGCGGCCAGGTCGACGTCACCGGAATAGCCCTCGTTGAACACGAGGTAGAGGGTGTGCATCACGGCCCCGAGATCGCCCGGTTCGTCGAAGCGGACCTCGCCCACCGTGCGCTTGGCCCGACTGATGCGCTGCGCCATGGTCGCCTCCGGGACCAGGTAGGCCTCTGCGATCTGCTTCGTGGTGAGGCCGCCCACGGCCCGCAGGGTGAGGGCGACCGCCGATGACGGCGTCAGCGACGGGTGGGCACACAGCACGTAGAGCTGGAGCGTGTCGTCGTCCACCTCGGTCGGGCCGGACGGTGGTTCGGCCCGGTCCCGTTCCTCACGGACTCGACGTGCGTGCTCGGAACGTGCGAGGTCGACGAACGCATGCCAGGCGGTCGTGACGAGCCAACCCTCGGGGTTGCGAGGGGGATCGTCGGCCCAGACGGTCAGGGCCTTGATCACAGCCTCCTGGACGGCGTCCTCGGCCGTGGCGAAGTCGGCGCCGCGACGGACGAGGACGCTCAGGACGACGGGAACGAGCTCACGGAGCAGCGACTCGTCCACATCGGTGTCCACGTCGGATGCTGAGCTGGTCAGTCGGTGACGGTGTCGGGGTGGGCCAGGAACGGCCGGACCTCGAGCCACTCGTGGATCGGCTCGCCGCCCTGCCCCGGTGCTGCCGACAGCTCACCGGCGAGCTCGATGGCCCGGTCCTGACACTCGACGTCGATGACCATCCACCCGGCGATCAGGTCCTTGGTCTCGGCGAACGGGCCGTCGGTCACCGGCGGCCTGCCCTCGCCGTCGTAGCGAACCCACATCCCGTCCGGGGACAGCGCCTGGCCGTCGACGAACTCGCCGGTGCCTTCGAGCTTCGCTGCGAAGTCGTTCATGTAGGCGATGTGGGCGTCGACCTCCTCGGGGGTCCACTGGTCCATCGGCACGTCGCAGGCGGCTGGCGGTGCGCCTCGGTAGTGCTTGAGCAACAGGTACTTGGCCATGGTGCGGTTCCTTTCACGGGTGACGGCCATGGTGGCCGTGCGGTACCCCTGGGACGGAGCCACCCGACGGTTCTCGACATCGTCGCCGGGGATCTTCTCGCGTGCGCCTCCGTTCGCGTGTGCCGAGCGATCACCTGGTGTCGGGCCGGTAGCCAGGCTCGGCGGACGATGGGGGACCTGAACCAGGTGGAGTCTGGCTCGGCCCCCCGCCCCGCACCAGACGATGTCGTGACTGCCATCCCCGGTGAAGTCGTCGGTGAAGGGGACCTC
>JBBSTY010000219.1:0-3175 GCA_038235385.1 Acidimicrobiales bacterium | reverse complement strand
CGGCGTGACCGAGCTGGTGCTCGACCATCGGCGCCAGCGGCGCCAGTCCGAGCGCGGTGTCGACCACCAGGTCACGGTCGCGACCTCGCACGTGCCACACGTTGCACCGCAGCAGCGGATGGACGTGGGGCTCGCTGATCCGGGAGATGCCGTCGCCCATGCGCTCGGCGACGAACCACGGGTCTGCGACCGTCAGCGTGCTCGTCAGTCGATCGTCGTCGGCCACGCGGTCGCGGTTCAGGGGCGGGCGGTGGTGATGACGATGGCGCCGACGAGACGGACCGAACCGTCGGCGTCCACGTGGTCGGCGTAGGCCGCTTCGATGGCGACGCGAACCTCCTGGCGCTGCGCGTCCGTGAGATGGTCGGCCACGATCCGGGCCGGACCGAACTCCAGCGACATCGCCGCGGCGTTCGCCGGTGACGCGCCCCCTCCGACGGGGAGGGACAGCTCGTGGGGCTGGGTCCGGATCTCGCGCCAACCCGTCCGTTGCAACAGCTCGTGCGCGGCTCGTTCGTGCAGGGAGAACGGGCCGCCGTCCTGCGGCGGGAGCTCCGGATCGAGTCCCCGACGAGCGCACCGATCGAGGGCGATCGACAGCGGGAGATCGAAGAGCGGCGACGCGGCGCGCTCCTGCCAGGTGGCGACGGCGAGACGTCCGGTCGGTGCGGTGAGTCGCCGAAGGTTCGCGAACGCGGCGTCCGGGTCGCCGAAGAACATCACGCCGAACCGCGACTGCACGACATCGAACGGTGCGCCCGTTCCATGCCAGGTGGCCGCGTCGGCATGCACCCACTCGATCGGTGCGGCGTCGGTCGACACGGGCACCTGGCGGGCGGCCGCGATCATCTCGGCGGCCACATCGACGCCGACGACCGACCCCCGGGCACCGGCCGCGTCGGCAGCGAGCCGGGCCGTCGGGCCCGTGCCGCATCCGACGTCGAGCACCCGCTCGCCCGGTTGCACGGCCGCCACGGCCATCAGCTCGTCGGAGACCGCCCCGAGTTGACGGTCCAGGGCCTCCCAGTGCGCCGTCCAGCGAGCCGCACGCGAACCCGCCCAGCCGTCGGCCGGCTCCGAACCTCGTTCCGATGCATCCATGATCGCCATTGGATCACGGTTGTCGCCGGTGCCGCCGCGCCACGGCGACGAAACGCGCGAGCTCATCGAGGTCGCCACTCGCTGAACCGGCGGACACCGACCGTGACCATCGGTCTGGCATGCTGGATCCATGCGGAACGGCGGAAGCACCTCATCGAACCACCACTGGCGCGTACGCACGGTCGGGCTGGTGATCGCCGCGGCGGTCTTGGCCGGGTGTTCGTCCACCGAGACGGCGACTCCCGCAGCGGACGGATCCACCACCACGACATCGACCGCACCGGGCGTGCCGCTGGTTGCGTCGTTCGACATGGACGTCGACTACGACACGACGCGTCCGACCTCGTGCCCGATCGATTCGGTGACCTTCACCGATACCTCCGAAGGCGATCCGACCGCCTGGGAGTGGAAGTTCCCCGACGATACGACGTCGACCGAGCAGTCCCCCGTGTTCACGAGGACCGACACCGGTTTCGATGGCTACGAGGTCACGCTGACCATCACCCGTGGCGACGAGACCGATTCCGCGACCGAAGCGATCCCGCAGAAGGCGTGCTGATCTTCTCCTCGACGTGCCTGCGGTCCGCGTCATCGAGATGACGGTGCGCTCGCCGCAACCGGCGAGGGCAGCAATCGGGAGCGGGTCGATCACCCTTCCCCGTTGCGCTTCGAACGAGAGACGCTGCCGCGCCGACGGACTCAGACGGTGTCGCGCTCGTGCTTCTGCCACACCGAGACGTGCGACCTGCTGTCGCTGCTGAAGGGCGAACGGTCCCAGCCCGACCACCGATGCGCGAGATCCATGCCGGCGAGCTTCGCCATGAGATCGAGCTCGGAGGGCCACACGTACCGGAACGGCGTGGTGACCTCGCCGATGCCGGCCTCGTTGGCGACGTAGTGATGCGACAGGGCCTGCTGTGCGACCGTGTCGGTGTACTCGTCGTAGCCCACGTACCCCGGGGTGTGGGTGAAGATCAGCGCGTCCTCGCCGGGAGCGAGCCGGCGGATGTCGGGCACGCCCACCTCGATCACGAAGGACCCACCCGGTTCGAGGTGCGCAGCGGCGTTGGCGAAGCACGCCACCTGCTGCTCCTGCGACGTGAGGTTCCCGATGGTGTTGTAGACGAGGTACACGAGCTGGAAGGTGCCCTCGACGCGAGTGGTCGCCATGTCGCCGATCGTCACCTCGACGAGGCCGGCGTCGTCCTTGGCGCGGAGTCGCGAGGCCATGGCAAGGGAGAGCTCGATGCCCGCCACCGGCACGCCTCGGGCGGCGAGGGGCAGCGCCACCCGTCCGGTACCGACCGCGAGCTCGAGGGCCCGACCGTCGCCGGCGAGCTCCACCAGCACCTCGAGCGCAGGGTGCAGCGCCTCATCGGTGGACCTCGCCGCGGTGGTGTCGTCGTAGCGAGCCGCGACCTCCTCGCCGAAGTGGTCGTCGGGCACGCGGTGGTCCTGGGGCACGCCGCGACCGTCGCACCGACCGGGCGCGGGCGCCAGCGAGTATCGCCGCGGCACGGATGACGGGTCCACGTCGCCTCGCCGTCGGCGCGGCGATCGGCGTGGCGTGGCCTGGCGTGGCTGCAACGGTCGACGATCGACGATCGACGATCGACGCCGTGATCCGAGGTTCGAGGCCCACCTCGGCGACACTGGCGCCATGGATGCCAGCGGATCCGAACCCGAGCGCCAGCGTCGTCCACCGGTCTCCTCGACCGACGGGGCCGCCCCGGCGACATCTGCGGTGGAGTCCGCGTTCGACTGGTGCTTCCGCGATCGCCGCACCGGTCACATCGTGATCGCCCAGTTCCCGAACGTGGCGCTCGGCGTCTTCGTGGTGACCGTCGTCGTCCGGTGGTTCCTCGCCGAGCGCACCACCGCCTTCACCGTCGCCGCGTGGGTCGGTGCCGCCGCCCTCGGGTGGTGGGCCGTCGACGAGGTGGTCCGGGGCGTCAACCCGTGGCGGCGCTGTCTTGGGGCGGCCGTTTTGGTCTACGAGCTCGGTACTATCCTGCTGCCATAGCCGAAAAAATGTCGCCCGCGCGCCAGGTCCGTTCTACCCCAATAGCGACGG
>JBBSTY010000218.1:0-3229 GCA_038235385.1 Acidimicrobiales bacterium | reverse complement strand
GGACGACAAGAGCTACCCGGTCCTCGCCGTCACCGTCGACGACGAGTGGCCCCGCGCGATGGTGATGCGGGGCGCCAAGAAGAAGGGCGTCCGCTACTTCGGTCCCTACGGCCACGCGTACGCCATCCGCGAGACGCTCGACCTCCTGCTGCGGACGTTCCCCATCCGCACCTGCTCGGACAACAAGTTCGATCGCCACGAGAAGCTCGGCCGTCCGTGCCTGCTGTTCCACATCGAGAAGTGCGCCGGCCCGTGCGTGGGCGAGATCGACCACGGCCGGTACGGCGAGCTGGTGGGGGAGCTGCTCGACTTCCTCGACGGCGACACCGACACCATCGTGAAGCGGCTCGAGGAGCGCATGCGCGAGGCGTCCGACGAGCTCGAGTTCGAGCGGGCCGCCCGCTTGCGAGACCGGCTGCAGACGGTGCGCAAGGCGATCGCCAAGCAGCAGATGGTGGGCGACCGCGACGAGGACGTCGACGTGATCGGGATCGCCGAGGACGAGCTCGAGGCGGCGGTGCAGGTGTTCTACGTCCGCCGCGGGCGCGTGGTGGGCCGCAAGGGGTTCATCATCGACAAGGTCGAGGACGTGACGCCGGGCGAGCTCATCGACACCATCCTCGAGGGCCTGTACTGGGACCCGCCCCCGCTCGGAGTCCCCAAGCAGGTGCTGGTGCCGGTGGATTCGGCCGACCCGGGGCTCTACGAGGATTGGCTCACGGCGCAGCGGGGCTCGAACGTCGTCGTGCGCGTGCCCCGCAGAGGCGACAAGGTGCGGCTGCTCGAGACGGTCACCCAGAACGCCAAGGAGGAGTTCGGCCGTCACCGGCTCCGTCGGTCGGCGGACCACAACAGCCGGGCCCGTGCGCTCAACGACCTGCAGGAGGCGCTGAACCTCCCCGAGGCGCCGTTGCGCATCGAGTGCTACGACATGGCCCACATCCAGGGCACCGACTACGTCGGATCGATGGTGGTGCTCGAGGACGGGCTGCCGAACAAGCGCGAGTACCGGCGCTTCAAGGTGAAGACCGTCGACGGCAACGACGACTACGCCGCCATGGAGGAGGTGCTGACCCGTCGGCTCACCAACTACCTCGACCAGCGCGCCCTGCCGCTGGCCGAGCGCAGCGGCAAGTTCGCGTACCCGCCGCAGCTGTTGCTGGTCGACGGTGGCAAGGGACAGCTGGCGGTGGCCGAACGCGTCGTCGACGAGCTCGGCCTCGAGGACGAGATCCCGATCGCATCGCTGGCCAAGCGGTTCGAGGAGGTGTACCTCCCCGGCCGCGAGGAGCCGGTGCGCATCCCCCGGCAGTCCGAGGCGCTCTACCTGCTGCAGCGGGCGCGCGACGAGGCCCACCGCTTCGCCAACTCCTTCCATCGCGAGCGTCGTGGGAAGCGCATGACCGCCTCGGTGCTCGACGACATCGCCGGCCTCGGGCCCACCCGCAGGACCCGGCTGGTGAAGGAGCTCGGCGGCATCACTGCGGTGAAGAAGGCTCCGCTCGAACAGCTCCTGGCGCTGTCGTGGCTCCCCGACGCGGTGGCCGAGGCCGTGCACGCCAAGATCCACACGCCCGCCTCGCCGCCGCGCTGAGGCGGCGCCGACGCGGTGGCGCACGACCGACTTCGGGCCGATGCCACCGGCGTGCGATGGTGAGGGCATGAGCGATGCCGATCCGGTGCCCGACGCGCCGTTGGTCTCCGACGAGTTGCTGCTGACGGGCACCTGGGAGGACGTGTCGGGGTGGTGGCAGGAGCACTTCACCGACGGGGCCGACCCGGAGTACGAGGAGCAGATCCTGCCCCTGGCCGTCGATGCGGTCGGTGCGGCCCGGCGGGTGCTCGAGGTCGGGACCGGCGAGGGCCAGGTGGCGCGGGCGCTGGCGTCGGCCGGTGTGCCGGTGGTGATCGGCCTCGACCCGACCGTCGCGCAGATCGCCGAGGCCATGCGGCGCGGCGGAGGACCGACCTACGTCCGCGGAGGTGCCGATCGCCTGCCATACGCGGACGGCGCGTTCGACGCCGTGGTCGCGTGCCTGGTGTTCGAGCACATCGACGACGTGGACGATGCCATCGCCGAGGTGGCCCGGGTGCTCGAACCCGGCGGTCGCTTCGTGTTCTTCCTGAACCACCCGCTCCTGCAGACGCCGGGGAGCGGCTGGATCGACGACCAGATCCTCGATCCCCCCGAGCAGTACTGGCGGATCGGTCCCTACCTCGTCGAGGCGGAGAGCGTCGAGCAGGTGACCAAGGGGGTCCACATCCGCTTCGTGCACCGTCCGCTCAGCCGCTACGTGAACGCCATGGCGGCGAGCGGGTTGCGCATCGACCAGATGCTCGAACCGGCGCCGCCGGCCGGCTTCCTCGCCCTGGCACCTGAGTACACCGAGGCCGCGACGGTTCCCCGTCTCCTGGTCCTGATCGCGTCGAAGGACGACGGCACCCCCGACGCACCGCACTGACGCGGTCGCCCGCTCCCGGGCTCGCTGTTGGTGTGCCGACGCGTCGTCAGCACCACGTGCGCACCACGGCGGCGCCGACGGTCAGTACCGCAGCTCGGCGAGGACGCCGAAGTGGTCGCTGGGCAGGATGCCGTCGACGGGTTCGGTGCCGATCAGCTCGGCACCGGTGACGTCGCCGGCGCCGCCGCCCTTGGGGAACCCGCTGTAGACGAAGTCGATGCGGCGGTCGTGATCGAGGTCCTTCGCCGCGTACGGGTTGGCGTTGGACCACGTGAACCCGTCGCCGTCGCCGGCGTGGTCCCAGGCGTCGAAGAACACCAGCGGTGGCTCCGGCACGGCGGCGCGCCCGGTGAGCATGCGCATCTCGTCGGCCGTGGGATCTGCGTTCATGTCCCCGCACAGCACGGCGGGGAACGACCGCTTGGGCGAGCCGGCGATGAACCGGCACACCTCGCGCACCTGGTGCTGGCGGATGTGGCTGTGGTCGAGGCGCCAGTTCAGGTGGGTGGTGAACACCTGCACCGGCCCGCGTGGCCCGTCGATGTCGGCGCGCAGCACCAGCCGGCCCTCCTCGGCATCCTCGAACCCCGGTGGCGCCGGCAGGGCGTGCACCTCGTGGTCGGCGATCGGCCAGCGCGACACGACGGCGTTGCCCATCCCGATGCCGTCCAGGTCCAGGTGCGACGCATGGACGTGGTGGGCGCCGAGCGCGTCGGCGACGATCGCCGACGAGGTCCGGCCGGAGTCGCGCTCGCTCCACACCTCCT
>JBBSTY010000217.1:0-3232 GCA_038235385.1 Acidimicrobiales bacterium | reverse complement strand
GACGGCCGAGGCGGTCGAGCTCCGCGTGACCTCGGTGGCCGGTGCCCGCCCGACCGTGCTCACCTCGGGATCGGCGACGGTGTTGGTCGATGCCGGTCCCGACCCGGCGTGGGTGGTCGTGCCCCTGGCCGCCGAGCCCTACGACCTCGTGAACAACGCGGGCTCGCTGGTGTTCGACGACGGCTACGGCGCCGACCGTGCCTACCTCGAGCGCATCGGCGAGGACGTCGCCCACGACCGTGATGTCTTCGCCTTCTCCGGTGGAGCCGTCCTCCTGCGCCCCGAGTTCCTCGATGCGGTCGATCTCCTCGACAAGCGGTTCTTCCTCTACTACGAGGACACCGACCTCTCGTGGCGCGGCGTGGCCCAGGGCTGGCGCTACCGGTACGTGCACCGGTCCCGGGTGCGACACCGTCACTCGGCGATCGTCGGCGAGGGCTCGACGACGGCGGTGTACTTCAACGAGCGCAACCGCCTCATGATGCTGGTGAAGAGCGCACCTGCCGGCCTCGCCGCCCGCCAGACCGCAGCGTTCGCAGGATCGATCGCCGCCACGGTGGGCGAGGTGGGCCTGCGGGTCGCTCGCCGGGGTCGCCCCATGACCGCGGACAAGACCGACCTGCGACGCGCCTGGCTGCACACCCGGGCGCTCGGCGGCGTCGCCGCCAAGGCGCCGTTCCTGGCGCGGCGCCGCCGACATCTTCGCCGCATCCAGACGGTGGACGACGCCGAGATCATCGCTCAGCTCGTGCCGCGTCGAGCCGGAGAGTGCTGAGGACCCGGTCCCGCGGTTGTACGGTGGCGGACGGATCGACACCCGCCCGACCCCGATCCCCGATCCTGAATGCTCGATGTTCAGAAGTAGCCGCCGACGCCGATGTGCTCGACGCTGACGCTGACGAAGATTGCTCGACGCTGACGATCCCGATGCCCATGCTGCCCGCCGCCTCCACCCCCGCCGCCGCCGGCCCCGCCCGACCACCCGCCTCCGGCGGCGGACGCCCGCCGATCGGCTCCGCACCCCGTCGACCGATCCGGTGGCGTCGGATCCCCGGCCGGATCGTCCTCGTCCTCTGCTTCCTGGTCGGCGCCGGTGCGCTCGTCGTGGCGGTCGTACCGTTCCACGCGGTCACCTCCGACGGGGTCGAGCTCGCCTGCGGTCCGGCGGTCTACGAGGTGCTGATGCCGCCGGATCCCGCCTTCGACGACACCGCCGAGAACGTGGCCTGTCCCGCTCCCGCCCAGAACCGATTGCTGATCGCCGGCGTGGCGCTGGCGGGTGCGATCGTCGTCGCCATGGTCACCGTTCGACGCACCCGCGGCGGTTCGGCCGAACGCGACACCCGATGGCTGGCGTCGACCTCGACACGTCGCCGCCCCTGACCGAACGTGCGGCGCTCAGCCCCGAACAGGGGGCTGACCGCCGCAATTTCGTTCACGGGGGAGGGGGATGGGGGCAGATCAGGGATCGAGGGTGCGCCGCTCGATCGCGGCGAAGGCTTCGGCGGCGGCGAGCGTGCGCGGACCCGGGCACGAGGCGACGGCGACGCCGTCGATGGTGGCCACCGGGTGCACGTCGCGCGTCGACGAGGTGAGGAACACCTCGTCGGCTTCGGCCAGCCGTCCGATCGGGAGGTCGGATTCGTCGCAGTCGATCACCTCGAGCAGCAGCTCGCGGGTGATGCCGGCCAGACAGCCCGACGTGAGGGGTGGCGTGACCAGCCGCCCGTCGATGGCCACGAACACGTTCGATCCCGTCCCTTCGCAGAGCTGGCCGGCGGTGTTGGCCAGCAGCGCTTCGCTCGCACCGCGCACGTGGGCGTGGCGCAGCGCGACCACGTTCTCGGCGTACGACGTCGTCTTGAGCCCCGCCACGGCGGATCGCTCGTTCCGGCTCCACGGCGCCACGGCGACGTCGGTGACGGCCGGCCACGGGCGCGATGCGGACGCGGCCACGATGATCGTCGCCGGGCCGGTCGGCTGGTCGGACCCGAGCGGCCCGATCCCGCCGGTGACGGTGATCCGTACCCGTCCCGCGTCGGCGGCGTTGGCGTCGAGCACCTGCTGGACGGCCACCCGCAGCTCGTCGTCGCTGCGGTCGACGGCAAGAGCGAGGCCGTCCGCCGAGCGGCGGAGCCGCCGCAGGTGGCGGGTGAGGGCGAACGCACGCGACGACCCGCCGGCGTCGGCCACGACCTTCATCGTCTCGAACACACCGTCGCCGACGGTGACACCGTGGTCGAGAGGGGAGAGTCGGGCCTCGGCGGTGGCGACGAGCGCACCGTCGATCCAGAGGAGCGAGCTGGAGGTCACCGCCCGATCCTGGCACGACGCCCGGGTGGCGACCCGACGGGTGTCGCCCGAGCCACCGGGTCGGGCAGCGGTGCGATCGCCCCGGCGGCCACCTGCAGCAGACGACGTGCCTTGAGCTCGGTCTCGGCCCACTCGCCTGCGGCGGTCGAGTCGTAGGTGATGCCACCACCCGTTCCGAGGTGGAGGTGGTCGTCGGCCACCCAGAACGTGCGGATGGCGACGTTGAGGTCGCCGGCGACGCGATCTGCGTCGACCCAGCCGATCGCACCGCAGTAGACGCCACGGGACACCGGTTCGAGCGCGGCGATGTGCTCGAGCGCCGCCAGCTTCGGGGCGCCGGTCACCGAACCGGGCGGGAAGGTGGCGTCGATCGCGTCCGCCCATCCGAGGCCGGGACGGAGACGACCATCGACCGTGCTGACCAGGTGCACGAGGCCGGGATGCTGCTCGACGGCGAGCAACGACGGCACCCGAACCGTGCCCCAGTCGCAGACTCGGCCGAGGTCGTTGCGGACGAGATCGACGATCATCACGTTCTCGGCTCGGTCCTTGGCCAGGAGCGCCGATGCCGATGTCGCCGTGCCCTTGATGGGTGACGACGACACGGCTTGCCCGCGGCGGGAGAGGAACCGCTCCGGCGATGCGGAGGCCACGTGGATCCGATGTGACGGGATGCGGACCACTGCGCTGAACGGGGCCGGGTTGCCGATGGCGAGGGCGGCACCGAGCGCGGCGATGTCGGTGGGGGAGCCGGGCGACGCCGGACCTGGCATCGGTGCGCTCATCCGTCGGGTCAGGTTCACCTGGTACACGTCGCCGGCGGCGATGGCGTCGCGGATCCGGTGCACCCCCCGCGTGTCCCCGGCCTCGTCGAGCGACGAGACCCAGTCTCCGAGGCCCGGACCCGACCACGGCGGTC
>JBBSTY010000216.1:0-3258 GCA_038235385.1 Acidimicrobiales bacterium | reverse complement strand
GGGCGCGCCAGGTCACGCCCGAGGGCGCCCAGCAGGTCCGGGCGCTCAAGGAGTCCACCGATCACGACGGCAAGACCGTCGACCGCCTCCCGGGTGTGGCGATGATCGACGAGCCCAAGCGGTTCACGCCGTCCGACGACGTCGCCAAGTCGATCATCGGTCAGGTCGACATCGACGGGACCGGGATCTCGGGCCTCGAGGCGCAGTACGACGACGCACTCACCGGCACGCCGGGCAAGCTCGTGCTCGAGCGGACCCCCCAGGGCCGCACGATCTCGGTCGGCGACCAGTCACTGATCCCCGCCGAGCGAGGAACCGACCTCCGCCTCACCCTCGACCGGTCGCTCCAGTTCGACACCGAGCGCATCCTGAGCGAGCAGGTGGCCGACGCCGGCGCCAAGAGCGGCATGGCGATCGTCATGAAGCCCGATACCGGCGAGATCCTGTCGATGGCCAACGTGGTGAGCGATCCCGAGACCGGCGCGGTGTCCGTCGACGGCAACAACGCAGGGCTCACGACGGTGTACGAACCCGGTTCGGTCATGAAGGTCGTGAGCGTCGCCGGCGCGATCGAGGACGGCAAGGTCGAGCCGGACACGGTCATCAACGTGCCCGACGAGCTCCAGATCTGCGACCAGCTCTTCAGCGAGCACGACTACCACGGCAACGTGGGCTGGCCCGTCTCGACGATCTTGTCCCAGTCGTCCAACATCGGGACCATCAAGCTCGCGGATCAGATCGGCAAGGACGAGCTCTATCGCTACATGCGCTCGTTCGGCTTCGGGGAGAAGACCGCGGTGGGCTTCCCGAACGAGGCGGCGGGCACCATCCGCGCTCCCGCCGATTGGGACTGCTCCTCGAAGGGTTCGTTCCCCATCGGGCAGGGCGTCTCGGTGACGCCCCTGCAGATGCTCCAGACGTACAACACCATCGCCAACGGCGGGATCTACGTGCCGCCGAAGCTGGTTGCCGCCACGGTCGACGCCGACGGGACCACCCACGCCAACGTCCCCGTCGAGGGTGCGAGCCGACGCGTGATCTCCCGTGAGACGGCGAACAAGATGAACCTCATGCTGCGCAGCGTCGTCGAGGACGGCACCGGCCAGATGGCCGCGATCAAGGGGTACACCCCGGCCGGCAAGACCGGGACGAGCCGCAAGCCGCATCCGGGCGGCGGGTACACCTGGCCCGACGGCGCGATGCACTACCAGGCGACGTTCGTCGGGTTCGTGCCCGCCGAGGCGCCCGAGCTGTCCATCATCGTCATCATCGACGAGCCCACCAAGGAGGGCATCTTCGGCGGGGTGGTCGCCGCGCCAGCCTTCTCCAAGATCGGTGAGACCGCGCTTCGCCACTACGCCATCGCTCCACCGTCGGTGGATCTCGCCGCCGCCCACGTCGCCGACGACACCTCCGCCGTGAACCTCACGCCCGAGAGCGACGAGACCCCGGACGCATCCGTCACCCGAACCGAGAGCGGGCGCTTGCGTGGCCCGGCCGCGGGGTCGCCGGTGGACCAGGGAGGATCGACCGCAGTCGCGACGAACGAGACCGATGTCCCGACCGCACCGGCGCACCAGCAGGCTCCGACGGCGCCCACGACACCTCCGCTCTACACCGCCGAGAACAACTGGGGCGCGGGCGGGCCGACGACGACTGCGCCCCGCTACAGCGCCGCGAACAACTGGGGTGCCGGATGAGCGCGCCCGCCGAGGACCGGGAACCACGGCGACCGAGGCGTCGATCGGCGCAGCCGGTTGAGCATGGCGCCTGAAGCGGACCTCGCCATCGTCATCGATCGGTTGCCTGGAGCGACCCTCCTCGGCGACCCCGCCACGGTCGTGTCCGGGGTGGCACACGACTCGCGCCGCGTGCGACCGGGGGATCTCTTCTGTTGCGTCGTCGGGGCCGTGTCGGATGGTCACGACTTCGCATCCGACGCCGTCGCCGCGGGAGCGTCGGCGCTCCTGGTCGACCACCGCCTCGACCTGCCGGTCGCCCAGCTGATCGTCGCGGACGTTCGCGTGGCCATGGCGGTGGCGGCCGCCGCCGTCCACGGTGATCCGTCGCGCCACCTCACCGTGATCGGTGTCACCGGCACGAACGGCAAGACGACGGTCACCCACCTGCTCGACTCGATCCTCCGGGAGGCCCGCCGCTCGCCGGCCGTGCTCGGCACGTTGTCGGGTCCCCGCACGACGCCGGAGGCGCCCGACCTGCAGCGCTGGTTGTCCGAACGATTGGCCGAGGGGATCGACTCGGTGGCCATGGAGGTGTCGTCGCACGCGCTCGACCTGCACCGGGTGGACGGCACCGCCTTCGCCGTCGTGGTGTTCACGAACCTCTCGAGGGACCACCTCGACTTCCATGCGACGATGGACGCCTACTTCAAGGCCAAGGCCAGGCTCTTCACACCGGCCTTCTCGAACCGGGCGGTGGTGAACGTGGACGACCCGTCGGGCCGCTTGCTCCGTGACTCGGCGCTCATCGAGACCGTCGGCTACTCCCTCGACGACGTCGAGGACCTGCAGGTCGGACGGGTCGGCTCGAGCTTCGTCTGGCGGGGACACCAGGTGACGAGCCCCCTCGGCGGTCGCTTCAACGTCTCGAACGCGCTGGCTGCGGCCGAGACGGCGGTTCTGCTCGGCATCCCGCCCGAGGTGGTGGCCCGAGGGCTCTCGCAGCCCCTGTCGCTCCCCGGTCGCTTCGAGCTCATCGACGAAGGTCAGCCCTTCTCGGTGGTCGTGGACTTCGCCCACACGCCGGACGGGCTCGAGCGGGTGCTCGAGTCGGCCGTCGAGGTGGCCGCCGGGGGATCGGTGCGCGTCGTGTTCGGATGTGGCGGCGATCGTGATCCCGGGAAGCGACCAGCCATGGGAGCCGTCGCCGCCTCGGGCGCCGATCAGGTGGTGCTGACCGCGGACAATTCACGTTCGGAGGACACCGCGACCATCATCGAGGCCGTGCGAGAAGGAACCCGACAGGCAATCGAACCCCGGGCCGTCGACGTGCGAGTCGAGCCGGACCGCCGCCGAGCGATCGAGCTGGTCCTGCGTGCCGCAGCGCCGGGCGACGTCGTCGTGATCGCCGGGAAGGGCCACGAGACGACCCAGACCATCGGCGAGCTGGTGACACCCTTCGACGACCGCCAGGTCGCACGCGAACTGCTCCACGAGTTGCGGGGACCCGCCACGACCACCGGGGGAGGGGCACGGTGATCCGTCTGCTGATGGCGGCTGCGGTCGCGCTCGCGCTCTC
>JBBSTY010000215.1:0-3323 GCA_038235385.1 Acidimicrobiales bacterium | reverse complement strand
GTCCTCATCTCGTCGACCGGCGTGATCGGCCGACCGCTGCCCATGGACCGGATCACCGCGCACCTCGACCGACTCGTGGCCGGCGACGTCGGGTTCGCACCCGCCGAGCTCGACCGGGTCGCCCAGGCCATGATGACCACCGACACCGTCGCCAAGCGTTCCACCGCCACCGTCGGCGACGCCACGATCGTCGGAGTGGCCAAGGGCGTCGGCATGATCGAGCCGGACATGGCCACCTTGTTGACCTACGTCGTCACCGATGCCGAGGTCGGCGCAGCCGACCTCGATGTGATCTTCCGGCGCGTCGTCGCGTCGACGTTCAACTGCCTCAGCATCGACACCGACACCTCGACCAGCGACACGGCGATCGTGCTCGCCAACGGCCTCGCCGGACCGGTGGACCTCGGGGCGTTCGAGACCGCCCTCCACGCCGTCGCGCTGGATCTGGTCAAGATGATCGCCCGCGACGGTGAAGGCGCCACCACCCTGGTCGAGGTCACCGTCGACCACGCCGCCGACCAGCGTCAGGCCAAACGGGTCGCCAAGCTCATCGTGAACTCACCTCTGGTGAAGACCGCGGTGCACGGCGCCGACCCGAACTGGGGCCGGGTGGCGATGGCCGTGGGCAAGGCGTCGGAGTACCCCGACATCGAGCCGTCGCGCACCACCATCCGGTTCGGACCGATCGAGGTGTTCCCCACGCCGCTCGGCGATGCCGACCTCGTCGCACTCGAGACGATCATGGCCGCCGACGAGGTGTCGATCGGGGTGAGCCTCGGCCTCGGCGACGCCACCGCGACGGTCTGGGGTTGCGACCTCACCGACGGCTACGTGCGCATCAACGCCGACTACACGACGTAGGGATCGCTGCACCTCGTGGTCGCCGTCAGCGACCGGCGAGGCGGGCGACCAGCGGCGCGGCGGCCTCGGCCTGCGCGACCGGGATCACCCAGTACGACACATCCCACCGATCACGTCGTTCCTCCAGCGACGCCGCGAGCTGATCGATCGATCCGATCAGGTGGTGCGGCGACGCGGCGACGTCGGCGGGTGCGAGGCCCATCGAGGACGAGACGTTCGCGAGCACCCGCTCACGGTCGTCGGTGACCGTGAACGCCGACGCGACCATGGTGATCTCCAGCCGGTCGTAGCGCTCGCCTGCGGCCGTGCGCACACGGGCGAGCTGGCGGTCGGCCGCATCGGCGGGAAGCTCACGGGCATCGCCGAAGATGGCGTTGGTGGTGATGCTCGGCGCGATGCCGACGATGGTGGCCCGCCGAGCCGCGATCCCGAGCATCCGTTCGCCGGCGCCGCCGATGAGCAGGGGAGGGTACGGCCGCTGCACCGGGGTCGGCCGACCCGCCAACCCACGGATGGTGTAGTGCTCGCCGTCGTAGTCGGTGACCCCATCGCCGAAGAGGTGCTTCATGACCGTGATGGCCTCGTCGAGCCGGTCGACGCGCACGGCCGGCGGATCCATGGGCAGCCCGGCCTGGTCGTAGTCCGGCGTGAACCAACCGGCGCCCATGCCCCACTCCACCCGCCCGCCCGACAGGACGTCGATGGTCGCCAGCTCCTTGGCGACGATCACCGGATGCTTGTAGTCGTTGTCGAGGACGAGCGTCCCCAGGCGCAGGCGGGACGTGGCCTCGGCGGCCGCGGCGAGGGCGGGGATGGGCGCCACCTGGTCGTTGAAGTGATCGGGGACCAGCAGGGTCGAGTACCCGAGCTCCTCGACCCGTCGGGCGAGCTCACGCCACTCCTCCCCGGAGGCGGCCTGGTTGGCGGTGACGCCGAAGCGGAAGGGTCGTGGGCGGGCCATCCGGCCATGTCTAGTGCCGATGCGGACGAGCTCGCAGGAGCCGACGGTTCGGGCACTAGGTTCCGGGTGGACGCCGCGTCACGTCATCGAGGGGGAGCACATGTCGGTGATCGAGATCGACCGCGCGAACGAGGGCGTCGCGGTCGTCACCATGAACAGGCCCGAGCAGCGCAACGCCATGAACGTGGCCCTGATCGAGGGCTTGCGTGACGCGTTCACGGGGTTGCACCGGGACCGCACCTGCCGGGTGATCGTCCTCACGGGCGCCGGCCCGTCCTTCTGCGCCGGGCTCGACCTCAAGGAGGGCGCATCGCCGCCCGAGGCCGAAGGCCTCGGCCGGGCACAGGCCGGCCTGGTGGTGCAGCAGTCCATCGCATCGCTGGTGCCGCTCATGCGATCGCTGCGCCAACCGGTGATCGCCGCGGTGAACGGCGCCGCGTCCGGCGGTGGTCTCGCCCTCGCGTTGGCGAGCGACATCCGCATCGCCGCGACCAGTGCGCGCTTCAACGTGGCGTTCGTGCGCATCGGGCTCTCGGGCTGCGACATCGGCGTCTCCTGGTTGCTCCCGCGTCTGATCGGCGCGTCACGCGCGTACGAGCTGCTCCTCACCGGCCGCTTCGTCGACGCCGCGGAGGCCGAGCGCATCGGTCTCACCATCCGCACCGCGCCCGACGACGAGCTGCTCGGCGCTGCACTCGAGACCGCCCGATCGATCGCCGCCAACAGCCCGTTCGGGGTCCAGATGACCAAGGAGGTCATGTGGAGCCAGCTCGAGATCGGCAGCCTCACGGCGGGCATCGACCTCGAGAACCGCACGCAGCTGCTCGCCAGCACCACGGGCGACATGGCCGAGGCCCTCGACGCGTTCATGGCCCGACGTCCGCCCACCTTCACCGATTCCTGACCCCGCCCGTTGCGTGGACCGATCGGCCACGGTGGTCACCGGTCGGAGAAGAACCGGGGATCCCCGAAGTTGGGCCCTTCCTCGGGACGCCCCCGCCGTGAGGTCCACCGCCACTGGATCGAGATGCGCGGGCCAACGGGCGTCGAGGTCCGGGGCACCGCGTGGAGCCAGTCGGCCTGGCAACGGCCACCGAGCACGACCAGGTCGCCGCTCGCGGGCGAGAGGTCGAGGGCGGGGGTGGGGTCACCATCGAGTCGGGACCGGTCGGCGTCACGGGAGCTGCGGGGACGGAGGAGCCACGGCCGCTTCGCGCCGAGGCTGAGCACCGCGATCACGGTGTCCTCGAGCCAGCCCATCTCCCGGTCGCGGTGGAACGCGACGCTGTCGCGACCGTCGCGGTACTGCGCCAGACCGCCACGATCGAGGTCCACCCGGTACCGGGCACGCAACGACCGCGTCAGCTCGAGGCGGGTGGACTCGGTCTCGGTGTCGGTGGGCCACCGACCTCCCAGACGCGGCTCGGGCACCCAGGTCTCGTAGCGGAAGTGGCGCCGCTGCTGCCAGGCGCCGTGCTCGATCAGGGTGCGAAAGAGGTTG
>JBBSTY010000214.1:0-3323 GCA_038235385.1 Acidimicrobiales bacterium | reverse complement strand
TCGGCATCACCAAGGGCCGCGACCTCGACCGCGACGAGGCGCAGCGCCGCGATGTGGCCGGCGGGGTCTTCGTCACCCTCGTCGACATCGGCAGCCCAGCTCAGAACGCGGACATCCGCGTCGGTGACGTCATCACCGGTATCGACGACGCCGTCATCGGTGGCTTCAACGACCTCGATGTCGCCACGCGCCGCCTCCAGCCCGGCAACCAGGTGAAGGTCTCGTTCATCCGAGACGGCGAGCTGTACACCAAGATCTTCCCCGTCGCCGGTCAACCGGAGCTTCCCTAGCGAAGCCCGCACCGGTCGCCGACCACGCCGGGGGCTCGCTCGGGGCCGGTGCGCTACCGGCCGCGGACGTGGCGGCGCACCATCGCGACCACACCTGCCACCAAGCCGAGCCCGAGTCCGCCGACGACACCGAGCGAGACGAGCTGGCGACGCCGCGGATCCATGGACGCGAACGGGCCACCGTCGTCGGCCTCCACGAACGCCTCCTCGTTGCTGTGCCCCGGCTCCCACCCGGCGGCCCGCAGCCGATCGTTGGCCACCACCCAGGGATGCATCGTGTAGGGAAGCACCGCCGGTGGTGTGCCGGAGAGGCCCAGGCCCCAACGGGCCCGAGCCCAGACGGTGGCGGCCCGCTCCGGTAGGTGCAGGCGGGGCTTGGGCCCGCCGATCGCTCGAAGCCGTTCCAGGGGGATCCACCCGTCGGGAGCGACGTTGCACGGCCCGACGAGCGGGCCGCCGACCGCCAGCACGAACGCCGACGCGAGGTCGTCGAGGTGGACGAACTGCGACGGTGGGTCGACGGCGTCCGCCTGCATGCCCGTGCGCGACCACGGCGAACGTCGCAGCCACCCGGAGGCGTCGGGGTCCACCGTCACGGCCGGGCGGAGCACGACGACCCGGACGCCGGGGTTCGCATCGGACCACTCGAGCACCTGGCGGTCGCGATCGGACCGTTCCTCGGCGAAGCGGAGACCGGGGTTCGGCCGGCGGGGCGCCGTCTCGGTGAGCGGGACGGCGTTGTCGGGCCACGCGCCGTACACCATGGCCGACGACAGCCAGACGACCGTATCGACCCCGGCCCCGCCGACCGCACCGAGCAACCGCCGCGTGGCGGCCTCGTCGGGCGCGGCGAGGGCGGTGCCGTCGAGGCCGCGCTCGGGCCGGACCGGCATGCCCAGGTGCACGAGGGCCGTTGCGCCCGCCAGCACGTCGGTGTGGTCGTGGGAACCGGGCCTGGCGACGCGCACCTCGTACCCACGGGCGCTGAGCAGGTTCGTGACCCGTCGCCCCAACGGCACCGTGGCACCGACGACGACCACCGTGCCCGTCACCGCTCTCCCCTTCCCGCGTTCGCTGCCGTCGGCGGTGGCGATGGAGCTGCACACCGGGGGCCATGATGACCGATGCATCGCGGCGGCGACCATTCCGACCATGTGGCGCGCGGAACCGACCCGCGAGGACCGGACGAGCCGAGGCCCCGCCTACGATGCAGGGGTGAGCGACGACGCCGGAAACGATCCGTTCGGGGCCGACAACCCCTTCCAGGGACTCCCGATCTTCGGCGACCTGGCCAAGATGTTCCAGAACCAGGGGTCGATGTCGTGGGACGCCGCCCGTCAGTTCGCGCTCTCGATCGCCACGGGGGACGAGCCCGACACCAACGTCGACCCGCTGGAGCGCATCAAGATCGAGCAGCTGGCACGGGTCGCCGAGCTGCAGATCGCCAACGCCACCGGTCTCGACCCTGCACCGGGCGGCCAGGGCGTGGCGATCACGCCCGTGAACCGTGCCACCTGGGCCCAGCACACCCTCGACGACTACCGCCCGCTGTTCGAGATCCTGGCCACCTCGCTCAACGATCGCGAGCAGACGGACCCCTCGCAGGACCTCGCCGACCCCAACGATCCGATGGGCTTCATGGCGCCGCTCCTGAAGATGATCGGGCCGATGATGCTCGGGCTCACCGCGGGGAGCATGGTCGGCCACCTCGCCCAGCGGTGCTTCGGCCAGTACGACCTGCCGATCCCCCGCCCGGCCGGCGATCGGATCCTCCTCGTCGTCGCCAACCTCGATGAGTTCGGCCGCGAATGGAGCCTCCCGGCCGACGACCTGCGCCTGTGGGTGTGCCTGCACGAGGTCGCGCACCACGCGGTCATCGGGGTGCCCCACGTGCGTGCCCGCCTCGATCAGCTCCTGAGCCAGTACCTCGCCGGGTTCGAGCCGGACCCCGGTCGCCTCGAGCAGGAGCTCGGCGGCTTCGAGAGCATGGACCTCACCGGCCCGGAGGCCCTGCAGAACATGATGGGCAACCCCGAGGTGGTCCTCGGTGCGATCCAGTCGCCCGCGCAGCGGGCCCTGCTCCCCCAGCTCGAGGCGTTGGTCTGTGCGATCGTCGGCTACGTCGATGTCGTGATGGACGAGGTCGGCGGGAACCTGCTCACCGGCTACGACCAGCTCACCGAGGCGCTGCGCCGCCGACGCGCCGAAGCGGCGTCGTCGGATCGCTTCGTCGAGCAGCTCTTCGGGCTCGAGCTCGGCCAGGCCGCGTACGACCGAGGATCGGCGTTCGTCGCCGGGGTCCGGGAACGGTCGTCCGACGAGGGACTGGCCCGCCTGTGGGCGTCCGAGCGGAACCTGCCGACGCCGGCCGAGATCGATGCTCCCGGCCTGTGGTTGGCGCGCATCGACCTGCCCGACGATCCCGCCTGATCACCGAGCCGGGTCGCCTCGATCGTTGCCGTTCGCGGGGTCGTCGGTCGCCTCGAACCCGGGCAACGCCGGAGTCGTGGCGTCGCGCCAGGGCGGCTCCCGGTAGAGGTCGGCGATGGCGGCGGCATCGCCCTGGCGCTCGGTGATGCGCTCCACCGGCGGGCGCGACGGACCAGGGTCGTCGCCATCGGATGCCGCGGACGGCCCGGGCGCTGCCGGCCGGCCTCGATAGGACGCGGCTTCGGACGGGGCCCCGTAGAACTCGCCGGAGTCGCCCGCTCGGGGCACCAGGCTGGGTGGGCCGGGATCGGGCAGCGCACGCGGACGAGCCGGCGGGGACGGATCGTCGCGGACGTCCTCGTCGACCCAGGCCTCCGGATCGACCAGGGTCCGGTCGGTGACGGCGACGTCAGGGCCTGCGGGCGGCGGGGCCGAGGCGAAGAGCCCGTCGCCGACCTCGTGCGTGTCGAGACCGAGGTCGCTGATGTCGGCGAAGAGACCCTGGCGGCCCGAGGTCGTTGCGCCGGCGACGGCGACCGGGTCGGCTGGACCGCCACCGACCGGTGCCGACCCCGCACGGGCGGCACCGGTCGCGGGGCCGGC
>JBBSTY010000213.1:0-3499 GCA_038235385.1 Acidimicrobiales bacterium | reverse complement strand
GTTGGTCACGGGGAGCATCCAGATGGCGGGCCACAGGCCCTGGCCGCTCGGCGTGCGAAACCGGGCCTCGACGTAGCCGTAGGTGAAGGCGTACCGGGCCGCGTCATCGGGGCCGTTTCCGATCCGGCCCGTGCTGACCATCCCCGACCGGTACGAGAACGACCGACCGAGGTGCTTCGACGGCTCGGGTGCGGCCACGAGGTGGAGTTGGCCGTCGCTGGTGTGGACCTGGCCCGGGTCGTACCACTGGGCTTCTTGGTTGCCGAGGTTCGTGCAGCCGTCGCGTTCCCACCAGTAGCAGGTGGCCCAGAGCTTTTGGTCGAGCGTCGAACCGCCGAAGGTGTCGCGCCGGTCGATGACCCAGTGCCCGGTCGCCATCGGACGCGCCGTCAGCGCGTCGGATCTCGATGAGCATCCGGTGCTCAGCGCGCCGAGCAGGCAGATGGCGGTGACGACCGAGGCGGCGCCGCGAAGGCGGGGATGCATCATCCTTCGAATCCGATGAGGCGCTTCACCGCTCCTCGGGCCGCTCCGTCGATGCGCGTGGCGGGGATGTGCTCGATGCGGTGCTCGGCGTAGTCGAGGCCCACGGCGCCGTACTTTTCCTTGTACCGGGAGAGGTTCACCGACGTTCCCGACTCGCCGAGGTGAAACGACGCGCAGCCCGCGTCGACGGCATCGCTGATGGCGCGCCACATGAGCAGTTCGTTCGGGCGGTCGTGGCCGACGAGCTCCTTGTCCATGGCGCTGCGGGTCATGTGCGCGTTGTGTCCCTGGAGCACGACCATGGCCGCGATCGGGGTGCCGGCCCGGCGGGCGACGAGCACGTGGCAGCCACCTCCGAGCTCGCGCGACCAGGCCTCGAACTTCGCCAGCGGATCGCGACGGTTCGCTCGCCACCGCGCCAGTGCCAAGGGTTCGTGCTGCGAGCCCGCCCAGCGGTCGACCGAGCGCATCAGCAGGTCGTGGAAGATGCCACACGATCGACCCGAGGTGTCGACCTCGATCTCGAGTCCGGCCTTCTCGGCGCTGCGGACCGCGCGGCGACACGATGAGGTGAACTTCGTCCGGAAGATCTCGTCGGCCGATCGATCGAGCGTCAGCACGTGCGCCCGACGGGGGATGGCGACCATCGCGGCCGACGAGGTCGAGGCTGCGGCCGCCCAGGCCGGCGCGTGCAGCGGGTTGGGTCGGATGCGGATCCAACCGGAGCGGATCGTCTCCAGGTCGGTAATGACGGCGCTGGTGTGCTCGGCCTCGATCGCGGATCCGGTCAGGCCGCCGTAGCCCCAGGCGTCGGGCATCGAGCTCAGCGACACCGCCCCGGCGGGCCAACGCCGGCGGACCATCGGCAGGACGAGCTCGCCACCATCGTCGAACCGGTAGTGCCGGCTTGCGTCGCGCCACCGTCCGGTGGCCTCCATGGCGCGGAGCCACGCCGGTGACTGGGTGGGCAGGGCGGAGGGGTCGGCGCGGTAGCAGGCGTCCCAACGCGCGGTCGGGGCGGGGCTGGTGACGGCTGCGATCGTCGTCGTGGCCGTCGTGGCCGTCGTGGTTGTCGTCGTGGTCACGTGGGTCATGTCCGGCTCCCAAGGCGTTGCCGCCATCTGCGGTAGGTCCGCCACCCGATCGTGCGGAGCTGCTGGCGCCGGGGCGCAACGCGCAGGTCCTCGCCATCGAGGACGCGTGCGAGCCGGGCCGCGTCCCAGGAGGCGTCGATCGTGATGCGCGCCAGCGCGTACCGGTCGTCGCTCGGCGAGCTGAGCATGTTCCGCACCGCACAGGCGGAGTCGAAACCAGCCCGTTTGGCGGCGTCCTTCACGGCCCGGTCGTGATAGCCGTGCGGATAGGCGAAGGAGCGGACCGGGTGGCCGAGGCCCATGGCGAGGGTCGATCGTGCACCGCGGACCTCGTCGACCAGCTCCGGACGCGGGATCGCGTCGAGCTCGCGGTGCGAGGCGCTGTGGGCGCCGATCTCGCAGCCTTCGGCGTCGAGCCGCCGGATCTGCTCCATGCTGAGCATGCGGGGAGCGGGGCCGAACCGTCCGAGCCATTCGGCGTCGCCTCCGATGTGCCCGCTGACCACATACATCGTGGCCGCGATGCCGTGGGAGCGCAGCACGGGCCAGGCGTACTCGTCGAAGTCGGCGAGCCCGTCGTCGAAGGTGACCAGCACGGTGTCGCTCGGCATGGCCTCGCCCCGGTCCAGGCGGTCGCACAGCTCACTCACGGTGACACCGTGGAGGCCGCGCTCGGCGAGCAGCTGCATGTGCGACTCGAAGCGATCGGGATCCATGACAAACGGTGCGAGCCCCTCGGGCGCGTCGGGAGCGACGCTGTGGTAGAGGAGGATCGGGATGGGCGGGGGCGTCGTCATGCCACCGCCCGGTCGGCCCGGTCGCTCATCCGCTGGCGCACGTAGCCCAGTGGTCCAGCCGCCATCCCGGCGCGTTCGCGCCACACGAGCGACGACGGGTAATCGGGGTGCCGTCGGGCGTTGAGCGTCGACGACGGCTGAAAGATCCGGCCGATGCCGGGAACCGCCCGGCGGGCGATGGCGAGTGCTTCTGATGGGCGGGCCACCACGAGGCTGGCCAGATAGGCGGTGAGGCCGGCGCCGTAGCCGTAGGCCTGCCGGCGGAGCGCGGCCAGGTTGTCGTGGTGGCGGTGAAAGACGATCGCTGCGGGCTCGTAGACCAGGTCGTGGCCGGTCGCCACCGCCCGGTGGAGGGCGGCCAGGTCGTCGCCCCCCATCGAGCGGGTGCCGGTGCCGAGCGCGTCGTCGAATCCGCCGATCGTCTCGAGGAAGGCCATGGAGAACGCCATGTTCGCACCGGACCCGAACGAACCGGCGTCGTAGGGAAAGAGGGGTCCTTCGCCTGACCGGGTGCGCAACGAGCGGACCTGACGCTGGAAGCCTTTGCCGAACCCGGTGGAGCACTCGATCCACCACTGCTCCGGCGAGCGGAGCTCGGCCGGGAGGATCAGACCCGAGACGCAAGCCACGTCTTCGCCGGACGCGAACGCCTCCCCGAGGGCGCCGATCCAACCCGAGTCGACCACCACGTCGTCGTCGGTGAGCGCAACGTACGGGGTGGTGATGTGGGCCAGGGCGGCGTTGTGGGCCCGGCCCAGCCCCGGCCGCGGCTCGGCGACGTAGGTGATCCGGGGATCGCTGCGGTAGGTCTCGGCCACGCCGTCACGGGTGCGGTGGTCCGACGGTGCGTTGTCGACGATCACGATCGCGGCAGGGGCCGGCCGGGCCGAGAGGACGCTGGCGATGCATCGCATCAACGTCTCGGGCCGGTCTCGGGTGGCGATGGCGACGGTGATCGCGTCGCCGCCCGGCGGCGCCTGGGGCGTGGCCGGTCCGGTGCGCCCGGCGGATGCGCGGGGCCCCGGCCCCTCCGCGCCGAGGTGCCGGAGCGCACCAACGATGGCCGGCCGCAGCTCGGCCCACATCGCACCGGTCAAGACCTCAGCGTCGATGCGTTCGGTC
>JBBSTY010000212.1:0-3529 GCA_038235385.1 Acidimicrobiales bacterium | reverse complement strand
TGGGGGGCCGCCCCGCCCGCCCGCCCCGGGCGGCGCGGGGGTCGGGGGGCGCCGATGCGTCGGGCCCCCCCCACGACGGTTCGGGGACGCGCCGGGCCTTCGCCCGCCGCGTGGCGTCGTTGTCGTTGTCGTTCACCACGCTCGTCCCTCGGATCGGCGACCCGCCGCATCGTAGGTGGCCGGTCCGCATCGGATCGGACATCCCGGAGCTCGCCCCGGCCCGCAACGACACAGGCACCTCCGGAGAGGTGCCTGGACATGGTGCGTGGTGGGCGATACTGGACTCGAACCAGCGACCTCTTCCGTGTCGGGGAAGCGCTCTAGCCAACTGAGCTAATCGCCCTCGACCGCCGCAGCGGCGAGACCGTCGCAGGGGCGACGGGCGTGTCACCCTAGCGCAGCCTCGCCGGCTCGACGAAGCCACCCGGGCGCCGTTCGGCGCGGCGATCGAGCCACCAGGGGTTCGAGCGAGCCGGCGGCGCCGCACCACCGCACCCACCGGATGGCGGTGGGCGGTTGCCGGCGGCGATCTGTCAGACTCGCCCGATGGACCACCGTCAACTCGCTCGCGCACTCGCCTACGGGCGCATCACCCTCGGCGCCGCGCTCGTCGTCGCACCCGGGACCGCCGGACGTCCGTGGATCGGCGAGGTCGCCCGCCAGCCGGCGGTCAAGGTGTTCAGTCGTGCGCTCGGCGTGCGGGATCTGGCCCTGGGCGTCGGCGCGCTCGAGGCCCTCGACGGGGACGCGCCGGTTCGTCCATGGGTGACCATGGCCATGATCAGCGACCTGGTGGACCTGGTCGCGACCGGCCTGGCCATCCGATCGCTCGGCGCCCGCCGGGCGCTGCCGGTGATGATCGTGGCCGCCGCCGGGGCCGCCGCCGGGTACGCCGCGCGCGATCAGGTCGATTGACGAGCCGCTCGCGTCAGCGGAACCGCGGACCGGGCCATCGGCCCATGGCGGGGATCAGCGGCCGACGATGCGCACGATGTCGGCGCCGATGCCGATGGTCAACGCCACCAGCACGACCGAGGCGAACGCGGTGTACGCCCAGCGCTTGGGGTGGTTGGCGATCCAGAACCGCCGCATGCTGCGGATGCTCATGAACCCGGCGAAGAGGCAGAGGGCGATGCTGAGCGGCGCGCTGAACGCATCGAGGAGGGCGACGGTGGACCCGAGGAGCGGGATGAGCAGGTAGGTGATCGTGCACCGGATGGCACTGACCATGATCGACTTGCTCATCGCCTTCTGCGCGCCGAGCAGCGCCGCCGGATCCACCTGGTCGCCGACCCGGAGGATGGCCCGCATCCGTCGGTCGGCCGGGGTGAAGCGCACCGGTTCGGTGGCGCTCGCGGGACACACCGGTGCGGCCAAGCGGACCGGACCACGACGTTCATCACCCGCGAGGGGGAGGTCCTCGGTCACGTCAGCCATCTGATGAATCTACCGCCGGGATCCGATCGAGCACCAAGGCGGACCGAGACGGCACGAGTGCGCCGGTGGATCACGGCGTGGTCCGTGGTGCGAACCGGATGTCGAGGGCCCGCAGGTAGGTCTGCAGCCCTGCGTCCTGGATCGGCAGGAGCAGGGCGGGGACACCGGATTCGTTGATGTGGGCGTGCCACATCCCGGGGGGTGTGACGAAGGCGCCACCGCTCTCCCACTCGACCCGCACCGGATCGATGATCTCGCCCTGCTCGTCGAGCGCGGAGCCCACGAGGGAGTAGCACCCGGGTCGCGCGTCGAGGATGAGGTCGAGCGCCACCGACTGGTGACGGTGGGGTCGCTGCACCGCTCCGACGGGGAGCAGGCCGAACATGGCCCACAGCACGTGCGTGGCGGTGAGGGTCTGGGTCTGGGACGCGGTGGCGGCGAGCACGCTCACCCGGCTGCGGGCGACCGCGAGCGGATCCCGGGCGACGAGGTCGAGCTCGGCGCGCAGCCGCTCGGCCGGGAAGAAGGTGGGCGTGAAGCGGGCCTCGACGGGTGCGACGCCGAGGTGGCGCAGCAGCGGTTCGTCGGTGACCCAGTAGAAGGCGGCATCGATGGTGGCGCGATGTGCGGAGGAGCCGCCTCCCGGCACCACGAACAGGTCGCCCTCGGACCACTCGATCGTCCGGTCGTGCAGCGTCGAACGTCCCGACCCGCGCAGCACCACGAAGAGCTCGGAGGTCGCCCTGGACTCGGTCACGAGCTGGTCGCCGGCGTCGATGGTCACGAACGATGCCACGAGGCCCGGGCTCGTGGCGGGCGACCAGGCCAGCCCGAGGTCGGCCGAGAGGTCGAGCGCCACGATGCCGGTGGGTGCGCCGAGGTGCAGCGAGGCCGGGAACCGTCGGATCGGGATGGGCGGGGTGTGCCCCGACCGGATCGGGTCGGCGGCCGCGCTGTACTCGAAGTAGCGGGCATCGCCCGACCACTCCTCGTTGGCGATCCCGACGGTGATGTCGGCCGTGGGGCTGGTCGGTGTGCTGGTCATCTCGAGCTCCCGGTCGAACGTCTCCCCGACCGTACCGTCGCGCGGAGCTCGCCACCGCCTCCCTCGATGCGGCTCCGGCACCCGACCGGTCGGCCGGCCGGCCCACCGCCGCGGGCTCCGTGCTCGCATCGGGCGATCGGCTCGGGGCGACCCACCACCGGCCGGTACGCTCACCGGGACATCGGCTGTGAGCGACCCCGGGTCGGTCTCGGGTCGGGGCCGTCGACGTGAGGAGCACCATGGGCTCATCGGACCCTCGAACGTCCACCCCTGCGCGGTGCGCGCCGTCAGCACCGGGGAGCGTGACACCCACCCGGATCTCCTGGCACACCATCGCCGAGCACATCGTGGCTCCCGCCCGCCACCGAGCGACCGGGCGCATCGGTCTGCGACCCACGCCCGGAGGGTTCGGGTCGCCGTGGTTCCCCGCCGCGGGAGACGACGGCGACGACGAGCGGCGCATCCGCGTCGATGGGGACGAGCTCGTCGTCGAGGAGCGCGGCGACGACGGCTCGCACTTCGAGCGCCGCGAGCGGATCTCGACGTTGCGCGCCGCCGGGGCCGTCGTGGGGATCGAACCGGGTGCCCCGTCCGAGGTGTACGAGCCGATCACGCCGCTCGACCTCGACTTCGAGCTGGCGGTCGCCGCACGTTCGGTCATCGGCTTATGGCCAACGTCCACCATGCGAGACGCCCCTTGTTCATCGAAATGGTTCATCGTGTTACCCCAACATTCCTTGCGAGCGTGCGTAGTTGAAGACGCCGCCCGCTTCGATGATTGGGGCGACATCGCCTAGTGGTTGCAACGTCCATTCTTGCTTCGTCGTTTCGTTGACGAGCTTGCTGGCTTCTAAATCAACACGAACCACGTCGCCGGTACAAATCTGATCGATCAAGCGGTCGTGACATTCGATTGGCACTAGATACGCCCCATTGATCGAGTTGCGATAGAATATCCGTGCGTAAAATTCCGCGATGACGCATTCGATACCAGCTGCTGCTAAAGCGATCGGGGCATGTTCCCGGCTCGACCCGCAGCCGAAGTTC
>JBBSTY010000211.1:0-3563 GCA_038235385.1 Acidimicrobiales bacterium | reverse complement strand
CCGGGAGGCACCGCCTCGACCGCCTTCTCGGACGTGACCGATTCGCCCGTCAGGATCGACTCGTCGCACTCGAGGTTGGTGGCGAACAGCACCCGGAGGTCGGCGGGGACGATGGTGCCCACCTCGAGGTGCACGATGTCGCCCGGCACCAGGTCGGTGACCTCGACGCTCGACGGCGCGCCATCACGGGTGACGGTGACGACGTGGCGGATCTCCGAGTGCATGGCGGCGGCGGCCCGCTCGGCCCGGTATTCGTTGACGAAGCCCAGACCGACCGAGCCCGCAAGGATCAGCCCGATGATGGCCGCATCGGTCCCCTCGCCGACGAGCGCCGACACCGCCGCGGCCGCAACCAGCAACCACAGCAGTGGGCTCCCGACCTGACGGGCCAGCACCGCCAGCGCACCGACGTGGTGGGAGCGCACCGCGTTCGGGCCGAACCGTTCCTGGCGCTCGGCGATGTCGTCGGTCGTGAGTCCGACCGTCGCGCTGCCGAGCAGTTCGAGCACCTGGTCCGGCGAGGCGGCCGACGCGGCGTCGAGGGTGAGACCCTCGAGGCGTCGTGACGCACCCGCTCGGGACGAGGAGCGGACCGACATCGCTACCGGTCCAGCTCCGCAGGCCACGACCGCCCACATCGACGAGGATGCCAAGGTGTCCAAGGTGGCAACGTCGTCATCACCGGAGGATACGGTTCCGGCGGCCCCTGACGCCGGACGCCTCGGCGAGGACGGATCCGGGGCGACCCGGTTACCGTGAGGACACCAGCCATCGAGATGGCTCGGTGCGCCGAATCCGGTTCCGGTCGAGGCGCAGGCCGATGACGATCGGAGCGGAACCATCCCTCCTCGAACGCGTCGCTTCGTGATCGCCACGTTCCGCTCGGGCGCGACCGACCCGGCGTTGCGGTGAGCGAGGTCGTCGCGGTGTCCGAGCCGGTGCGAGGGCACCGACGGGCGGTGCTCATCCGCATCGGGTTCCTCGTGGTCGCCGCGCTGGTCCTGTACGGGTTCCTGCCGACGCTGACCGAGACCTACGGCGAGCTCCCCCAGCTCGCCGACGTGCGGCACCCGGGTTGGTTCCTGCCCATGGTCGGCTTCGAGGTGGCCAGCTTCGCGTGCAGCTGGGCCATGGTGCGCCTCGCCCTGCCGACGGTTCCCTGGTCGGTGGCCGCGACGGCCCAGCTCACCGGGAACGCCCTCAGCCGGGTCGTGCCCGGAGGCGCGGCCGTCGGCGGGGCCGGTGCTGCGCCGCATGGGCAAGGGTGACGGGCCGACCGCCGACCTGCTGGTGGCGAGCCGGGACGAGATGCTCGTCGAGCTCGGACCGAAGTGGAAGCAGGCGCTCGCCGCCGCCACCGGGAGCTGGATGTTCGACTACTTCACGCTCGTCGCTGCGCTGTTGGCCGTCCACGCCCACGTGCGACCCAGCCTGATCCTGCTGGCGTACGGAGCGACCGCGGTGCTCGGCATGATCCCCATCACGCCCGGCGGGCTCGGCTTCGTCGAGGCCGGTCTCACCGCGCTCCTCCACGTGGCCGGCGTCCCCCTCAACCGGGCGGTGCTGGCGGTGCTGGCCTACCGCCTGGTCTCCTTCTGGCTGCCGATCCTCGCCGGTGTCGTCGTCTACGGCGTGTCGCGCGCCCGCCACGGCGACCCGCCAGGCGGAGGCCGACCGAGGTGAGTGCGGCGAGGGCGGCGGCCACACCGCGGGAGGCTCGGGTTCGTGTCGCTCCGACGACCGTCACGCGCGCTGAGGCCCGGTGACCGTGTCTACTGCATGCCGTGGCATGCTGAGCCCTTGACCACACCACCGACGACGAACGAGACGTCTTCGTCGCCGATGGGGCTGCCCGAGGGTTGGCGGCTGGTGCGATCGTGGGGCCCGCGACCGTTCCGCACCCATGCGTTGCTGGAGGATACCGACGGACGCCAGGTCGAGTGGAGCTCCCGACGCAACCGCAAGAGCCTCGGCCTGCGGCCGCCGGAGGGGCGGCGGCTCGGGGACCTCGAGCGGCGATGGGGCGGGCGGCCGGCGCGGTCGAGCTGGTGGATGGGTTCGCTGTTCATGGTGGGCGCCTCCTGCTTCGCGCTCGGGTCCCTGCCGCTCTTCTTCGACCGCGCCGATGCGCCGGTCGTGGCCGCGACGTTCTTCGTCGGGTCGGTGTTCTTCACCTCGGCCGCGGCACTGCAGTACCGGGAGGCGGCGGTCGCCCCGACGAGCGTCGATCCTGTGGCTCCCCGCCCGCGCGGCCTGCGAGGGCTGCTCGGCTGGAACCCGCGCCGGATCGACTGGTGGGCGGCGATCATCCAACTGGTGGGGACGGTGTTCTTCAACGTGAGCACCTTCGCCGCGACGCGCGCCGACCTCAGCCTCGAGCGGCAGAAGCACCTGATCTGGGCACCGGACATCGGCGGTTCGATCTGCTTCCTGCTCGCCAGTTGGCTCGCCTACGCCGAGGTGAACCGCGGCGTGTGGCCTCGCAGCGACCGATCGGTGGGTTGGGGCATCAGCGCGCTCAACCTCGTCGGGTCCCTGGCGTTCGGGGCAGCGGCGATCGCGGCGCGCTACCTGCCCGGAACCGGTGAACCGGCCAACATCGCGCTCGTCAACCTGGGCACCTTCGTCGGCGCGGTGTGCTTCTTCGTGGGTGCCGCGCTGCTGCCGGTCGAGTCGGCCAAGGATCGCTCGCCGACCTGACGCGGTTCGTCCGGACCGTTCACCGACGAGAGCGCTCGACCGCACTACGGTCAGCGGGGCACGGCTGCGCACCCTCGGCCGCGTGAAGGGATCTCGTCCATGTCGAGCATCGCCGCGACGCCGTCCGGGAGCGCAGGAACCGCCGGATCGTGGCCGATCCAGGTGCGCGGGCTGCGAAAGTCGTTCGGCCGAACGGTGGCGCTCGACGGTCTGGACCTCGAGGTCCGGCCGGGGGAGATCCACGGCTTCCTGGGTCCCAACGGATCGGGCAAGTCCACGACCATACGGATCCTGCTCGGCATGTTGCGCGCCGACGGTGGCATCGTCTCGGTGCTCGGCGGGGACCCGCGCTCGGACAGCGTGTCCCTGCACCGCCGTCTGGCCTACGTGCCTGGCGACGTCGCCCTGTGGCCCGAGCTCACCGGTGGCCAGATCATCGACCTGCTCGGGCGCCTCCGCGGCGGCCTCGACCCGAGGCGGCGTGCCGCCCTGCTCGATCGCTTCGATCTCGATCCCACCAAGAAGGGTCGGGCCTACTCCAAGGGCAACCGGCAGAAGGTCGCGCTCGTCGCCGCGCTCGCATCCGATGTCGAGCTGCTGTTGCTCGACGAGCCGACGTCGGGTCTCGACCCGCTCATGGAGTCGCAGTTCCGCGAGCTCATCCTGGCCGAGCGGCGCGACGGCCGCGCGGTGCTGCTGTCGAGCCACATCCTCGCCGAGGCCGAAGCGGTGTGCGACCGGGTCTCGATCATCCGCCGGGGGGCCACGGTGGAGACCGGAACCCTGGCGGAGCTGCGTCACCTCACTCGGATCTCGGTGACCGCCGAGGTGGGCTCCCGACCCGATCTCGCCGGCGGCGCCGG
>JBBSTY010000210.1:0-3599 GCA_038235385.1 Acidimicrobiales bacterium | reverse complement strand
GATCCCCGACGACCTCGTCGTCGGTGGGTTCATCTTCGACGTGCACAACGGCGAGCTCCGCGAGGTCATCCCGCACGGCGGGTGATCGCACTCGTTCTTCGCGCTCGGCGGATCCCCCGCCACGAGCGCCCTCGACGCTGAGCACGGTCCGGACGACGCGATCGGGCCACCCTCGCCGTGATGGCGGTTGGGTAGGCTCGTCGCTCGACGTGCCGAGCGGTCGGCTCGCATCCGTCCGGCTCCTCGGAGGCCCCCTCGAGTGATCACCCTGTTGGCGATCCATGCGGCCCTGGCCGCGGCGATCGGCCTGTGGGGTCGTCCGTTGGGAGCGAAGGCGTTCCTGGTCGGCCTGATCGCCCCGCTCGCCACCGTGAGCTGGGCGGTGGTCGAGCTGATCCGCCACGGTTCGAACGTGGCCGAGACCGCGTCGTGGTCGTGGGTGCCCGGTCTCGACCTCGAGCTGTCCTTCCGGGCCGACGGCCTCTCCATGGTGATGCTCGTGGTGATCGGCGGCATCGGCGTGCTGGTGTTCGCCTACGCGGCCTCCTACTTCGAGGGGTCGGAGGACGCACGGAAGGTCGCCGGTCTCCTCGTCGCGTTCGCCGGCGCCATGACCGGTCTGGTCATGGCCGACAACATCTTGTTGCTGTTCATCTTCTGGGAGCTCACCTCCACCACGAGCTTCCTGCTCATCGGCACCGATGACCGCTTGGCGCCCGCCCGCGCCGCCGCCCAGCAGGCGTGGTTGATCACCGCCTCGGGGGGCCTCGCCATGCTCGCCGGCCTGGTGCTCATCGGACAGCAGACGGGCGAGTGGACCCTGTCGGCCCTGGTGGCTCGCCAACCCACCGGGACCGCCATCATCGTCGGCGTCGTCCTGGTGCTGATGGGGGCGCTCACCAAATCCGCCCAGTTCCCGTTCCACTCCTGGCTCCCCGGGGCCATGAGCGCGCCGACCCCGATCAGCGCCTACCTGCACTCGGCGACGATGGTGAAGGCCGGGGTGTACCTCGTTGCCCGCCTGTCACCCGGGTTCGCCGACGTGCCGGGGTTCCGGCTCGTCGTCGTCGGCGCCGGGACCGTGTCGTTGGTGCTCGGCGGCTACCGAGCCATGCGCCAGCACGACCTCAAGCTCCTCCTGGCGTTCGGGACCGTCAGCCAACTCGGGTTCTTGATGATCCTGTTCGGGATCGGCACGGACGCCGCGTGGACGGCGGGGATCGTGATGTTGCTCGCCCACGCCGCGTTCAAGGCAGCGCTGTTCATGTCGGTCGGTGTGGTCGACCACGCCACCCACACCCGCGACATCCGCCGGCTCGACCGCCTCAGCCGATCCATCCCCCTCGCCGTGGGCATCGCCGTCGCCGCAGCCGCGTCCATGGCGGGACTCCCTCCGTTGCTCGGCTTCGTGGGCAAGGAAGCCGCCCTCGACGCGCTCCTCGAGCCGACCAGCCCCGCCCGGGTGCTGGTGCTCGTCGGCGTCGTCGTGGGCTCGATGTTGACCTTCGCCTACAGCGCCCGCTTCGCCTGGGCGATGGTGGGCCCGGCGCGCCTCGACGATGACGAGACCGTTGCCGAGGTCGATCACCCACCGACGTTCGCGTTCGTGGCTCCAGCCGGTGCGCTCGCAGCGATCAGCATCATCGGCGGCGTCGCACCCGTGGTCCTCCAACCGCTGGTGAACGCCGCCGTCTCGTGGCTCGGCGAAGCGGACGCCGAGCACCTGGCGCTCTGGCACGGGCCCACCGCCGCGTTGGCCCTCTCCGGTCTCATCATCGCCGGGGGCAGCGTCCTGTTCCTGCTCCGCGATCCGGTCGAACGGTCCCAGGGGCGGCTCCCACGGATCGGTGGTGCGCAGCGCGCCTACGACGACACGATCACGGTTCTGCTGCGAGGCGCCGACCGCGTCACCGGCGTTGCGCAGAGCGGTTCGCTCCCCGTCTACATCGGTGTCATCTGCCTCGTGGCCGTCTCGACCGGCATCCCGCTCCTCTTCGGCACCGACGTCCCCGATCGGATCTCGTGGTTCGACAACCCGCTCCAGGTCGTTCCGTGCCTCGTGATGGTGGGCGCGTCGTTCGGTGCCGCCCTCGCCGGCCGGCGCTTCGCCGCCGTCGTGATGCTCGGTGCCGTGGGGTACGGGATGGCCGCCTTCTTCATGATCCAGGGCGCGCCCGACCTGGCGGTCACCCAGCTTCTGATCGAGACCCTCAGCGTGGTGGCGTACGTGCTCGTGCTCCGGCACCTCCCGGACCGGTTCCCCGATCGGTCCCGGGTACCCGGTGCGCGCCGAACCCGAATCGTGCGCATGACCATCGCCGCGCTCGTCGGCGTGTTCATCTTCGGCTTCACCTTCGCCGCAACCGGTGCACGCAACCAGCCGCCCGTCTCCCAGGAGTACGTCGACCGCTCGCTGCCCGAAGCCGGCGGACGCAACATCGTCAACGTGATCGTCGTCGACTTCCGGGGCTTCGACACCCTCGGCGAGATCACCGTGCTCGCCACCGCGGCGTTGGGGGTGGGTGCGCTTGTTCGCGCCGGCCGGCGGCGAACGGTCGACGAGCCCGACGGCGACGACCTCTCGTCCCGTGACGCCGAGCTCGCGACCGGTCTCGACGCGGACCTCGACGTGGGAACGAACCGCACATGAAGCGCTCGCTCATCCTCGATGTCGTCGTCCGCGCCGAGTTCCATGCACTCGTGGTCGTCTCGCTCTACCTCCTCTTCGTCGGGCACAACTCCCCCGGCGGCGGGTTCGGCGGCGGCCTCGTGGCCGGCGCCGCTCTGGCGCTGCGCTTCGTGTCGCTCGGCCCGGAATCGGTCCGGCGCACCACCCGCCTGGCGCCCACGACGATCCTCGGCATCGGACTCCTCGGTGCCCTCGCGACCGCGACGATCCCGTTGCTCACCGGACGCAACGTGCTCGAGCACGGCTCCATCGAGCTGTCCGCACCGCTCCTCGGCCAGGCGAAGGTGACCTCCGCCCTCGTCTTCGACACGGGGGTCTACCTCGTCGTCGTCGGACTCGTCGCGCTCCTGCTCGAGGAGCTCGGCCAACCGTCGGACCGTCCGGTCGAGGTGCCGCCGGGTGAGGATCACCCGGTCGGAGGGCGACGCCCGTGACCCTCATCCCTGCGCTCACCGTCGCCGTCCTGTTCGCCACCGGCACCTACCTGATCCTCCAGCGCACGCTCACGCGCATCATCTTGGGCATCGGGCTCATCGGCAACGGCGCCAACCTGCTGCTCCTGGTGTCTGCCGGGCCCGCCGGGCGACCGCCCGTGATCGGATCGGGCGACCCGGCCGACTTCGCCGATCCGCTCCCCCAGGCGCTGGCCCTCACCGCCATCGTGATCACGTTCGGTCTCACGGCGTTCCTGCTCGCCCTCGCCTACCGGAGCTGGGTGGTCACCAACGACGACGAGGTCGAGGACGACATCGAGGATCGCCGGATCGCCAGGCTCCGCGGCGAGTTCGACGCCGACACCGATCAGCTCGAGACCCAGGCCAGCCGGGTCAGCAACGCCCGGCTGCTGGACCCGAACCGGCTGGCGCCCACCTACGAGCAGCTGGAGCGGCTGACCTTCTACTTCGGGGTG
>JBBSTY010000209.1:0-3671 GCA_038235385.1 Acidimicrobiales bacterium | reverse complement strand
TCGACGTGGCTTCGTCGAGGACCAGGACCCGAGGTCGGGCCAGGAAGGCGCGGGCGAGCGCGAGGAGCTGGCGTTCGCCCGACGAGAGCGACGAACCCCGTTCGTGGCACGGGGTGTCGAGCCCGTCGGGGAGACGGGCGATCAGATCGTCGATCCCCACGGCGCGGCACGCAGCGAGGATCTCCTCGGAGGTGGCATCGGGTCGGGAGAACGCGATGTTCGCCCGGATGGACCCGTGGAACAGGAACGGTTCCTGGGGGACGACACCGAGTTGGTGGCGCAGGGATTCGAAGGTCACGTCGCGCAGGTCGTGACCGTCGATGCGCACGACTCCCGAGGTCGGGTCGTAGAACCGGGTCACGAGCTTGGCGATCGTGGACTTCCCGGCTCCCGTCGGTCCGACCAGCGCGAAGGTCTCTCCCTCTCGGATGAGCAGATCGACGTGGCGCAGCACCGGTCGGTCGGGGTCGTACCCGAAGGTGACGTCCTCGAGCTCGACGATGCCGTGGATCGGGGGGAGCTCGACGGCCTCGGGATGTTCGGGGACCGACGGTTCGGTGGCCAGCAGGTCACGGAGCTTGGTGACCGCGGCCTGACCCTGTTGGTAGGTGTTGTACAGGGACACGAGCTGCTGGATCGGAGCGAAGAACGCGGTGAGGTAGAGCACGAAGGCGGTGAGCTCGCCGAGCGTCAGCGCGTCGTCGAGGTACATGGTGCCGCCGATCAGCAGGATCAGGGCTTGGCCGACCACCCCGACGGCCTCGGTCCCTGGCCCGTAGATCGCCCCGACGCGGGCGGTGTAGAGGTTCGCGTCCATGTGCTCGCCGATCACGTTCTGGTGGTGGGCGACGTTGTGCCGCCGACGGTTGTGCGCGGCGATGATGCGGATGCCCGAGAGGCTCTCCTGCAGGTCGGACAGGACGTCGGCGATGCGATCTCGGACGACCGTGTACCCGAGATCCGACGCTCGCCGGAACCAGAGCGTCAACGCGACCATCACGGGGACCACGAGCACGATCGTGATGAGCGCCAGGACCGGGCTCATCAGCACGAGGATCACGCAGATCACCACGAGGGTGAGCCCCTGGACCGCGAGGTTGACGAGGCCGTCCTGGAAGAGCTGGGTCAGGTTGTCGATGTCGCTCGTCATGCGGGTCATCAACCGCCCCGCCTTCTCGTCGGTGAAGAAGTCGAGCGAGAGGCGCTGGAAGTGGGAGAAGACCCGAACCCGGAGCTCGTACATCAGCTTCTCGCCGAGTCGTCCGGTGTAGGAGATCCTTCCGTAGCTGGCGGCGATGTTCACGCCGATCGACACGACGTAGAGCGCGGCGACCAGCACGAGGAACCGGAAGTCCCCCTGCAGGATGCCGTTGTCGATCCCCTGCTGGGTGAGGAGCGGGCCGGCCTGCTGGGCGAACGTCTCGAGCACGACGAGCACCCCGGCGAACGTGAGCCCCCGTCGGTGGTTGGCGAGGAAGGCGCGCAGGGTGAACGGTTGGTGCTCGGCGTCCCCGCTGACCTGGGTGAACTCGATGTCCTCGGGAGGGTGATCGGGTTCGGACGCGACGATCGCCGAGACCTTCTGCGCCAACTCCGGCGGGATGCCCGCGAACGGCAGGCCCGAGGCGGCCGCCTGCGACGAACTGGAGCCTGCGCCGCCGAAGGGCCCGGCCGCCATCAGATCCCGCTCCCCGGGGAGGAGCCGGCAGCGAAGGGGCCGACGCCGGCGCCTGGCCGTCCGCCGAGGGATGCTGCGATGCGCATCCGGTAGCGCAGGTCGTCCTCGTCGGTCGCCTCGGTCGGTGACGCGACGGGTTCGGTGTGGGCGAGGACCTCGGCGTACCGGGGCTCGTCGGCGAGGAGCATCTCGTGGGTCCCGGTGGCGATCACCCGACCGTGCTCCACCAGGACGACGCGGTCGGCGAGGCTGATGGTGGAGAGCCGGTGCGCGATCACGATCGTGGTTCGATCGGTGAGCAGGTTCGCGAGGGCGGCGTGGATCTCGTTCTCGACCTGGACGTCGATGGCGCTCGTGGCATCGTCGAGCACGAGGAACCGCGGGTTGACGAGCAGGGTCCGAGCGATGGCGATCCGTTGTCGCTGGCCGCCCGACAGGGTGTAGCCACGCTCGCCGATCACCGACTCGTAGCCGTCCGGCAACGCCGTGATGAAGTCGTGGGCCTGAGCCGCGCGTGCGGCGGCGACGACCTCGGCGACGGAGGCATCCGGTCGGCCGTAGGCGATGTTGTCGTGGACCGACACCGAGAAGAGGAACGGCTCGTCGAGCACCAGGCCCACGTGCGCCCGTAGCGAGTGCAGGCCGAGATCCCGGACATCGGTGCCGTCGATCAGGACCGCTCCGTCGCGCACGTCGTAGAAGCGGGGGAGCAGACGCACGAGCGTCGACTTCCCGCTCCCGGTCGCGCCCACCACGGCGACCGTCTCGCCCGGTTCGATCATGAGGTCGAGGCCATCGAGGATGTCGGGACCGCCGGTTCCGCCGGCCGCCGGGTCGGGCCCGTAGCCGAAGCGCACGTGGCGGAACTCGACGCGACCATCGGGTTCGGTGAGGTCGACGGCGTCGGGTCGGTCGGCGATCTCGACCGGCTCGTCGAGGATCTCGAAGATGCGCTCGGCGGAGGCCGCGGCTCGCTGCTGGAGCATCAGGAAGAACCCGAGGAACCGGAACGGCGCCTGCATCATCAAGATGTAGGCGTTGAACTGCACCAGGACCCCGATCTGGAGCTGGCCGTCGATGACCAACCAGCCGCCGTAGAGGAGGACCACGACGAGTCCGATCCGCGGCAGGTTCTCCATGAACGGCGAGATGCGGGCCCGCGTGTCGATGGTGGCCACGTTGGCCCACTGCAGGCGGCGGGCCGCTCGGGCGAGGTCGTTGATCTGTCGGCGTTCGGCGGCGAAGGACTTGATGACCCGCACGCCGTTGACGTTCTCGTCCACGATGGTGGCGACGTCGGCGAGTCGGGCCTGGGTGATCCACGAGAGCGGGAAGATCCGGTTGCGCAGCGCGCTGCCGAGGAGGTAGACGCCCGGGAGACACGCAACCGCCAGCAGCGTGAGCGAGATGCTGATCGAGAGCATCACGACGAGCGCGAGGAGAAAGCTCAGGACCGAGATCATGATGAGCGGTGCGAACGCGAGGAACATCTGCACCGACCGGATGTCGGAGTTCGCCCGGGAGATGACCTGACCGGACTGGATGCGGTCGTAGAACGAGAACGACAGGCGCGTCAGGTGGCGGTACACGACCGATCGGAGGTCGGTCTCGATGTGGTACGCCATCTTGTAGAGGCCGAAGCGATAGGTGAACGCGAGCGCCCCACGCATCACGCCGAGGACGATCAGGGTGAGCACCAACGGCAGGAGCGGTCTGGTCTGCGCGACGAGCCCGTCGTCGATGGCGCGGGCGGTGACCGCAGGGATCGCGACCTGGACGAACAGCGCCACGACGGCGAGTCCCACCGATGAGCCGAGCAGCCAGCCCCGGGTGAGCACGATCGGGCCCATCCGTCGGATCCACCCCTTCGACGGATCCGGGTCGACCGTCGCCCGCGGGGCGGGGTAGCGCGACACCGCGGCGATGGGCTCCCACGGGGAGGGTTCGTGGTCGTCGAGAGGTCCTGGACCGGACCGTTCACCCGGATCGACCG
>JBBSTY010000208.1:0-3739 GCA_038235385.1 Acidimicrobiales bacterium | reverse complement strand
TGATGCCGTCGTCGTCGACGATGACGCCGACGTTGGTGCGATCGTGGCCGGGCGGTGTCTGCAGCCAGGCGTACACGCCGGTGGCCAGCTCGACGAGGGAGGCGGAGGGATCGGCCATCGACCGCACGCTACCGGTCGTGGTCGCCGCGATCGCGCCCGGCCGCCGACCCCGCCATCGCCGCGACCCAGGTGATGTACCGGTCCGGATCGGACCACGCCCCCGTCTGCGCGTCGAACGCCGCCGCCTCGGCGGCGATCCACTCGCGCCGGCCCGATCGCACCGAGGTGGCCGACACGATCCGGTGCGACGCGTGGATGTCCAGATCGACCACCTGCACCCCGGCAGCTCGCTCGACGAGGTGACGGTCGGCCCCGACGACGCCGGCGCGTGGGGCGAGCCCGACCGTGCCGAGCCCCGACACCGCCCGGTCGCGTGCTGCGACGGAGCCGCCGTACCAGACCGGGTCGAGGACCTGGGCCCACTTGTCGGCACCGACGACGACGGCGTCGTACCCGTCGGCGATGTCGGTGATGAGCCGACGCTCGGTGGTCGCCACCCCCATCCACGGACGGGTGGTCGCCACGGCGCCCAGCACGGTGAGGCGGTCGGTGAGGCGCACCTGGTGGGCCCGGTCCTTGCCGAGCGGATCGGCCGACACCACCAGGTCGACCCGGTCGACGCCGAGCTGCTCGACGGCGGCCTCGGCGATGGCGAGGTGGGCGACCGTCGGCGGGTCGAACGATCCTGGATACGCAGCGACGCGCGCACGGGCCATCGCGCTGCACGGTAGCGGCCGATGGGTGGCGGGGCTCCGGGCCTGGCCGGGTGGGCCAGGGTCGGGCCCGATCGCACCGGTAGGGTGGCGCCGTGGCCACGTCGAAGAGCGCCAAGAAGCGCAAGCGCAAGCAGCAGGCGCAGCATCGCCAGCAGCACAACGCCGTCAAGGCGCGAGCGCGCGAGGACACGCGCACGCACCTGCCCAAGACGGGTACCAGCGCCGACGACGACTACCTGCTCCACCGCAGCCGCGAGGATCTGGTGGACTTCGGGTTGACCCGGGTGCGTGGCGGTTGGGTCAACATCGTCATCGCCGTGGTGGTCGTGGCCGCTCTCGTCGGGTTGCTGCTGTTCGTGGTCGTGTACTGACCATCGTCGGTGGTCGAGCACGGCTGACGGGCTGCGCCTACTGTGTGTGGCACCGACACGACGGGCAGCGTGGGTTTGCCGGTGAGGCGATGCCGCCGACACCGGAAGCTCCTCGTGGCGGGGAGGTCCGGCACGGACATGACCACACCTGCAGAGCGACCGAGCGGCCTCGTCTTCCCCGCGCGCGCCCCCGGAAGCGGTGACGCGCTCCAGCGGCACGTCACCCGCGTGAGCGCCGTCTTCGATGCCACCCCGATCGGCGTCGGCCTCTGGTCGCTCGACGGTGTGCTGGTGCACGCCAACCCCGTGCTGTGCGATCTGGTGGGTCGATCGCGCTCCGAGCTCGTCGGCGAGGGCTTCGAGTCGTTCATCGACCCGGTCGAGTCCACGACGATCCGCACGGCGGTCGACGAGCTGTGGCACGGCCGGGGCAACCACTTCGTGTGCCGCTTCGCGTGCGTCGGGCCCGACCGGTCCCCGCTGTGGTTGCGCGCCAACGTCCACGCCGTCTACGGGCCCGGCGGCCGGCCCGAGTACCTGATCTCGCAGATCTTCGACTTCGCGGGCGGCGAGACCGGGGGCGACACCGATCACGAGGTCGCCGAGCGCGCCCCGGTGATGCTGTGGCTGACCGACGACCAGGGCGTGCCGCGCTCGGCCAACCGGCGGTGCTCGGAGTTCCTCGGGTCCGACGAGCGGGACGGCGGGAACGTCCCTGCCCTGCGCGACATCATCCACCCGGACGACCACGAGCGGTGGCGTGGCGTCGTCCGGGCGGCGCTCGCAGCCCGTGAGCCGTTCGCGTGCACCGCCCGATCTCGACGCCACGACGGTCAGTGGCGCTGGCTCGACAACCGAGCGACGCCGATCATCGATCGGGGCGTCTTCCGGGGCTACTCCGGAGCGAGCATCGACGTCACCGACGAGGTCCGCCGTCGTCAGCGGCTCGAGGACATCGAGCGGCTGTTCGAGAGCGTCGCCGAGGCAGGACCGCTGGCCATGTTGAGCACCGACGCCGTGGGCCGGGTGCGGTACGCGAACGGACGGTGGGCCGCCTTGTTGGAGGACCCCGAAGCGCGCCTGATGGGGCTCGGGTGGCGTGGGGTGATCGCTCCCGAGCACAGCGACGAGGTTCTCGAACGCGGCCGACGATCGGTCGAGACGGGCCGCCCGTTCGCGATGCGGGTGCTCGCCAACGATGCGTTCATCAGCGACGAACGGCGATCGTCGGGCTTCGACGGCCGGCACTGGGCCGAGTTGCGCGTCGCTCCCGTGTTCGATGCCGACGGCACCCACGAGGGCTTCGTCGCGACGATCGCGGACATCACCGACGAGGTGGCCGCGGGGGAGCGCGCCGACCAGTTGGCCCGAATCCTCGATGCGGGCACCGACTTCTTGTTGCTGATCGAGCGCAGCGGCTCGATCAGCTACGCCAACGAGGCCGCCGAGGAGGGTCTCGGCGTGCGCGCCCAGGCCGGGATCGAGAGCGGCTACGTCCTGACGGACGTGCTGGATCCGGACTCGTTCACCTTCTTCCACGAGGTCGTGGCACCCGTGTTGGTCGAGACCGGACGGTGGAAGGGCGAGCTCACCATGCGCGACGCGACCCATCGCGAGGTACCCGTCTCGGCGCTCGTGCTCGCCCAACGGACCGAGGTCGGCCACCTCGACTCGATCTCGGTCGTGGCCCGCGACATCTCGGACCTGAAGCAGGCGCAGTGGAACATGCGTCAGCTCGCCACCCACGACTACCTCACCGGTCTCCCGAACCGCCTCCTGCTGTACGAACACCTCGATCAGGCGCTTGCCCGGCACCACCGGCTCGGCCAGACCGTTGCACTGCTCTACCTCGACCTCGATCGGTTCAAGCCCATCAACGACGAGCTCGGCCACCACGTCGGTGATGCCGTGATCGTCACCCTGGCCGATCGGATCCATGCGGTCGTCCGCGACACCGATACGCCTGCCCGCATCGGCGGTGACGAGTTCGCCGTGCTGGTGGAAGGGTTCGACACCACCGCGCTGCTCGTGCGCGTGGCGGAACGACTCATCGAATCGATCAGCGAGCCGATCACCGTCGACGGCGTCATCGTGCACGTCGGGGTGTCGATCGGCATCGTGGCCGCCGACCGCGACACCACCGAGGCCGACCAGCTCCTCACCCGAGCGGACTCGGCGATGTACGAGGCCAAGGCGCGCGGGCGGGGCCAGTTCGTCTTCCACCTGGGAACGGGCACGATCACGAGCACGACCGGCGGTGGGTGAGCCGCCTCGTCGCCGATCGTGGTTCTCCGGTCGGCGCGACGTCCGTGACACCGGTTCGGACCGCCGAGATCGATCGGGCCGTGACCGCCCTCCGAGCGAGGCGGCGCTCGTCGACGGCGCCGAGGGCCGCATCGAGGTCGGCGCCGGCATCGCCCTCTGGTACCTCATCGTCGGCGACGGCGCCGAGGTGGTGCTCGTGCCCACCACGGGCAACCACGTGGATCTGGATGCGCTGGCGTCTCCGGATCGCACCCTGGTCTTCTACGACGTCCGGGGCCGAGGCCGTTCCGACGCCGTCCCGGCCGCAGAGGCCGGGTTCGCCGCCGA
>JBBSTY010000207.1:0-3820 GCA_038235385.1 Acidimicrobiales bacterium | reverse complement strand
TCGACATGATCGTGTCCGGCGGCGTGAACATCTATCCCGCGGAGATCGAAGGGGTGCTGGCCGAGCATCCCGACGTCGCCGACGTCGCTGTGTTCGGCATACCCGACGACGAGATGGGCGAACAGGTGCGCGCCGCCCTCGAGCTCGATCCTCGACGACCCTGGTCGGCCGAGCTCGAGGCCGAGCTGGTGGCGCTGAGCCGGGAGCGTCTCGCCGGCTACAAGTGCCCTCGGTCGTTCGAGATCGCCGAGTCGCTCCCCCGCAACGAGGCGGGCAAGCTCCAGAAGCGCAGCCTCCGCGACCCTCACTGGGCGGGACGCCGCACCCGCATCTGATCGTCATCCGCACGGGGCGGATCAGCCGTGCCGCGTCACGCGACCAGACGAACGGGCAGGTGGACCAGGCTGTTCATGAGGCACGACCCGAGGGGCACGACGTCGCCTTCGATGCGCCACACGGGCCAGCGGCGGAGCCGTCCGCGCACGTCGCGCGGCGGTCGACGATCGTCACCTCCCCACGGCGCTCGACGTCGGGTAGCGTCCTGCGATGCTGCGCCACGTCGTCCTGTTCCGTTGGGTCCCCGAGGCCGACGACGCCGACCGGCTCGCCGTGTCCCGGGGTCTCGACTCGCTCCCCGGTCAGATCGACGCGCTGCGGAGCTACCGCTTCGGTCCCGATGCCCAGGTCAACGATGGCAACTGGGACTTCGCGATCGTCGCCGACTTCGACGATCTGGACGGCTACCTCGTCTACCGCGACCACCCGGTGCACCAGCAGCTCATCGCCGAGGTGATCGCCCCGATCATCGATCAGCGCGCCTCGGTGCAGTTCGAGCTCGAACCCTGACCGGTCCTCCAGCGCCTCGGAGGTCGGTGTGATCAGGTCTCGTCGATGACGCCGTCGACGATGTGCACCGTGCGATCGGCGTAGTGCGTCATCCGCTCGTCGTGGGTGACGATGATGGCGGCGATGCGGCGGCTGTGCATCTCGTCCCGGATGAGCTCCATCACCTGTTCGCCCAGCTTCGTGTCGAGCGCCGAGGTGGGCTCGTCGAACAGGACCAGTGCCGGATCGTTCATGAGCGACCGGCCGATCGCCACGCGCTGGCGCTGACCGCCGGACAGTTGGCTCGGGAGGTTGTTGCGACGATCGGTGAGCCCGAGCTCCTCGAGGAGCTGATCAGCGCGCTCGCGCGCCGGACCGCCCGTGCGGGCTCCGAGCTCGTCGACCACGAGGAGGTTCTCCCGTGCCGTCAGGAAGGGCACCAGGTTGACCGCCTGGAACACGAAGCCCACCGACTCGCGGCGAAATGCGCTGAGCTGCTTCTCGCGGTAGTCGGTGATGTCCTGACCCCCGATGCGAACGGTGCCGTCGCTGGCCGAGAGGATGCCGCCGGCGATCGAGCACAACGTGGTCTTCCCCGAGCCCGAGGGGCCGACCAACGCGATGATCTCGTCGCGCTCCACACGCAGGTTGGCACGGTCCAGCGCGACGACCTCCTCGTCGGCGACGGGGTACACCTTGCGGACATCGGTCAACAGCACGGCGGGTTCGTCGGTGGACGACCGGTCCCCGCTGGGTCGGGTGGTGGTGTCGGTGCTCATTGGGCGCTCCCGATGGCTGAGGCTGGATCGATCCGCAGTACGCGGCGAAGCGAGAACGCGCACCCGATGACCGCCGCCACCAGCAGGTAGGCGACGCTGCTGGCGATGCGCACGGCAGAGATCTGGAACGGGATGCCGCCGGCGGGGATGACGCTGGCCACCCCGATCGACACGGCGGCGCCGATCACCGAGGCGATGGCGGTGACCACCACCGCCTGGGTGACGACCCCCCCGAACAGGGTCGACGAGCGCGCCCCCATCGCCTTGAGCACGCCGTAGAGCGCCGTTCGCTCGACGATCAGCAGCGCGAAGAAGAGCGCGACCACGACGATGGCGATCACGACCGTGACCCCGATGATCTGGTTGAAGGTCGAACTCTGCTGCTCGACCCCGGGTTGGGCTGCGCCCGCCGCGGCGATCGTCAGCGACGCCGTCTGGCCGTCGGTGGCATCGTCGATCCGACCCGCCAGCACCGCCGGGTCGGTGCCATCGGTACCGCCCACGACGAACGCCTGGAACACGGTGTCACCCTCACTGGACCCCGGCCGGTTGGCGTTCTGCACCTGGCGACGGGTCGAGGCCGACGACCACAGCGTCGCCTGGCCGTTGTAGCGGAGACCTGACACGAACCCGGCGATCCGGATGGGGCTGCGGGCCGGACCGAGCATCAGCGTCATGCCGTCGGAGACCCCCTGATCGCGCAGGGAGTCATCCGCCCAGGCTGCACCATCGGGCGGGGGGTCGGGAACGCCGGTCGGTGCCGTCTCGTAGCCGAACAGCGCGACGTCGATCAGATCGCGCGGGCCGTTGCCCGGCACCCGGGCGCCCAACTGCGTGACGCTCAGACCCCCGACGTCACCGACACCCGGGACGGCAGCGATGGCCGTGCGCTCGCCGCCGGTCACGCGGCTGCTCGGGAAGGACGACTGGCTGGTCGAGGAGAACACGATCACCTCGCCCCGTTGGGCGTCGATGGCGCTCGTCGAGTTGGCGATCAACCCGTCGAGGAGGCCACCGAGGAACATCAGCAAAAGAGCGATCAGCGTGAGGATCACCGTGGCCGTCACGAACCGACCGGGACGACGACGCATCTCTCGGAGCGCGAGCCTCATCGGGACACCCCCGCGCCGGTGGTGGCGGCGATGGGGTCGATCTGGAGCACCTGACGCGCCGAGAGCAGCGCACTCAAGACCCCGAGGACCAGCAGGAGGATCCCCCAGAACACCACGGCGCCGGTCTGGAACGACAGCGCGATGGACCCCAGGGTCCGCGTCGCGATCGGGGCGTAGAGGGCGGTTCCGAACGCGACTCCGGCGACGATCACCACCACGACCTGCACCATCAGCGCGGCCACGAGCCGCCGCGGCGGTGCGCCGATGGCCCGCAACAACGTGAGCGCGCCGGCCTTCTGGTACGTGATGATCAAGAAGAACAGCCCGGTGACGAACGGGACCACCAGGCCGTAGAGGAGAAAGATCACCTGGAACGACTGACGGATCTGCGCCACGCCGGGTGTGGCGTCGGCCGCCTGGGAGCGGGTGAGGGCATCGAGGTCGTCGCTCGCAGCGTTGATCGACGTGACGAGCGCCTCGGGCGAGGTCCCCTCCGCCGGCGCCAGTCCGATCACGCTCGGGAGCGGTGCTCCGGCATCGGGGTTCGATGCCGCGATCGCACCGGTGTAGGTGTCGTAGGTGGCGTACAGCGTGGGCGATGCCGAGAGCTGGGCGTCCGACGCGAGCCCGACCACTGTCAGGGTGCGATCACCCGGGGTGAGCTGCACGGTGTCGCCGATGTCGAACCCCTCCGATGCGTTCACATCGGACGCCACGACCTCATCGGTTGCCGTCGGGAGACGCCCCGCGGTGAGGGTGGTCGGCGATCCGAGGCCCTCTACCTCGTAGCCGATCATCGCCGCCTGGACGAGCTCGCCGCCTGCCGTGACCGAGAAGGTCCGCTCGCCGATCTTGCCGGCCTCGCCCACGCCGTCGACCGACCGGATCACCTGCTCCTGCTCCGGGGTGATGATGCTGCCCTGCAGGTTGCGACGAGCATCGACACCGAAGGTGAGCACGGCTGCGGACTGGTTGCGGATGGCACCGACGAACGAGTCCAACAGGCCGTTCTGGATCGTCTGCTGGAACAGGATCAGGAAGACCAGCAGCCCGATTGCTCCCATGAGCAACGCGAAGCGCGCCTTGGCTCGGCGCATCTCCGAG
>JBBSTY010000206.1:0-3884 GCA_038235385.1 Acidimicrobiales bacterium | reverse complement strand
TGACCTGGCGCGCCAGGTACGTGAAGCGGTTGTCGGCTCCGAGCTTGGCGGCGAGGTCAGCGGCCGGCACGCCCAGGATCGGGGCCAGGTACGCCGATTCGGCGGCGACGTCCTCCACGAGCAACGGATCGGTGAAGATGCTCTTCTGCGGCGTCGACACCGCCAGCTCGATGCCGTTGCGGTCGTAGATGGTGCCGCGGTCGGCCGACAGCGACTCCGTCCGGACACGCTGCGACTCGCCGAACGCGGCGAACGCGGTCGGGTTCAGGATCTGGACATCGATGAGCTCCCACACGATGAGCGAGAACAGCGCGGTGAGCACCACGATCGTCCAACGGAGCCGACGGCGGGTGTGCCCACGGGTCACCCGATCCGGGACGGCATCGAGCGTGCCCGGCCGAGGCGTGGTGCGGCTGAAGAAGGCACCGACCGAACGAGCGCCGCCCACGACGGCTGCGCCGGCCGCGACGGCGCGTCGTGCCGTGGTCCGAGACGGCTTCGGCGTGGGCCTCGGCCGCGGCGCGGGACGGCGGCGTCGGGTGGGTGGCGCAGGCGGTCGCGATCCACGCGACGCCTTCGGCCGGGAGCTGACCGACACGGTTCGTCGCGATCGGCCCGCCGGCGCATCGGAGCGCCGACGCGTCGAGGATGCCCTCGTGGGTTGCGCCGACCGATCCGGCGCCGACGATCGCGCACCGGTGGGTCGCCCACCGGCCGAACGCCGACCAGCCGGACGACCGTCAGCCGGTCGGCCGCTGGAGGAACGACTCCGGTAGGTCGGGTACCCCGGCTGGTCGGACCGTTCACCGCGAGCCACCCGAGCGATGCGGGCGCGGGCGTCACCGTCGGGGGAGCTCATGGCCTGCCGGCGGACGCCGTCCCCGCCGGACCCGCCCCCCAGTTGTTCTCGGCGTTGTAGACGGGTGGGGTCGTCGGTGGTCCGCCGGCTCCCCAGTTGTTCTCCGCGGTGTACGGCGGACCAGGCGGACGCGACGGACCGGCCGGCGGCGACGCGTCGGTTCCCGAGCCCGGACCCGACGGCGTGACCGGCGGGGTCGCCGTCGCCGGATCGACGGGGACGGTGCCATCGGGCGCCGGGATGCCCACCGGCTCGGTCGCGGGGTCATGGGCGATGCGCGGATCGTCGCTGGCGACGGGTTCGAGGAAGACGATCTTGTCCGGCGCGATCATGCCCAGGCCCTCGGCCGCGGCGACGATCCGCTCGGGCGACTCGAGGTTGGCGGTCTGGAGGTCGAGGTCCTTGGTCAACGCCTGTTCCGAGCTGAGGGTGCCACCGAGGTCGTCGAGTTGGGACTGGGTCTGGACCAGCAGGACCTGGAAGACGACGACACCGAAGATGCCGACGAACAACAAGATGACCGACAGGGTGCCGACCAGGCCGGCGAGGCTGCGTCGCTCGGCTCGTTCGTCACCGGCATCGACCACCCGGAGGTCCGGTCGAACATCGATCTGCCGTTGGGGGGCCGAACGGGCGGTCCGCTGGCGCGCGGTTGCCGGAGCCATCAGGCGGCCCGCCCACTCGAACCGGGCGTGGAACCCTCACCGGGGACGGCCACCTTCTCGGCGGCCCGCAGGCGGGCGCTCTCGGCGCGTGGGTTGCGCTCCACCTCGGAAGCGGACGGCTTCCAGGCACCACGCTTGAGCAACCGCAGACGTGGCTCGGTGCCCTCTTCCCCGGCCCGGATCGGCACACCGGGGGGTGGTCCCTCGCCTCCGGCGGCAGCCTCTCGGAGCCGCTGCTTGACGATGCGGTCCTCTCCCGAGTGGTACGCGAGCACCGCGATCCGTCCACCCGGGACGAGCAGGTCGATGGCATCGTCGAGCGTGGGTCCGAGGATGTCGAGCTCACGGTTGACGGCGATGCGCAGCGCCTGGAACGTGCGCTTGGCCGGGTGCCCACCGGTGCGACGCGCCGGCGCCGGGATGGCGTCACGCACCACGTCCGCGAGCTCGACGGTGGTGGTGAGCGGCCGGTTGGCGACGATGGCTCGTGCGATGCGTCCTGCGAAGCGCTCGTCACCGAGCTCACGGAGCAGCCGGGCGATGTCGGCCTGGTCGTAGGTGTTCACGATGTCGGCGGCCCGCAACGGCCCCCGCTGATCCATGCGCATGTCGAGCGGACCGGCCGAGCGGTAGCTGAAGCCCCGATCGGCATGATCGAGTTGCGGAGAGCTCACGCCGAGGTCGAACAGGATGCCGCTCACGGTGATCGTGCCGAGCTCCTCCACGACCTGCCGGAGCCGGTCGAACCGCGCCTGTCGCAAGGTGACCCGCTCACCGAACTCCGCCAATCGATCCGCAGACGCCGCCAGCGCCTCGGCGTCCTGGTCGATCCCGACCACCCGGAGGTCCGGTCGGGATTCGAGGATCGCCCGACTGTGACCACCTGCCCCCACCGTCGCGTCGATCACCGAGCCGGCTGGAACAGGAGCGAAGATCTCGGTGATCTCGAGCTCCATGACCGGCGTGTGCGCAAAGATGGCGAACTCCCTCCGCACGCCGATCGGCCCGGGGAGCGGGATCGGTCGCGGTTTTGGTGGAACGAACGGGGACCGTCCGGCACGGGGGGCCGGAGCGGAGTATCTGGGTCACCGCGCCGTCGACCCCGAGAGGGTGGTCTCGCTCATCTGCAGCCCCCCGGTCGACGGTCGTACGTCGGGATGTCTCCCCGATCGAACTAGATGGGAAGCGGGCGGAGTAGGGGCCTTCCATCTTGTCGACCGGAAGGCTGCAGATGAGCGAGGCTCAGGCTCGGGTGTCGTTGGTCGTGGTGGTTGCTCGCTCTCCTCTCGTCCTCGTCGTTGCTGTGTCGTGTCGGTGGTGACGCCGGATCGGTGCCACGGGTCAGATGCCCAGGCCGGTCACCGCGTCGAGCAGGGTCTCGTCGGCCTCGCTGCTGACGACCTGCCAGCGCTCGGCGTTCCAGATCTCGATCCGGTCGATCGCCCCGATGACGACGGCGTCCTTCTCGAGCGCTGCGTACTGGCGGAGGCGGGGAGGCAGCAGGATCCGGCCCTGGGTGTCGGGTTCGACCTGGACCGCGTTGGCGGCGAACGCCCGCACGGCGTTGTGCGTCGTCAACCCTTCACGGACCTTGTCCTGGAGCCGGCGAGCGACCTCACCGAACCCCTCGACCGTCCACACCCCGAGGCAGTTCTCCCACTGGGAGACGATCCCGCGGCCTGCCAACTCGTTGCGGAACGTGGCAGGGAGAACGATCCTCCCCTTGCCGTCGAGCGTGTGCTCAAACGTTCCGACGAACACGTTGGCCTCTCCACAATTCCTGCTCCCGGCCGAGTCCCGTCTCGGGATCGCCCTCGTCCTGCGCGCCGACCCGCATCGTGACGCAGCCCTGGTGGAGACCGCGACCGGTTCCGGGACAGACGAGGGAAGCGCCGTTGCTTCCCGCCCCCACCCGGTGGATCGACGTGCTGTACCCGTGAAACGCCGGGTGTGCCCCTTCGCTCCACTGAGACCCACACTAACCCACTACCCCCCACCTAGCAACCCCTTCTCCCCGTCCGACCCACCCCGCCGTCCGGCGGTCGCCGGCTCGCCGCGGCCCCACACCAGGGGGTTCGTCGGGTGCCCCGCGCTGGCGCCCATCGAGGCGCGGGTGGGATCGGACGACGACGCGGGGCACCCGGGTCGTTCCGCCACGGCCGAACCCGTGGGCCGGTGGGCCGATCAGCGAGGTGGGAGAGCGGCGAGCACGGCGGCGATGATCACGTCGGGCTCGTGGGTGAGGCGCGCCGTGCAACCTCGGAGCTGCGCCCCGAGCGCGGCCCGATCAGCCTCGTTCCGCGGCTCGATCAGGAGGTCGACGATGCGTTCGGCACCTGGCGTGGCGGTGGTCGCGATCG
>JBBSTY010000205.1:0-3974 GCA_038235385.1 Acidimicrobiales bacterium | reverse complement strand
GAAGATCCACAAGGTGATGGATCTCGCCCTGTCGGTGGGCGCACCGCTGATCGGGCTCAACGACGGCGCCGGCGCCCGCATCCAGGAGGGTGTGGTGTCGCTGGCCTCCTATGGCGGCATCTTCCACCGCAACGTGCAGGCGTCCGGGGTCACGCCCCAGATCTCGGTGGTGCTCGGACCGTGCGCCGGCGGTGCCGTGTACAGCCCGGCGATGACCGACTTCATCTTCATGACCGACCAGACCTCGCACATGTTCATCACCGGCCCCGACGTCGTGAAGACGGTGACGGGCGAGGAGGTCACCCTGGAGGAGCTGGGCGGCGCCAAGTCGCACTCGTCCAAGTCCGGCGTCGCCACCTTCGTCGCCCCGGACGAGAAGGCGTGCCTCGACGACGTGCGGTTCCTCCTCGGCTTCCTCCCGTCGAACAACCTCGAGGCCCCGCCGCACTACGAGCCGTCCGACGACCCCGAGCGCCTCTGCCCCGAGCTCAACTCCATCATGCCGTCCACCTCCAACCAGCCCTACGACATGAAGAAGGTCATCGCCGAGGTCGTCGACGACGGCGAGTTCTTCGAGTACTTCCCGAAGTGGGCCGGTTCGATCGTGTGTGGTTTCTCCCGCCTCGACGGTCACCCCGTCGGCATCGTCGGCAACCAGCCGATGATGCTGGCCGGCGTGCTCGACATCGAGTCCTCCGAGAAGGCCGCCCGCTTCGTGCGCACCTGCGACGCCTTCAACATCCCGCTCGTGACCTTCGTCGACGTCCCCGGGTTCCTCCCCGGCGTCGACCAGGAGTACGGCGGCATCATCCGCCACGGCGCCAAGCTGCTCTACGCGTACTGCGAGTCCACGGTGCCCCGCATCCAGATCATCACCCGCAAGGCCTACGGCGGTGCCTACGTGGTCATGAACTCCAAGTCCATCGGCGCCGACCTGGCGTTCGCCTGGCCGTCGGCCGAGCTGGCGGTCATGGGTCCGCAGGGTGCCGTCGAGATCCTCTACCGACGTGAGCTGCAGACCGCGGCCGACCCGGCTGCCCGACGCGTCGAGCTCGTCGACGAGTACACCGAGAAGTTCGCCAACCCCTACGTCGCCGCCGAACGCGGGTTCGTCGACGATGTGATCGATCCCGCCGAGACCCGCGTCAAGCTCATCGCCGGTCTCGAGATGCTCCGCACCAAGCGCGAGGACCTCCCCAAGCGCAAGCACGGCAACATCCCCCTGTAGATCATCGGGTGAGGCGGCCCGCGGGCTGCACCCATCCGGCCCGTCCCTCGCATCCGCTACGCCCGCCAGGAGCACCGTCATGAGCGAGAGCACCACCGCGCCGGTTGCCGTCGGTTCGGTCCACCCCGCGCCCACCGACGAGGAGGCGGCCGCCATCGTCGCCGCCATCGAGGTCTCGTGGCCGCGCCCGGTCGCCTCGCTGCCCGACCCCGCCGTCTCCCGGTGGCGCTTCTCCGGCCGCTGGTGGTCCAAGCCACTCCCCACCCGGCGCGACCGCCCCTAGCGAACTGCGACGCTCGCTCGATCGGCGAGCTCGTCGCGACCAACCGATGGGTTCGGTCAGTCCGGTTCGTCACCACTCCAGCACACCGATCGTCCGATGCCCCAGCACGGACCGTTCCCAGGAGCACTCGACATGCGACCACTGATCGTCACGGCCTTCGTCTCGGCGGACGGCGTCATGGAGGCCCCGGGTGGCGGCGACCACCGCAGCGCCGGCTGGACCTTCCAGAACATCGAGTTCGACGAAGCCGCCTACGCCCTCAAGGGACGCGAGCAGGACGACGCCACCGCGCTGCTGCTCGGCCGCCGGACCTACCAGGAGTTCGCGCCGGTCTGGCCGACCATGGACGAGTTCGCGACGTACAACCAGATGCCCCGGTACGTCGTCTCGACGACGCTCACCGACGACGACCCCCGGTGGCCGGCGACGGTCCTGCGCACGCTCGACGACGTTACGACGCTCCGGGACGGCGACGGCGGTCCGATCCTCGTGCACGGCAGCGCATCCCTCGGCGCCAGCCTGGCCGATGCCGGCCTCGTCGACCGCTACCACCTGCTCGAGTTCCCCGTCCTGCTCGGCGCCGGTACCCGGTTGTTCAGCTCGGCCGACAAGGACGCCACCCGGCTCGAGCTCGTCGAGCACGACACCTACGCCAACGGCATCCAGATGAAGATCTACGACGTCGTCCGCTGATCCCCGATCGCGGATCGGTCGGCCGGCCCGCACCATCCGGTGCGCGGGGCCCGATGACCGACCGGGCGCGTGGGCGGCGCGTGATCGCCGCTGGTCCCGACTCATCGCCGGCGCGATCACCACGCTCGGATCCATGGGGATGACGCCATCAGGGTTCCGGATGGGGCGACTCGACCATGTGCACATCCGGGTGCCGAACCGCGCCGAGGCGGCGGAGTGGTACGCGACGAACCTCGGGTTCGAGCCGGTCGAGACCTACGACGTCTGGTCGTCGTCGGTCGAGGGCGGACCGCTGCAGATCTCGGCCGACGGCGGCGCCACCATGCTGGCGCTGTTCGAGGCGAGCGACGGGCACCCGATGATCCCGCAACGCACGGGGGTGGCGTTCAGCATCGACGCCGAGTCCTTCATGTCGTTCACGCGTTCGCTGCCGCGCGGCATCGATCGCCCCGGTGGCGGTCCGCTGAACCCCGATGATCTCGTTGACTTCGACCTGTGCTGGGCGTTCGACCTGGTCGACCCCTGGAGCAACCAGTACGAGCTCAACTGCTACGACTACGACCGCATCCGAGATGACCTGGTCGTGGCCGACGGGATCGACGCCACCCGCTACTGGTCGGCTGAGCTCTACCCGTCGTACCTCGACGCCGCCTCGACGCGCCGCGCCTGACGTCTCCGGGGTCCCACGAGCCGAGCACGTCGACGTCGACGTCGGGACGACCGGGACCGTGGTGGTCAGCCGACGGATGGGTCGGACATCAGGTCGACGAGGGCATCGCAGAACTGGGGCAGGTCGTCGGGGTTTCGGCTGCTCACGAGGTTGCCATCGCGGACCACGGGCTCGTCGACCCAGGTTCCGCCGGCGTTGGTGATGTCGGTGCGCAGGCTGGGCCACGAGGTGAGGGTGCGACCACGGAGCACGTCGGCCTCGATGAGGCTCCAGGGTCCGTGGCAGATGACGGCGATCGGCTGTCCGGCGGCGTCCATGTGTCGCAGGAGCTCCACCGAGGCGGCGTCGGTGCGCAGCTGATCGGGGTTGGCCACGCCACCGGGCAGGACGACGCCGTCGAGGTCCTCGGCCGACACGCGGTCGGACGTGCGATCGACCGCGAAGGTGTCTGCCTTGTCGAGGTGGTCGAAGGCCTGGACCTCACCGCGCTCGGGAGCGACGAGGAGCGGGGCGCCGCCCGCCGCTCGCACCGCGTCCCACGGCTGGGTGAGCTCGACCTGCTCGACACCTTCGTTGGCGACGAGGAACGCGATCGTCTTGCCCTCCAGTGGTCGGTCAGCAGGAGTTGCGGTTGTCTCGGTCATGGGTCCTCCTCGGGGTCCTGCGGTCTGTACCCCGACGGCGGACCATGATGCAGATGGTGTGCCCGCCCGCCGGGATCGGTCTGGCTCGGCGGAGGCGGGGTAGAACCGTCCTGCTGTCGATCGACGGCGATTCTCAGGGCGAGTCGAGGAGGACGGGTCGGGTGCGATCGAACGTCGATCCCGGTGGGGTGCGGCTGCGGTTCGAGAGCGGGGCGCCGCTACCGACGCCTCGCGGGCCTCTGTCGGCGTGGGTGCGTCGGCGCCTGTTGGGTCGGCCGACCCCGGCCGATGTCCCCCAGCCCACAGGTGACCCGCTCGCCGACGACGATCTCCACCTCGCTCTGCACTGCGTGCAGGAGCTCGCGTACCGCCCCTTCGCCGGGGTCGATCCCGCTCGCGAGCGTGACCCCCTCATCGTGTCGTTCCGCACCGTGCTCGAGGACACGTTCTGGGACG
>JBBSTY010000204.1:0-4082 GCA_038235385.1 Acidimicrobiales bacterium | reverse complement strand
CGGCCATGGCCAGGAGCAGGCCGAGGTCGGACGGGTTGATGGGTGCCGCCTCGACCCGGACCAGCACCTCGTCGGGCCCCGGACTCGGGGTGGCGACCGTGGCGATCGAGAGCTCGAGCGTGCCGTCGGCGGTCACCAACGACCGCAGCTGGCGCATGGTGGTGGGGATGTCGTGGGCCATGGCGAATCCGATCTTCGAGGACCCCTTGACCCTACGGTGTAGAACGTTTGTCGTGGTCCTGCCCGATGACACCGGCTCGGTCCACCCACGCCCGCCGGGACGTCACGGAGCGAACGATGATCACGACCACGACCACCACCATGATCAGGACGACCGCGCGCGGCGCGCGTCGGCGACGAACCACGGCCGTGGCGGCGGTGGTGATGGCCCTGGGTCTGCTCGCCGCGGCGTGCTCCTCGGACACGGCCGGCACCGGGAGCGCCTCGACCGCGGCTCCCGGTTCGGACGGAACGACTCCGGCCGGCGCGCCCGCGTCGGGGGACCTCCCACCCGAGATCGCTGCGATCATGAACGACCCGCGCTACGAGGAGGCCTCCTGGAGCCTGCTCGTCACCGACGTCGACACGGGTGAGGACCTCTACTCGCTCGATCCCGACGAGCTCTCCTTGACCGGCTCGACCCGCAAGCTGTTCTCCGTCGGTCTGGCGCTCGACGCGCTCGGGCTCGACGCCCGCCAGGAGACTCCGGTGCACCGAACGGGCGAGGTCGGGCCCGACGGCACGCTCGCCGGCGATCTCGTCCTCGTCGGCGGCGGCGATCTCACCTTCGGCGGGCGGCGCATCGACGACGACACGATCGAGGTGACCTCGTTCGACCACAACGACGCCAACCAGCTCAGCACGGCGATCCTCAACGAGCAGGACCCGCTCGACGGCGTCACCAGCCTCGCCGCGCAGGTGAAGGCCGCGGGCATCACCTCGGTCTCCGGGGACATCGTGGTCGACGACCGGCTGTTCGACACCTACCGGGTCCCGAACGGAAACCTGTTGATCACGCCGGTCATCCTCAACGAGAACATGGTCGACACCACGATCACACCCACCGAGGCGGGCAGTCCGGCGACGCTCACCTACCGCCCCGCCACCGAGGCGCTCACCGTCGAGAACCAGGTCACCACCGGCGCCGATGGGTCGGCTGCCACCGTGGCGGTGCCCGGAAACGGCCGCGTCGAGTGCGTCGGCTCGCCCGGGTGCTCGGCCACCCTCGCCGGTGAGATCCCCGCCGACTACTCGGCGCCGTTCACCGACGCCGGGACCTGGGTCCGAACGCTGCGGATCGAGGATCCGAACGCATTCGTGCGAACGGCGTTCATCGAGGCGCTCGAACGCCAGGGCGTCACGGTCGGCGCGCCGGCCGTCGCCCCCAACCCGGTCGCCGTGCTCCCGCCCGGGACGAGCTACCCCGACAGCACCCGCGTGGCCTCCTTCACCTCGGTGCCCTACGCCGAGACGGCCCGCCTCATCCTCAAGGTCAGCCTCAACCTGGGTGCGAACCTCAGCCTCAGCCTGTTCGGTCTCGAGAAGGGCCAGCGCACCATCGACGGCGCACTCGGCGCGGAGCGCACCGAACTGGTCGAGCGGTTCGGCCTCGACGGATCGCAGTTCGACTTCCCGACGAACGGCAGCGGAACGCCCGACAGCCAGGCGGCGCCCCGGGCGTTGGTCGACTTCCTGACGGAGATGTCGGCCACCCCGGTCGCCGGCCCGTTCCAGCAGTCCCTGCCGATCCTCGGGGTCGACGGATCGCTGGCGACGGCCGGCAAGGACCTCCCGGGCGCCGGCCACGTGGTCGCCAAGACCGGCACCACCGTCGATTCGGGCGAGGGCGACACGATCCTGCTCACGGCCCAGAACCTGGCCGGGTACATCGAGACCAGGAGCGGGCGCAAGGTGGCGTACGCCCTGATGGTCAACGACGTCGGCGTGCTCGCCGACTTCGAGACCGACATCGGCGCGGTCATCAACGACGAGGCGCTGATCTCGAGCATCCTCTACGAGCGCCTCTGACCCTGTCGCGCCCGGGGCACTAGCGTCTCCGGCGTCCATGGGACGCGGCGGCGACGGAGCCGTGCGCGACGGGCACCGATCCGGGGGTTCGACGATGAGGTCCAGAGGTTCGATGATGGCGGCCGCCGCCGTGGCGCTCGTCCTGGTGCTGGCGCTCGCGTCGTGCTCGAGCGATGCGGTGACCGACGGCGCGCCGGCCACGGCCGGCACGTCGGACACCGACGTCCCACCTGCGAGCGGTGTTCCCGGTTCGACGCCAGGGACCACGACGGGGGTCGCCACGGGGGCACCGCGACCGTCGGCGGGGTGCGGGTTGGCTCCGGTGGCCGCCGTGTCCGCCGAGCGACACACCCTCGAGATCGCCGGCGTCGAGCGCTTCTACCTGCTCACCACGCCGGACTCGGCCGCTGACGCACCACTTCCCCTGGTGCTGGATCTGCACGGTCTGGCCGAAGGCGCCCAGGTGCACACCGCCATGTCCGACTTCGGCACGCTGGCGCAGGCCGAGGGCTTCGTCGTGGCGTTCCCGAACGGCACCGGTCAGCCGGTGCGGTGGGACGCAGACACGACGTCGGACCCCAACGACGACCTCGCCTTCTTCGATCAGCTGGTCGACCAGATCGAGACCGACCTGTGCATCGACACGTCACGCGTGTACGCCACCGGCCTGTCCTACGGCGCCATCATGTCGTCGTTCCTCACCTGCGTCCGAGCCGACGAGTTCGCCGCGGTCGCTCCCGTCGCGGGCATCACGGTGCCGGACGACTGCCACCCGAGTCGGCCGATGCCCGTGATCACCTTCCACGGCACCGCGGATCCGATCCTGAAGTTCAACGGCGGGGTCGACCTCGGTTCGATCAGTCCCGGCGGCGCCGATGGTGCCACCACCACGACCGTGGTGGCCGACCTCGACGGGCCCGGGTACCCCGAGGCGGTGCGGGAGTGGGCGGCGCGCAACGATTGCGATCCCGATCCCACCGACACCGAGGTGGCGCCCGACGTGGTCCACCGTGTGTACGACTGCCCGCCCGACGCGGCGGTCGAGTTCTACATCGTCGAAGGCGGCGGCCACGCGTGGCCGGGCAGCGCGTTCAGCGCCAGCATCGAGACGGTCGTGGGCCCGACCACCATGGACATCTCGGCGACCGACCTCATCTGGGCCTTCTTCCAGCGCTTCCAGCTCCCCTGATCGCTGGCCGGAGCCCGGCCAGCGATCGAAGGGATGGGGAGTCAGGGGCCGGCGGCCGGATCAGACGACGGTGAAGTCCTGGCGCATCCCCGCGGTGAAGTGCGGAGCGCCGGTGCCGTCGTGGTCCATGGTCGTGCCCACGGGCACGAAGCACACGGCGGTGTACGCACCGGGCGCGAGCTCGGCCATCATCACCGAGCTGGATCCCGGGGTCGGGACGAACGCGCCACCGACGTGCTCGACCATGGTCATGCCCTGCTCCTCGGGCAGGGCCAGGATGGCGTCCCAGTCGTCGGTCACGCCCGGTGCCTTGCGCATGACGACGATCTCGTGCACCTCGGCGCCCTCGTTCGTCAGCCGCAACCCGGTCAGGCCGGCCGAGAACTCGCTGGGGATGCCCTCGAAGGCGTAGTCCTTCCCGACGACGTCGAACGTGTTGTCGAGCTCGCAGCTCTCGAAGAGGAACGACCCCACAGCCGACTGGGCGTCGGCGAACTCCGGGGCTTCGAACGCCGACTGGTCGGCGCCGTTGCTGTCGAGCACCGATCGGGCGGCCGAGGTCATCACGCCCACGGAGTCGGCGATCTCGGCTGGTGCCTCGGCATCGAGGGTGTCGAGCAGCGGGGGCAGCGCCGACGGGTCGGCGGGCGGACCGCCGAAGGCGTCGGTCACCGTCACGTAGGCGTCGCACAGCGCGGCGGACGCGGCGGCGACCTCGGTGCCGGGCGGCGCCTCCGAAGCAGCGGTCGTCGAGGTCGTGTCGGTGGTGGTCTCGGTCGTCGAGGTGCACCCGACGACGGCACCGCACGTGAGCGCGGCAGTGGCGGCGAATCGGAGGATCGGACGAGGGTTGCGGTTCACGGGT
>JBBSTY010000203.1:0-4336 GCA_038235385.1 Acidimicrobiales bacterium | reverse complement strand
GGTGCCCGACCGCTTCGCGGGCGTGCAGGGCTGTCCGGAGGTGTCCGGCGACGAGTTGGACGCCGATGTCCTGGCGAGCGCCATCACCAACCACGGCTGCCTCCTGGTCCGCGGGCTGGTCGACCATGCGGTGTCGGCGAAGCTCGTCGCATCGATCGACGAGGCCTTCCGAGCCTGCGACGCCGGCAGGATCGAGACCGTCGACCGGTGGCCCGGATCGTGGTACCGGCCGTTCCGCCCGTCCGCCGGGTACGTCCAACCGGCCGAGGGCCATCGTGGCTGGGTGCGGTCGGCCGGCGGGGTGCTGGCCGTGGATTCACCCCCGGCGTTCTGCGACATGATCGAGGCGTTCGAGGACGCAGGACTCCGCGAGGTCATCGGGGGGTACCTGGGTGAGCGCCCGGTGCTCTCGGTCGACAAGTGCACCCTTCGTCGGGTTCCGCTCGACCTCGGAGGCGCCGAGTGGCACCAGGACGGGTCGTTCCTCGGCAGCGGGATCCGCACGCTCAACGTCTGGCTGGCACTGTCCCCGTGCGGCGGCGACATCCCCTCGCCCGGACTCGACCTCGTCCCGAAGCGGTTCCCCGAGATCCTGCCCACCGGCACCGACGGCGCCTACTTCGACTGGTCGATCGGCCACGGGCTGGCATTGCGGGAGTCGGCGGACACGCCGATCATCCGGCCGACGTTCGAGGCGGGGGACGCGCTGCTCTTCGACGAGTTGTTCCTGCACCGGACCGCCCTCGAACCGGACATGACCACCGAACGCTACGCGATCGAGTCCTGGTTCTTCGCCGGTTCCCGTTACCCCGGGGATTCGGTTCCGGTGGTGTTCTGAGTCCGGACGCGAGCGGGCGGAACGTCGATCAGGACGGAGGCTCGATGATCCCGGCGTCCTGGAGGCGTTGCATGCGTCGCTCGTGGCGGGCGTTGAGCTGGTGGAGCCCACCCCACAGCTCCTCGGGTGATATCTCGGTCGGTGCGGGACCGCTCACGAGCGGGAAGGCATCGAACGGAACCACCTCGTAGTCGAGGTCACGCCAGTAGTACTGGTGCTCGGTGGAGCTCCACCCCTCGTAGATCTCGTCCCAGGTCGACAGCTGGAAGTGCGGCTCGAGCACCAGCGGGGTGAGCGGCTCGCCTTCGTTCTGATACCGGAAGTCGACCGACACCCGGATCGAGTCGGTGGCGTTGTTCAACGACGCGTGCACGGTGGTGGAGGCGAACACGAGGACATCGCCGGCCGTGAAGTCGGTGGTCACCCATCGCAGCTCCTCGAGCATCTCCGCCGGCACGACGGCCTGCCGGTTCCCGGCGCCGGGGTGGTGGTCCAGCGGGAGGACCCCGAAGCGGTGCGACCCCCGGAGCACGGCGAGGCCGCCCAGCTCCTTCGGGCAGTCGCCGACCGGGATCCAGGCGGCGGTGAGGTTCTGGGTCCCCTGGTTGTTCGGGTAGTCCTGGTGCGGTGGCGTCGCCACCTCGAAGTTGTTCGGGAACGCCAGCCGTGCGATCTTGAGCGGGTGGGGGAAGGCGGTGTCGCCGACGACCTGCCGCATCGCCTCGACCAGTGCGGGATGGTGGGCGAGCGCATGGAGCGCCTCGACGTGCTGGACGTCGCGATAGGTGCGGAGCCACTCCGCCTCGCCCTCCTTCTGGGGCGGGATGATCGAGAGCGCCTTCATGAAGTAGTGCTGGGTGTAGATCCAACGGTGGTCGGCCAGGACCTCCAACATCTTGGTGCGCAGCTCGAGGATCGTGGCCGGGTCGATCAGCTCACGGAAGTAGAGGTAGCTGTCGACCTCCATCCGATCCCGGAGCGCATCGGCATCACCGAGCAGGTCGTTCGAGGCGCGCATCGGGAGGAACGCCCAGTAGTTGTTCATCGTCGCGAACCGGCGACGTCACTGGTGGCAGCCATGCCGACAGCGTAGCGGCGCGTGCCTGGCGCCTGCCCGGCTCCCACGGGGCTCCGACGATGATCCGAGCCGACCCGTGCCGCGGCCCGGTGCCACCGGCAACGGTTCGGTGCGTCGCCCGTGCCGCGTGGGGGATTCCGGACGACTGCTAACGTCGGGTGGTCCGAGCGTCCCGACCACCGTCGAGGGGGGCACACCATGACCGTCCTGTCGAGCGAGATGTGCCCACGACCCGGTGCCGCTCGGGGATCGGCGGCGACATGAGGCGGCTCCTGCGATCTCGCCGTGCCGCGCCCGCCGCCGGACCACCCACCTCGTCCGCGGCGACCTCGCCCCGCCTCGCGACGGGCGACGCCCCGCCCGGGTCGACCCCGCCCGAGGAGCCCACCGCGGCGGCGCGTGCCGCTGAGCAGGACGGTCGGTTCCTCGACGCCATCGACCTGCTCCGTGAGGCGAACCGCGATCCTGATCCCGACATCGAGCGGGCGCTGGTCGACCTGCGCCACCGGGCCTTCGACGAGGTCGAGCACGCGCAGGGCCGACCGAGCTGGCCACCGGAGTACCGCGATCACACCCCCTCCGAACCCGGACCGCCGGAGGTGACCCCCGCTGATCTGTCCTCCGACGTGCTCGGCAGCGCGTTGGTGAACCACGGCGCCCTGTGGGTGCGCGAGCTCCTGTCGCCCTCCCTGGTCGACGAGTTGGTGTCGGGGATCGACGCCGCGTTCGCCGGCCGGGACGCGTGGGAGGACGATCCGACCGGCGACACGGCTCCCTGGTTCGTGCCGTTCGAGCCGCTCCCGCGCCATCGACCTCCGCATCTCTCTCGCGCCTGGGTCCGTGAGGGGGGCGGCGTCTGGGCCGCGGACTCGCCACGGGTCTTCCGACAGATGCTCGACGCGTTCGACGGCGTCGGTCTGCGCACCGTGATCGGCGGCTACCTCGGGGAGCGCCCGGCGATCTCGATGCGCAAGTGCACGTTGCGACGTGTCCCTGCAGCACTTCCCCGCGCCGACTGGCACCAGGACGGGTCCTTCCTGGGTGCGGACATCCGCAGCGTCAACGTCTGGCTCGCGCTCACCGATTGCGGCGGCGATGCCGACGCCCCCGGCCTCGAGTACATCCCTCGACGCGTCGACCACATCGTCGAGACGGGAACCGAGGGCGCGATGTTCGCCTGGTCGGTCGGGCCGGGCGTCGTGGACAGCGTCGGGTCGTCCCTCGCGACGACGCCCATCCGGCCCCGGTTCCGTGCGGGTGATGCGCTCCTGTTCGATGACCTCTTCCTCCACCGCACCGCGACCGATCCGGGTCTGACCCGTGACCGGTACGCCATCGAGTCGTGGTTCTTCGCGCCGTCGACCTACCCGAGCGATCAGATCCCCCTGATCTTCTGATCGTCCACGATCGCGGGGCCATCGGCGCCCCGACGTGCCCCATGGAGGCCGAGTGAGCCCGAGCACACCGGACGGCGTCGAGTGGACGCCTGCGTCGTTCCTGGCCGCTCGCCGTGCCCGGCAACCGACGTTCGTCGCAGCCGTGGCCGCCGACACCAAGCTGACTGCGGAGCGACGTGGTGAGCGCCACGAGTTCCGGTCCCGACTCGATGCGTTCGGTCAGCTCGTCCGACTGCTGGTGCAGAGCGATGCGCTCTTCGCCCAGGTCTGCTACCGCGCCAAGGTCGATCTCCAGGTCCGAGGCATCCCGTTCGTCCCTCGCATCCTCCATCGTCTGGCGATGGGCTCGGCGCAGGTGTCGATCGGCGATCCCGTCGTGGTCGAGGCCGGCGTCTACCTTCCGCACGGACAGGTCGTCATCGATGGTCTCGCCGAGATCGGTGCCGGAACTGCCATCTCCCCGTGGGTGACGATCGGCCTGCTGGTCGGCGACATCACGGGGCCGACCATCGGCCGCGATGTGCGCATCGGCTCCGGTGCGAAGGTCCTCGGACCGGTCGAGGTCGGCGACGGTGCCCGCATCGGCGCCAACTCGGTCGTGCTCGACGACGTGGCACCCGGAACGACCGTCGTGGGCGTCCCCGCACGCGAGGTCCGCCGTCGGGACGGAGACCGCTGATGGGAGCCGATGCCGCATCAGCCGCAGCCAGTGCCACGGCCACCGATCCGGACCGGGCCGCTGCGGCGGCCCGGTCGAGCACCGACGATCGTTTCGGATCGACCGGGCTCGTCGGTCGGTGGACCACGCAGGGATGGAGCGACCGGGCGGCGCTGATCGTCTTCGTCGTGTACCTGGTCGGTGCGTTCATCTGGCTGGTCACCTCGTTCGGCGACAAGCACTGGTTCATCGGTGATGACTGGGGGTTCCTCGTCCAACGGTCGATCACCGATCCCGTCGGCTGGTTCACCCCGCAGAACACGCACTGGTCGACGGTCCCGATCATCGTCTACCTCCTGCTGTTC
>JBBSTY010000202.1:0-4376 GCA_038235385.1 Acidimicrobiales bacterium | reverse complement strand
TGGGGGGTGTCGGGTCGCCGCCGCCACCGCCACCGCCGGTGGTGGTGGGCGTGGGGGCCACGGTGGTCTCGACCGCGATGGTGGTCTCCACCGGGATCGTGGTGGTGGTGGGCAACAACGTGGTGGTCTCGGCCGGCCGGGTGGTGCTGGGCCTCGACGTGGTCGAGGTGGTGGCCGCCGTGGTGTTGGGCGAGCCGGCGGTGGCCACCCGTTGGTCGTCGTCGCCGCCACGGGTGAGCGCGAACGCGAGCACGGCGACCACCACGACCGCGGCGACCCCCGCGGCGACCCACTTGCCGGGACCGGAACCGGCCACGTACCGCTCGCCCGCCCGACCACCGTCACCCGGTCTCGCCACCTTGGCGTCCGTGGCGGTCTCGGCGGCCTTGGCGGTCTTGGCGTCCGAGGCCGCGCTGGCCCCGAGTGCCGCACCGGCTCCGGCCGCAGCCGCCGTGGTGGTCGCCCTGGGCGCGCCCGTCGTCGACCTGGCGGACGACGTGGGCGCGTCCTCGTCGGACGGCGCGGCCGTGTCGGATGCCGTGGCATCGACGGGCGGCGGCGCCGAGTCGCGTGCTGCGGCACCAGCCAGGCTCGCGGCGGCCGCGCCGGCGGCCACCCCGCCCGCCGCTGCGCCCGATCCGGGCTCGCGTGCGGCGTCGTTCTTGCGGGTGGCCAACTCGGGACCGTCGGGGTCCTCGATCACACCTGCGCCGCCGCCCGTTGCCCCCTCGGCCGCGGCGACGGTGGTGGGTTCGGCTCGGTTCTTGTCGTTCTTGTCGTTCTTGTCGTTCTTGTCGTTCTTGTCGTTCTTGCGATCGCGTCGGCCGCGCGCCGGGGCGCTCGCCGCCGCAGCGGCAGCTGCGGCCTCGGCCGCGCTCTTGTCGTCGCCGAGTCGCTCGGCCGCCAGCGCCGCCGCCGCGGCCACCGCCGCCTTCTTCGGGTCGATGGTGGGACCCTTGTTCTCGATCCCCGGGCGGACGGAACCGTCCGGTGGCGGCGGCGCCTTGGGAGCGTCGACGATCTGGCCCTTGTCGTCGCGCTTGACGAACTTGGAGCCGTCCATCGGGACCGATTCGGTCACGAGCACCGATGCCACGGCGGTCTTGAGCCCGGCCGGCGCATCGGCCAGCGGGATGGCCGCGAACAGCTCGACCGGGGCGATGCCGATGAGCGACCGGGCACGGGCTCGATCGTTGTCCTTCGCGTACCGGTTGATCGTGCGCACGGCGGTGGCGTTGAACGCCCGGACGTTCTCCTCGACCAGGACCGCCCGGAGGCCGTCGTCGTCGGGTTCGCCGCCCCGCCAGAGCACCCGCGCCCGGGTGAGCACCGCGAGCGCCGGAGGCAACTTGGCGATCGTCTGCGCCACCTTGTCGGGCTGCTCGCCCAGGACGGCGGCGACCTCGTTCTTGGTGAGCCCGAGTCGGAAGTGCAGATCGAGGATGTCGCGCGTCTGGTCGTCGAGCGCGTGCGCGGCCTCCCGGAGCACCGCCGCGACCTCGGGATCCCCGGAGGCGTCGGCGGCGTCGGTGGCCCGGGTGACCCGATCCTCGGCGGACGGTCCGGACTTCGGCACGATCTTCTCGCCGCCGCTGACGCGCGCCTCGGTCTCCCGACGGGCCACCTGGAGCACCTTGGCCCCGAGCGCCGCGGGCTGCTTCAGCCGATCCAGTTCGTGCCACACGGTGAGGAAGGTCTGCTCGGTGATCTCACGGGCCTCGGCCGCACTGGCGCCGCTGTGGATCGCCCGGTCGTAGACGCTGTCGACCCACTCGTCGTAGAGCTTGCCGAACGCGGTTCGGTCGCCGCCGCGCGCCGCCTCGACGAGCGTCTTGTCCCGCGCGTGGCGCTGGCGCGCCCGCTGGGCCACCGCATCCGCCGCGCTCGCTGAACCCTCAGCGCCTGGCCCCTGATCGCTCACCGTCTCATCGCCCTCCGGGTCGTTCGCAGGCACGCGCCCACGCCGTGGCGCTCGACCTCGCCCAGATCGGCGCACGCTGTCGGCAAAGACTAGATCGCAGACCCCCTCGGATCGTGTGATCGGGACCGTCTTCGTCACCGCACCAGTCGGCTGCGGCGCACCGAATGTGAGGCTTGGCGCCCCGACGCCGGTCCCGTGGCAGCGAGGTGCCCGTCGATGTGACGAGCGACGGCACTAGATGTCGATGACGGTCCGGACCCCACGACTCGCCCGGAGGTCGTCGACGGCCGCGTTGATGTCCTCGAGCGGTCGGTGGCCGGTGATCAGTGACTCGAGGTCGAGGTGGCCGCCACGCCACAGATCGATCAGCTTCGGGATCTCACGCAACGAGTTGGCGCTCCCCAGCAGGCAGCCGAGGATGTTCTTGGCGCTCGCCGCGAAGATCGTGGCCGACGGGTACGACAGCGCCTCGCTCAGCGGCGCCACGCCCACCAACACGGTCGATCCGCCGAAGCGGGTGGCGTTGATGCCGGTCTCGATCAGGGCGTTGCGGCCGACCGCGTCGAACGCCACATCGACGCCGTGCTCGGTGAGGTCGTGGCACGCGGAGACGACATCGTCGGTGGTCGGATCGATGGCGTGGGTCGCGCCGAGGCGCAACGCCAACTCGCGCCGCTCGGCCACCGGATCGCTGACGATCACCGTCGCCGCCGACGCGAGCCGGGCGCCCTGCACCACCGAGAGCCCGACCCCTCCGAGACCCATCACGAGGAGGGAGTCGCCCTCGCGCACCCGGGCGGTGTTGAGCACCGCGCCCACCCCCGTCTGCACCGCGCACCCGAGCACGCAGGCGATCTCGAGCGGCACGTCGTCGTCGACCTTCACCGCGCCGTTCGCCTCGGTGATCACCGTCTCGGCGAACGCCGCCACGCCGAGGCCCCGATACACCACGGCGCCTCCCCGACTCAGGCGCGTGCCCCCGTCCGGGTGCGCCGAGGTCATCAGGGCACGGCTGTTGAGGCAGATGCTCCACTCGCCACGGATGCAGAAGTAGCACGAGCCGCACGGCGGGCACGGCGTGAGCACCACGTGATCGCCCTCGCGCAGCGTGGTGACCCCGGGGCCCACCTCGCTGACCACGCCTGCGGCCTCGTGACCGAGCACGACCGGGGTGAACGGCGGGAGGTCGCCGTCGATCAGGCTCAGATCGCTGTGGCAGATCCCGCAGTGCGCGATCGCGACGGCGACCTCCCCCACACCCGGCGCCTCCACGTCGACGTCGTCCACGACGACCATCGGTTGTCCTGCGAACTCGAGCACCGCTGCACGCATGGCTGGATCCCCCTCGACCGCCGCACCGCCGATCCGCCAACCTAGCGCCCCTCGGCGGCGTCTCCGGGGCCGGTGCACGGGGTGCCAGAATGCGCCATGACCGCCGTCGACCCTGCCCTGCTCGAGGAAGCCACGTCGCTGTTGCGGGAGGCCGGCGAGCTCACCCTCGGCTGGTTCCGCGACGAGTCGCTCGACATCGAGCACAAGGGCGACGGAACACCCGTCACCGCGGCCGACAAGGCGGCCGAGCGCTTCCTGCGCGACGCCATCGCCCGCGCCCACCCCGACGACACCATCATCGGTGAGGAGGAGGACGACCGCGTCGGCACGAGCGGGCGGCGATGGATCATCGACCCCATCGACGGCACCAAGGCCTTCACCCGCGGCGTCGCCACGTACTGCAACCTCCTCGCCATCGACGACGCCGAAGGCCCGGCCGTGGGGGTCATCAACCTGCCTGCGCTGGGCGAGACGGTCCACGCTGGCCGAGGCCTCGGGTGCTTCTTCAACGACCGTCCGACCCACGTGGGCACACGAACCTCGCTGGGCGGCGCGCTCGTGTCGTCGTCGAGCCTGGGCAACTGGAGCGACGACCTGCTGCTCGCTGCCCGCGCCCAACCGCTCGAGATCCGGACCTGGGGTGACGGCTACGGGTACGCGCTGGTCGCGACCGGCCGAATCGACGCCATGATCGATCCGGAGGTCGCCCTGTGGGATGTGGCGCCCATGCCGGTGATCCTGACCGAGGCCGGCGGACGGTTCTCCGCGTGGGACGGCGTCACCGACCCGAGCCGAGGGTCCGGTGTCGCCACCAACGGCGCCATCCACGACGAGCTGCTGGCGCTGTTGCAGCAGTCCCCCGCGACGCCCTGACCCGGCCACAGGTCGGGCCGGACCGTCGGCGGCGCGCTTCGTGCCCCGCGCACCGGACCCGGTAGCGTCGCCTGCATGCGTCGTCGGTTGCAACGGGGCCTGCTGCTCCTCGTCGTCGGTCTCCTCGGAGCCGTCGCGGGGGGGCGCGCCACGGCCGCGCCGGCCCCCCCCCCCCCCCGCGGCGGGTGGGGGGGGGCGGGGGGCCCCGCCCCGCCAGGTGGGGAGGCGGCCCCGGCGCGCCGCGCGGTGT
>JBBSTY010000201.1:0-4483 GCA_038235385.1 Acidimicrobiales bacterium | reverse complement strand
GTGGTGCTCGCGCCACCAGCGCCGCCGCCGGTCGAAGCGTTCCCTGCCGCCGATCTCATGCCACATCTCGAGGAAGTTCGGATCACCGGCCTCCACCCGCCGACGCACGAACTCCCCACCCCGCTCGATCGACGTGTCCATGCCTCGGGCGTCGCCAATCGGTGGTGGGCGGTCGGTGGTCGGCGCGCAGCCGTTACGGTTGCCCGATGCGGAAACGACTCCTGCTCGTGCTGGCGGCTGCTGCCCTCCTCGGCGTCCTGGCGAGCACGTCACCGGCGCACGCGGGCCACGCCGACGTCGCGTCCTCGATCCAATCCGACACCCAGGTGGTGTTCGACAGCGCTGGCGTGCCGTTCCACGCCAGCCTGCGTCTGCCGGTGGCTGGATCGACCGGCGTGCCGGCGGCGGTGATCATCGGTGGGAGCGGCGACATCGACCGCGACGGCAACAGCCCCGCGTTCGCAGCACGGTTGGATCCGTACCTCTGGATCGCCGACCAGCTGAGCGCGCAGGGCGTGGCGTCGATCCGCTACGACAAGCTCGGGACCGGGGCGACCGGTCTCGGGCCGTACGCGTCCGATCCGGACGCCCTGCTGGCGAAGACCTACGACGAGCTGCGGGTGCAGCCGGCACGCGACGCGCTCGAGCTCCTCGCCGACCAGCCCGGGATCGACCCCACCCGGCTCATCGTCGTGGGCCACAGCGAAGGGGGCATGGTGGCCCTCGCCCTCGACCGCTCGCCGGGCAACGCTCCGGAGCCGGCCGGTCTCGCCCTGCTCGAGCCGCAGTACGCCCGGATCCTCGACATCATCAGCGTCCAGCTGACCGCCGTCGTCACCTCCGAGATCCAGCAGGGTTCGGTCGATCCGAGCGACGGGGCGGTCCTGGTCGACTGGATGAACCGCGGCATCGTCGAGATCCGCACCGGCACCCCGCCGTTCCCGGGCCCCGGCCCGGATCCCCTGCCCGGCGCCGCCGGTGTCACTGCCAGCCTCCAGGCCGCGATCCGGTCGAGCGTGTACGGCGATGAGCCCGTTCCGATGGTGCAGACCCAGGCGGTGCGCGACCTGTTCGGCCAGGGCGCCGATGCGCTCGACCCCGTGGTCCTGGCCGGATCGGTGGTGGTGCCCACGCTGATCACCTGCGGAACGAGGGACGTCGAGACGCCGTGCACGCTCGGCGGGCCGCCCGGTTCGGGCGTGGCGGCGCTCGCCGCTGCGCTCCCGCCATCGTCCACCCAACTCGTCGTCGCTCCGGGCACGGTGCACTTCCTGCGCAACGTCGGCGACGACGACCCCACGACCGCCGAGTTGGCGGACTACCCGTATTCGGCCGAGATCCAGCGTGCGCTGGGGTCCTTCGCCGCTTCGTTCGTCACGCCGATCCCGTCGACGCCGACGCCCCCAACCACCCCGCCGGGCGCCGTGATCGCTACACCGCGCTTCACCGGTTGACCACGCCGCTCGCTGCGGAGCAGCGGCCAGCGCCGAACGACGATCCGCAGCGGGGTCCGGCCCGAGAGGACGACGCCGGGCTCCGCCGGTCGAGGCTTCGATGAGTCTTCGGGATCCGCGCCGTCTCCACCGGCGATCGTCGACACGGAACGGAGACGCAGGTGCGAAGGCTCACGATCATCAACCACATGTCGTTGGACGGCGTGATCCAGAGCTCGCCGGAGGACGGGTTCCCCTACGCGGACTGGGGTGGGCGGTACCGAAGCCTCGAAGGGCGCGCGACCTCATGGTCGAGGTGTACGGAGCGCGTTACGACGTGCTGATCGGGCGTCGCACGTACGACCTGTGGTCCACGTACTGGCCGGACGCGCCTGCTGGCGACTCGTTCGGTGATCGGCTCCGGTCGGCGACGAAGTACGTCGTCACCCACCGGCCCGAGAGCCTCGAGTGGGGTCCGTTCGAGACCGTCGGACCGGATCTCGTCGAGGGCGTCCGTCGCATCAAGGAGGCGGACGGCCCGGACCTCGTGTGCTGCGGCAGCTCGACGCTGACCTCGGCGCTGATCCGCCACGGGCTGGCGGACGAGCTCGTGTTGGCCATCAACCCCGTCCTGGTCGGCACCGGGAAGCGGCTGTTCGCCGAGGGCACCCCGGGCCGGGCGTTCGAGCTCGCCGGCACGACCACCTTGGCGTCGGGCATCGTCGTCTGCGCCTACACGCTCGGCGAACCGTTGTCCCTCGGGTAGTCCCGGAGAACCAGCCTCACCGGGCCCCTGTCGCGCCGGAAACCGGCCGCCCACCACGCGAGGTCGAGGCCGAGGGGTGCACACCACGTCGACGCACTGGGGCTGCATCGGCGTAGGTTTGGGTCGTGTTCCGCCGATGCTCCGCGCTTCCGACCCGCTGCTGGGCGTGCACCGACCCGGTGCGCGACGTCGCCGATCCGGTGAGACGCCTCGTCCACGGTTGCGGTCGTTCGGTCCCGGTCGATCCATCGTGAGCGAACGACGTGTCCCCGAGGCGGTGACCTTCGTGGTCGACGATGCGGTGGCCATCATCACCATCGACCGACCCGAGGTGCGCAACGCGGTCGACGGTCCCACGGCGGTGCGGCTGGCCGAGGCGTTCCGGCGCTTCGAGGACGACGAGGACCTCGCGGTGGCCGTGCTCACCGGCGCTGGTGGCACGTTCTGTGCCGGCGCCGACCTGAACGCCATCTCCGACGGGCGGGGGAACCGGGTCGAGGCCGACGGCGACGGTCCGATGGGACCGACCCGGATGCTGCTCGACAAGCCCGTCATCGCCGCGGTCGAGGGCCACGCCGTTGCCGGCGGGCTCGAGCTCGCCGTGTGGTGCGACCTGCGGGTGGCGGCGACCGATGCCGTCTTCGGCGTGTACTGCCGTCGGTGGGGTGTGCCGCTCGTCGACGGGGGCACCGTGCGGTTGCCCCGCCTGATCGGGCACAGCCACGCCCTCGATCTCATCCTCACGGGGCGGGGCGTGTCGGGCGAGGAGGCGCAGCGCCTCGGGCTCGCCAACCGGCTCGCCGAGCCGGGAGCCGCGCAGGCCGACGCGATCGTGCTGGCACACGAGATCGCCGCCCTGCCCCAGGTGTGCCTGCGCAACGACCGTCGCTCGTCGTACGAGCAGGCCGGCCTCGACCTCGACGGCGCGCTTCGACGCGAGACCGAGCTGGGCCTCGCCACGCTTCGGTCCGGCGAGTCGCTCGAGGGCGCCACCCGCTTCGCCGAGGGCGCCGGTCGTCACGGCGCACCCGGCTGAGCACGGTCGTCGGCCACCGACGAAGCGAAACCGGGGGAGGTGCCCAGGGGTCTGCACTACCGTGGTCGAGATGTGTGGGCGCTTCGTGTCGGCATCGCCGCCCGACGAGATCGCCACCTACTTCGGGGCGACGCTCGCCGATGAGCGGCTGCTCGAACCCAGCTTCAACGTCGCACCCACCGATGATGTCTACGCCGTGGCCGCCGACGCGGGACAGCGCCGCCTCGACACCTTCCACTGGGGTCTCGTTCCCGGGTGGGCCGAGGATCCGTCGGTCGGGAGCCGCATGATCAACGCCCGAGCCGAGACGGTGGCCTCTCGGAGCGCGTTCCGCCCGGCGTTCGAGGCCCGACGGTGCATCGTCCCCGCCGACGGGTTCTACGAGTGGAAGGCCGTGCCGGGACGGGCCAAGAAGCAGCCGGTGTACATCCGGTCGCGCGACGGGCGCCCCCTCGCCCTCGCCGGCCTGTGGGAGCGTTGGCACCCGCGTGGGCGTGACGGTGACGAATCGCTGCACTCGTGCACGATCATCACGACCACGGCCAACGCGCTGCTCGAGCCCGTCCACGATCGGATGCCGGTGATCCTGCCGCCCGACGTCTGGGACCTGTGGCTGGCGCCCGACACCCGGGCGGCGGACGCTCAGGCGCTCCTCGTGCCGGCACCGACCGCCATGATGCAGTTCCACGCCGTCAGTGACCGAGTCGGCAACGTCAAGAACGACGACGCGCAGCTGATCGAGGAGGTCGACGAACACGAGACCGCTTCGGAGGCCGGCGCCGACCAGATCCCCGGCCAGGGATCGCTCCTTTGACGGCCACCGCACGTGGAAGCTCGTCGAAGCCGCGCAACGGGTCGAAGCCGTCGGAGACCTCCGGGTCGACGACGGCGTCGTTCCGGCGTCGCGTGGACGTGTGGGTCCTGCGCTGGCAGGGACGGCTCGACTCGGAGTGGTCCGACCGGGTGGTGCCGTGGTCGTTCGCCCTGGGTCTGTTCGTCATCCTCGAGCTGCTGTCGGCGGCGAAGGTGCGATCGCTCGACGGAACGGTCGATCTCGCCGCCGCGACCCAGGGCCTCTGGCTCATCCACAACGGGTACGAACCGATCCTCACCGTCACCACCGACGCCAACCTGCTCGCGCAGCAGCTGGCGTTCATCGTGTACCCGCTGTCGCTGGCCGGCAACGTCGTGCCGATCCAGGGAGCGCTGCTGTTCCTGCAGAGCGCGGCGCTCGCGGTGGCGGTCGTC
>JBBSTY010000200.1:0-4620 GCA_038235385.1 Acidimicrobiales bacterium | reverse complement strand
GTCCTGGGCCGGTGGGCGCCGCGGGGGGGGGCGGCGGCCCGCCGGCGCGGCCCCGGGCGCGCCGCGCCGGGCGCGCCACCCCTCGATCCTATGAAGTTCGTCACACCAAAACGACGGTCGTTCTCCCACACGACCGACGACGAATCGACCAGCGGGCGCGGCGGCGCTCGGCGCCCTCGTCTGCGATCGCCCAAATGACAACGGTGTCGTCCTCGCGGACCCTCCAACCCGATGTGGTGCGGTGATGTGTCGTGCTTCGCCATGGTTGGCGTCTCAGTTGCGATTCGACGTCGGAACGGTTGCGGTGAGTTTGCGGTTCCATGACGAAACCTCCAAGGCTTTCCGATCCGCCCCCGAACCAACGGTGTCGACGACACCGGAGAGGACCGTGCCATGACCCCGTCGAACCTCGATCCCGTCGCACCCGACCGACAACCGCGCGTCCGGCGCGTAGCCGGACTCGTCGCTGCCGGCGCGGTGGTCGTCACCGCCGCCGTCGCCCTGCCCGCCATGGCCGCCACGACCGACCCACAGCCCGCGTCGTCGTCGGAGACCACGATCACCGCCAACGAGACCTCGACGTCCTCGACGAGCACCACCGCTGCGCCGACGACCTCCACCACCGCTTCGCCTCCTTCCGTGCCCAGCGCGGAGGAGCTCCTCGCCGCTCAGCTCGCCACCTACACCCCCGAGCAGAAGCTGGCCTTCGATCTCTACGTCGCGTCGCCTGCCGAGCGCGCGGCCTGGTCGGCCTACATCACGCCGCCCCCGCCCCCGCCTCCGCCCCCGCCTGCGCCGGTCGCTTCGCCGGTCGCTCCGCCGGCCGCCACGAGCGGTGGCAACCCGCCGAACGCGTTCCTCGCGTGTGTCCGCCAGCGCGAGAGCGGCGGCAACTACTCGGTCTCGTCGGGTGACGGGCTCTACCGCGGCGCCTACCAGTTCCACCAGAGCACCTGGAACAACACCGCGAGCCACGCTGGCCGCGGCGACCTGGTCGGTGCCGATCCCGCCTCGGTGTCGCCCGCAGATCAGGACGCCATGGCCGCGCAGCTCTACGCCTGGCAGGGTTCGGCGCCCTGGGGTGGCGGTTGCTGATCCGCGGCGCGCCGTGAGGTGATGGTTCGACGGGCGCCCCGAACCGGGGCGCCCGTCGCGCGTCCGCACGGCGCGTGGCTCACCACCGTCGTGGTCGGGGTCGTCCTCGCGGCGATGACGGGGTGCCGCCGGTCGTCCGCTGCTCGTCGGCGCCCCGTAAGGTGCGGCGATGGACGCGACGATGGCCCGCAAGATGTGGCGAACCCTCGAGCCGTACCACGGGATGATCTACTTCAGTCCGTACGCACAGGCGGCGTACCGGGACCTCGGGGTCGAGGGGCAGAAGGGCTACTTCGCCTCACGCTCGGCGCCCATGGGGGCCGTCGTCGGCGACGTGGTGGTCGCGACGTTCTTCAACTTCCACCCCGAGCTCGGCCACCGGGCGTTCCCCGACGCGTGGGAGGCCGCACCCCCGGCGACGTGGATCGAGGCCCGGCTCGGGGCGGCCGACCGCTCGTTGCGAGACCTCCTCGGCGACGACGCGATCGCCTCCCCCGAGATCACCGAGGCCGCCACCATCGCCCGCCGCGCCGCCGACGCCTGCATCGCTGCGGGTCGCCCGCTCTTCGCCGGGCACGCGTCGCTCGACTGGCCCCAGGATCCCCACCTCGTTCTCTGGCACGCCATCACGTTGCTGCGGGAGTACCGCGGGGACGGTCACATCGCAGTGCTCGTCAGCGAGGGCCTCGACGGCTGCGAGGCGCTCGTGACCCACGGAGCCGACGGGTCGGTGCCACCGGCGGTGCTCCGGTCCACGCGAGGGTGGTCCGACGAGCAGTGGGAGCAGGCCCGGGCCCGCCTCGAGCATCGGGGTTGGATGACCGGCGACGATCCCACCGAACGGGGGACCGACGCCCGGCTCCGCATCGAGACGCGCACCGACGAGTTGGCCATGGCTCCCTGGGAGGCGATCGGCGACGCCGACGCCGATGCGCTGCGGGCGCTGGTTCGGCCCTTCAGCCGCGCCATCTCCGAGAGCGGCGTGTTCGGGAACCGGCCGCTCTGACCACGGCTGCTCTGGACACCGGACGGTCCCGTGCCGCGCCCCGCAGTAGATTGCCGGGCACCAACCGGGCTGATGTGGGGATCGGCCGACGTCCTGGTCGACGGCCCGTGGCCGCCGATCTCATCGAAGGAGCATCCATGGCGACCAACGCCGAGCAGGCCCACGAGATCTTCACCGCAGCGATCGGGCAACCCGCCCAGACCGGAGCGTGGCTCGAGATCGACCAGGACCGCATCAACCGCTTCGCCGATGTCACCGAGGACCACCAGTTCATCCACGTCGACCCGGAGAAGGCGGCCCAGCTCTCGCCCTGGAAGGTGCCGATCGCGCACGGGTTCCTCACCCTCTCGATGCTCACCAAGCTCGAGAGCTCGGTGCCCAAGGACCCCGCCGGGTACGAGGGGATCATGATGGGGGTGAACTACGGCTTCGAGAAGGTGCGGTTCATCAACCCGGTCAAGGTCGGCTCGAAGATCCGGGCGTCGAGCACGGTGAAGTCCGTCGACCTCAAGGACCCGAACACCATCAACGTCACCAACACCGTCACCATCGAGATCGAGGGCGAGGACAAGCCGGCCGCCGTCGCCGACTGGATCACCCGTCTGGTCTTCGCCTGATCGCCTGATCGCCTGATCGGCTCTCGCGGACCCGCGTCCGCCGGCCGATCGGCACCATGACCGGATTCTCGGTCAGAACGCGGGACAATGGGGTCGTGGTCGACACGATCGATCGGACCCAGCGCGCCAGCGAACCCACGGCGGTCACCGCCGCCGGCGCGGCGCGCCCCCGGTCCGGGGCCCCGCAGATCGCCAAGTCCGCGGGCCACCTGCGCTACCTGCCGGGTCTCGACGGCCTCCGCGCCCTGGCCGTCATGGCGGTGCTGCTCTACCACGCCGAGCTCGCGGGCTGGTGGCAGGGCGGGTTCCTCGGGGTCGAGGTGTTCTTCGTGATCAGCGGGTACCTGATCACGTCGATCCTGCTCACCGAGCGTGGCGCCACCCGGCACAACGATCTGCGCACCTTCTACGTCCGGCGGGCACGGCGTCTCCTCCCGGCGCTGTTCGCCGTGCTCCTGGCCACGACGCTCGTCGCCGTCGTGTTCCTTCCCGAGGAGGTCGCCACGCTCCGGGGCGACGTCGCGTCGGCGCTCACCTACGTCACCAACTGGTTCTTCATCTTCGGCGACAAGTCGTACTTCGAGTTCGCCGGTCGCCCGTCGCTCGTCCAGCACCTGTGGTCGCTGGCGGTGGAGGAGCAGTTCTACCTGGTGTGGCCGTTGCTCTTCGTGGGTGGGATGAAGCTGCTCGGCCGGACCAAGCTGTTCGTGGCCGTCCTGGTCGGGGCCATCGCGTCGACCCTGCTGATGGCGTCGCTGTACCAACCCGGGGTCGATGCGTCCCGGGTGTACTACGGCACCGACACCCGAGCCGGGGGCCTGCTCTTCGGCGCCGCACTCGCCTTCTTCTGGGGCCCGAACCGGCTGCGGGCCAAGGTCGGCCGGTTCGCCCCGGTGCTCCTGGATCTGGTGGGGGCGGTTGCCCTGGCCGTGCTCGTCTGGATGATGTGGGCCACCGACCAGTACCGCGATGCGGACGCGCTCTACCGGGGAGGGTTCGCCAAGGTCGCGCTCGTCACCGTGGTCGTCATCGCCGTCGCCGTCCATCCGGCGGCGCACCTCTCGGTCGTGCTCGGCTGGCGCCCGCTGCGGTGGATCGGCCTGCGCAGCTACGGCCTCTACCTGTGGCACTGGCCCGTGTACCAGCTCACCCGTCCCGGCCTCGACATCGCGCTCTCCGGGGTGCCCCTCCTCGCGCTGCGCCTCACCATCACCGTGGCGATCGCCGAGGTGTCGTACCGGTTCATCGAGACACCGATCCGGCACGGGGCGCTCGGCCGGCACTGGGCCCGCTGGCGAGCGCAGCCGCCGGGGCGTCGTCGGTTGAACGGCTTCGGCGGAACGATCGGTGCGGCCGCGCTGGTCGGCTGCCTGTCGCTGCTCGTGGTGACCGTCGTGCGGGCCCAGCCGGTGGTGCCCGAGGACCTCCAGGTCATGAGCACCGCCGACGGCCAGCTCCCACCCGCGCCGGGCGACCTCGCGCCACCCGACGACGCCACCGCCACCGCCGCCGCGCCCGCGGGTCAGATGGGCTTCTCGATCCCGGCTCTCGCCGAGCGACTGGCGAGCACGTCGTCCACCGCGCCCACCACGACCGCGCCGGTCGATCCCTCCACCACCCTCGAGGTGCCACCGACCACCCCGGCCGCCGACGCGAGCATCGCCGGCCCCGACGGTGTCCTCACCATCACCGCGATCGGTGACTCGGTGATGCTGGGAGCGGCGCCCTCGCTGACCGCCAACCTGCAGGGCGAGACGTTCGTCGACGCCGCGGTCGGCCGTCAGGTCAGCGTCGGCATCGGCATCCTGCAGGCCTGGCGGGACTCCGGGCGCCTCGGCGACATCGTCATCGTGCACCGCGGCAACAACGGCACCTTCACGCCCGAGCAGTTCCAACAGATGC
>JBBSTY010000199.1:0-4640 GCA_038235385.1 Acidimicrobiales bacterium | reverse complement strand
GGGGGGGGGGGGGGTCCCGGGGGCCCCCCTCGCGCGGCCACCCCCGGGGGGCCGCGCGGGGGCGCCAACGGGCGCCCCCCGCGCCTGGTTCGGGGTGGGTTTGAAGTGCAGAGGATTGTTCCCGTCCGTCCGCTCGGGCGGCGGGCGTAGCCAAGGAGTCCCCTCATGGACATCGACAACCTCCCTGACATGCTCCGGGTCGACGAGGCCGCCGAGGTGCTGCGGATCAGCCGCAGCCGTGCGTACGAGGAGGTGAACCGCTACCTGCGCACGGGCGGCGCCGAAGGCCTGCCGGTGATCCGGATCGGCAGCACGCTGCGCGTGCCGAAGTGGGCGTTGCTCGACTGGATCGACGCGCAGCTCGGCTCGCCCGATGCCGCCTGAGCGCCGCCGCCTGGTCGTCGACATCGAGCGTGCGCCGGCCGTGCGCGCGGAAGTCGGACCGACGGCCTGGTTCGTCCTCGAGGCGCTCGCCGAGCGGTGCCCGCCTCGATGCCCGGCGGCCGAGCTCGAGGTCAGCACACGGCAGCTGAACGGCGTGCTCGGCCTCTCCAAGGACTCGGTCGCTCGCGCCCTCCGGGTGCTCGGCGACCGTGGTCTCGTCCGTCGTACCGATCACCGCGACTCGCGCAGCGGGCGGTTCCTCGGGTCGGTCTACGTCGTCGAGCTGGCCGCCGCCGGACTCGCCGTCGAGGTCGGAGCGTCTGCGACTCCTCACGGTTGGGGCCCCGGCGTGGATCGACACGCCGGTGTGCCGGTGACGCCGGTGCCGATCGAGCCCGATCGCTGGTGGACCCAGCTCGACCTGCTGAGCGACGGGCACACCAGCGCGTGACCTGACCCTCGGTCGGCCGCGAGCGGCGCCCGCATCGAGGACCAGGTCGCCCGATCAGCGCTCGCAATCGCACCCAGGCGTGAACCACGTCGGCACTGCGATCGACCATCGCCCCTTCGCCAGGTCGTCCTCGAACGGGCGTCGTCGAATGTCCGATCGGTGCAGCTGCCCGAACCCCAGAACGAGTCACGAACTTGCATCTCGATGTCCGGGTCGTTGCCCGGCCAGGGCGTCACGGCCGGACACGGCGATCTGCGACACGGCAGGTCGTCGGTCCGTGAGAGGAGCGCCGATGCTGAGCCTCGGCAAGATCAAGCTGAACGGTGAGAGCTACTACCTCGCCGCCGTCGCGGACGGCATCGACGAGTACTACCGAGGCGTCGGTGAAGCCCCCGGCCGTTGGTCCGGTGCTGCCGCCGAGGGTCTGGGCCTCGAGGGCGAGGTGGTCCCCGAGGAGCTTCACGCGGTGTGCGCCGGGCTGGACCCGGCGACGGGGGAGAAGCTGGGCCGGTTCGCCGGCCGCAAGGTCGCCTTGTTCGATCTGTGCTTCCGGGCCCCGAAGTCCGTGTCGCTGTTGGCCGCCCTCGGTGATCCGGACACGGCCGCCGCCGTGCGGGACGCGCACGACGCGTCAGTCGTCGCTTCAGTTGCCGTCGATCGCTCCGCTGACCTCAGTGGTCCACGTGTCCACCGGTGGTGGGGGCTCGATTCCGCTGCCGTCGCCCGGCGTTACGAAGCAGACGGATTTTCCGGCGAGCCGCTCGGCCAAGCGCTGTTGTGCGGTGCCATCCGGCGTCGGTACCGAGATGACCACCCATTGGAGGCTCCAAGGCGCGTTCACATACGTGGCGTGGTCGTTGGGATCGGCGATCTCGGCGTTCACTTCACGAACTGCCTGGAGGGCCTGGTTCGCGAGCAGTGAGAACTCGTCGCTCGACAGACGGACCTGGGTGACGACGACCGGCCATGAGGAGTCGGGGAGGTTGGCGACCATGTCGGCCACGGCGGTTCGGTGCTCGTCGACGTTCGAGGTGAACGCCACCACGATCGGCCAACCGACGGTGGTCCGATCGATCCGGATCCCGGCGTAGTCCTCGGAGTGCGCGGCCCCATAGCCCTCGACGGCGGCGATGACGTCGTTGCGCGGGTTGTCGAGGCGATCGCGTCCCGGAGTGTCGACGTCTGAGCCGGGGAGATCGACGACTCCGCTGCAGCGGGCAAGCGAGTCGAGCGCCTCGGGTCCGAGGATGGTCACTGCGGACGCACTCGGGTCGGTGCCAGGCACCTCGGGCGATGAGTCGCCGTCCGCTCCGATCCCGCCGACATCGAGCGTCTCCGTCCGGCCCCCGACGAGGAGCGCTGCGGAGACGAGGAGGACCACTGCAGCAGCGGCCGCTACGCCGATCCACGCGCGGCTGCCGCGTCGGCGAACGGGCACAGCGGTGTCGCCGTCCGGGTGTTCTGTGGTGGCCTTCACGGGCACCGGCGGGACGACGTCGTCGAAGTAGGCGCGAATCGCTTCGGGGATGTCAGGCATCGTGACTCTCCTCCAGAGCGTCTCGGAGCTTCGCCATCGCTCTTTCGACGTGGCTCTGCACGGACGAAGGAGCGATCTCGAGCATGCGGGCGATTTCGCTGTGCGCGAGGCCGTACCCGTGCGCGAGGACGACGCAAACACGCTGTCGCTCGGTGAGCAGGGCCAACGCAGAGGGCAAACCCGGCTCGTAGGCCGGACCTACGTCCGCCGATGGCTGTGGGAACAGGGCGGACGGACGCCGGATTCGACGGGAGCGCGACTGGCCTGCCCGAAAGAGATACGCGATGGGATGCTCCATCTCACGAACGCGTGCCCATTCCTGCCATGCGTAGGCGAGAGCCTCGGCTGCGGCCTCGGCGCCACGGTCGACCCCGTATCGAGCAGCGAACGCGACTCTCAGCACGGGTTCTGCCTCCGCGTAGAAGGTCGGGAACGACCGTTCCGTCGCCTCGTTGCCGACCGCCTCGTCGTTGGACCTCACCCCCACCCCTCCCGAGCCTCCGATCCGATCCACGAACGTCTAAACCTTCAAGCAGCGCAGTCACACGACATCGGGAACGAAGATTCCGCTGCCGACGTTCCGTTGCTCGTGAAGCATCGAAGAACAGCGTCCTACATGACGTTGCGCAGCGCGCGCTTCTCGTGGTGGTCGCCTTCCCCGCTCGCGTCGCTGTCCGGGTCTCGTGAGGAGTCGAACGAGCGACCGAGGAGTTCGGTCAGGTTCAGTGAACTGGCGGCTCGATGTCCGACACCTCAACGGGAAGACCAGCGCTGCGCAAGTGGTCGGCAACGTGGCCCCGGGCGTTGCCTCGACTGAGAAGCACCGTCGCGCCGAGCGCACGGGCCGTGGCAACGAGTTCGGCAGCGAGACTGTTGGCGCCGCTGACTCGAAGTCGAGCGACGTCGACGGCGAGCGGGCGGGGATCGGCGATGACGAGGTAGTCGGGGTCTGGATCGCCGGCGGCGGCGATGGCCCTGGCGGCGGTGGCGCCAGCCCGTGCGGCGATCTGCTGGAGCTGACCGGCGGTCGCCCTCGGCGCGACGAACGCACCGAGGATCCGCTGCTGCCAGGCGTAGGTCGTGACGGGCACGACGCCGAGAGCCATCGGGAGCGAGCCGAGCGCGGCCAGCAACGCGAGTTGATCGTCGACGACCGACGGTGTCACGGCGCCGTCCGGTTCGGCGGCGCTCACACCTCGAGGTCGGGGTCGTGGTTGTTGGCGGCCGAGATCTCCTCGGTGAGGACGCCACTGTTCACCAGCTCGGCCACCACCGACAGGTCGATCATGCTTTCGTCGTCGATCATGTGGGCCGGCGGTCGGCGCAGCACAACGGTGCGATGCGGGAAGCCATCGGCGTGATCGGTGGACGCAGGGTTGCTCACCGGGCAATGGTCCCACCGCTGGAGGGTCGAAACAACGGCTCGACTCCCGGCCGGAGGTTGGCGAGACCGCCTGCCTCCGAGTGCTTCGACCACCGATCCATCCCTACTCCATCCCTACAACTGCACAGAACGGGCTGTTTCCGGCTGGACTGGCCGTCACGGAATGGCCAACAAACCGCAGCTCAGCGACACTGCGTGGTTCTGGGTGGATTACCGGGGAAGCTCATGGACATCTTCGAAGGCACCGAGCAGATCCAGGAGCTCGTCATCTCCCGGGCCATCTCTGGCCTGCGCATCGAGTAGCTGACCTGCGGTTTCGTCGCGCTCGTGCCCGGTCGGGAGGTTCGCTCCCTCCTTGCCGAACGACGCCTCAGGGCGTCGCCGATGACGGCGCGCACCCCGCGATCAGGACAGGTGCGCTCACCTGACGGCGCGCTCGAGGACGAACTCGACCTCTTCGGTCCAGGTCCACCGGTTCTTGCGGACGATCGTGCCGTTGATGTGCCATCCCTCTGCGGCGACGTCGTTGAGGTGCTGTTCGAACAGCTCGAACGAGGCCGACGCCTTGCGCAGGAGGAGGCGGTACTCGAACCGCTCAGTCGACGTCGGACCCGCACGCCCGGGTGACGGGTCTGCGGTTCGTGCCGGCTCGGAGTCGGGTGAGGAGGTCACGGGTCGGAGCGCTCCTCGGCGACCGCCTCGGCGTCATCGACGGTGGCCAGACCGGGGTCGGCTGTCGGTCTCCCGCCGCCGATGCCTCGCTCGCCACGGGCGCGCTGCACGGCGATCTTGGCGTCGGTCTCGGTGACGTCGTCGACCCCCTCGTCCTCCGCGCGATCGACGATGGCCTTGGCCTCGGCGTCTCGATCGCCGGTCGCGGCGTG
>JBBSTY010000198.1:0-4713 GCA_038235385.1 Acidimicrobiales bacterium | reverse complement strand
GCCGACGACCGCATGCACCTCCTTCTCGTCGACCCACGCACCCTGGATGCGCGGGGCGATCGACGAGGACGGACCGAGGAGCAACATGTCGCCCTTGCCGACCAACCGCTCGGCCCCGGGCTGATCGAGGATCACGCGGGAGTCGGCGAGGCTGGACACCGCGAAGGCGAGCCGCGCCGGCACGTTGGCCTTGATGACACCGGTGATGACGTTCACCGACGGTCGCTGGGTGGCGATCACCAGGTGGATGCCGACGGCGCGGGCCATCTGGGCGATGCGACAGATCGACTCCTCGACGTCGCGGGCCGCCACCATCATCAGGTCGTTGAGCTCGTCGATGACGATGAGGATGTACGGCAGCCGCTGGTACTCGACCGCCACCTCGCCCGGACCCGGATCGACCTGGAGCTCGCCGCGATCGAACGCCGCGTTGTAGCCGTTGATGTCGCGGAACCCGACCTCGGAGAGCAGGTCGTAGCGGCGCTCCATCTCCTTGACCGCCCAGTTGAGGGCGTTGGCCGCCTTCTTCGGGCTGGTGACGACCTGGGTGAGCAGGTGCGGGAGACGGTTGTACTGACCGAGCTCGACGCGCTTGGGGTCGACGAGGATCAGGCGGACCTGGTCGGGCGTCGAGCGCATGAGGATCGAGGTGATGAGCGAGTTGATGCACGACGACTTGCCGGCACCGGTGGCCCCGGCGATGAGGAGGTGGGGCATCTGGGAGAGGTTGGCGAGCACCGCCCGTCCGTTGATGTCTCGGCCGATGGCCACCTCGAGCGGGTGGGTGGCCTTGCGGGCCTCCTCCGAGGACAGGATGTCACCCACGGCGACGACCTGGCGCTTGGCGTTGGGCACCTCGACACCGATGGCCTGCCGCCCGGGGATCGGCGCGAGGATGCGGACGTCGGGCGACGCCATCGCGTAGGCGATGTCCTTGTGGAGGCTCGTGACCCGGGCGACCTTGACCCCGGGTCCGAGCTCGAGCTCGTAGCGCGTGACCGTGGGGCCGACGACCATGCCGACGAGGCGGGTCTCGACGCCGTGGGCGGCCAGCGCCCCTTCGAGGGTGTGACCGAGCGCCTCGACCTCGTCGGCATCGACCTCCTGGGCCTCGGACCGAGCGAGCAGCTTCTGGGGCGGCAGCTTCCACGGGCTGCGACGACCGGCCGGACCCAGGTCGATCGCCAGCTGCTCGGCCGCGATCGGCTCGCAGTCGGGCCCGAGCCCGGCGGCGTCCGCCGGGTCCTCGCCCTCGACCTCGTCGTCGACAGGAGGGGCGTCGTCCTCGCCGGCGATGAACACCGACGGCGCGGAGAGATCGATGCGGGTGGTGGCTTCGTCGTCGTCGTCGAGCGTCAGGTCGAGCAGGACGTTCGCCGGCGCCTGCGGTGCCGGTTCGGACCAGTCGAGGGCCGAGTAGCCCTCGCTGTCGTCGCCATCGGCGTCATGGCCATCGGCGTCGTCGCCCAGTTCGAACAGGGACCGCCAGGCTCGACCGACGAAGGAGCCGGCCGGGCGCACGCCGTCGGCGGTGCGCCCGGCCGCGGTGCGCAGGTGGGTGTCGGTCAGCACGACGACACCCACGACGGCCAGCGCGACGAGCACCAGCGCCGCACCCCAGAATCCGACGATGCTCTTGAGCGGGATGGCCAGGACCGCGCCGAGGTAGCCACCCGCGGCGACGAGGTCGTCGAGCGGGGCGTCGAAGCCCGGAGCGCCTGCGGTCAGTCCCAGACCGGCGATGGCGGCGAGCGACACGATGGTCGCCCCGATGATCGGCCGGGCCATGCGAGCGAGGTCGCGAGTCCCGTCCTCGTCGACGCGCGGGCCCCGGATCAGCAGCGCACCGAGGACGAGGAGCGCCGGCGGGAGGAGGTAGCCGGCCTTGCCGACCGCGGCACCGGCGCCGGTGGCGAGGGCGCGTCCGAGCGGGCCCGCCCGATCCCCGTACAGCCCGAGCCCGGCCACGATGCCGACGACGATCAGGATCACACCCCAGACGTCGTTGCCGTGGCCGGCGAACACCTCACGCACGGCGTCACCCACCACCGGCTCGCGCGTCAGCTTGGTGGCGCCCCGTCCGGTCGCGCCCGACCGCGTGCGGCCCGCTGGCGCCTTGAGCCCAGACCTGGACTTGGACGTGGCCTTCGTCTTGGACGGGGACGTGGATCTGGACGTGCCCCGCGTGGTGGCGCGGGTGGACGACGAGCGCTTGGCCGTCGACCGGCCCGATCCTCGGGTCTGCTGCTTCGTCGCCACGTTGCGAACACCGTCCTGGCTGTTCGGCCCGGGGGCCGAGGGGGTCGGCTGGCGGTTGCCAGTCGATTCAGGGGAATGCCAAAGCTGGCACCACCGAACGGCCCCAATGCCCACGCCGGGTGACACGACTCTTGGTAGTCCATCAGACGCAGCGTGTCGAGTGGCGGACCCACGTCGCGGCGCGCGATCAGGCCTCGACCCGACCGTGGTGGCGACAGGTCGCCCGGACCCCGGCCGGGGTGACCAGGACACGCAGCCGCCGGCCGCAGGTGGGACAGCAGCGCGGCGGGTCGAGCGGACGTCGACACGCCTCGTCAGCGCACCCGGCGGCATCGGCCGGCCGGCCGCACCACCGGCAGAAGAAGGCGTCCTCCCCGGCCGTCACGGCCGGGCTCAGATGACCGTGGAGAGGGCGCCGATGGGCATGCGCAGATCGTCCAGCATGCGCAGGTCCTCCTCGGGCGACCGGCCGAGCGTCGTGAGGTAGTTCCCCACGATCAGGGCGTTGATCCCCGAGGTCATGCCCATCACCTGGAGCTCGCGCAGGGTGACCTCACGTCCGCCGGCGTAGCGGAGGATGACCGACGGGAGGCCGAGGCGGAACAGGGCGATCCAGCGGATGGCCTCCAGCGGGGAGACGAGCGGACGATCGCCGAGCGGCGTCCCCGGACGCGGGTTCAAGAAGTTGATCGGCACCTCGGCCGGTTCGACATCTCGGAGGTCGCCGATCAGCTCGATGCGCTGGTCGACCGATTCGCCCATCCCGAGCAGCACCCCGCAGCACAGCTCCATGCCGTGCGTGCGCACGAGGGTGCAGGTGTCGTGGCGCTCCTGCCAGTCGTGGGTGGTGACGATCTCGCCGAAGAAGGAGCGGGCGGTCTCGAGGTTGTGGTTGTACCGGTGCACCCCGCCCTCGGCGAGGCGCCGGGCCTGGTCGGCGTCGAGGATCCCCGCCGAGACGGCGACGTTCAGGCCGATCTCGTCGCGCACCATCGGGATGAGATCGAGGATCCGGCCCATGGTGCGCTCGTCGGGCCCTCGGAGCGCGAGCACGATGCAGAACTCCGAGGCACCCAGCGCCTTGGTCTCCTCCGCGGCCCGGCGCACCTCCTCGCGATCGAGGAAGGGCGTCGCCAGCACCTGGGTGTCGAAGGTCGAGGACTGGCTGCAGAAGTGGCAGTCCTCGGGGCATCCGCCGGTCTTGGCCGAGAGGATCCCCTCGATCTCGACCTCGGGGCCGCACCACGTGAGGCGGACCTCGTGGGCGAGCGCCGCGAGCGCCGGAACCGACGTGTCGGGGAGCGCTGCGAGCCGGGCGAGCTCGTCGAGGGTGAGCTGACGGCGATCGTCGAGCAGGGCGGAGGCGGCGGCGGCCAGCAGGTCGCGGTCGGCGCGGGTCGAGATGGCGACGGGCTCGTCGACCGGGGTTCGGGCGCGAGCGGTGTCATCGGCGATGGTCATGGGCGCCGACAGTAGCGGCGGCGCTCCGCGTCGGACCAACGCCGAACCGGTCGGGCGGCGACGCGCGAACGAGGAGGTCTCACTCGGCCTTGATGGCCTCGAGGATGTCGATCCGACCGGCCCGCCACGCGGGCACGAGGGCCGAGATCACGCCGATCACGACGCCGAGGAGCAGCACCAGGCCCATCTGGGCGACCGGCCACGAGAACGATGCGTCGGACTGGTCCGCGAACAGCGGGCGGGTGACGCACCACGCGACGAACAGTCCGAAGAGGATGCCGACGATCGAACCGAGGAGCGACACGATCATGGCCTCGATCCTGATCGTCGCACGGAGCTGGCGCCGGGTCATGCCGACCGACCGGAGCAGACCGATCTCGTGGCGCCGTTCGGTGACCGACAGGATCAGCGTGTTGATGATCCCGAACAGCGCGATCACCACGGCGACCGACAGGAGGGCGTTGATCGACGAGATGACGGCGTTGAAGAAGGTCTGCACGAACTGGGCGAAGAAGTTGCCGGGGATGACCACGAGCGTGGTGTAGCCGCTGGTGAGCGTGGCGAGCTCGGAGCCAACCTGGTCGGAGGCGCCGTCGGCGATGGTGATCGCCACGATCGAGGGCTCCAACGACGGGTTGGCGGCGACGACGCCCTCGGACGGAACCACCGCCTGCACGAAGGCGATCGACGGGTCGGTGATGGCGGCGACCCGGACGTCGTAGGGCGACCCGTCCGTGAGCGTCACCGTCACCTGGTCACCGACGTGGACCTTGGCAGCGTCGGCGGTGAAGGAGGGCAGCACGAGGTCCTGCGGCCCGAGGTTCTCGAGGCTGCCCTCGGCGGCGGTGAACCCGAGCACGTCGAGGTCGTCGGCGGCGATGGCGCCGATGGGCGTGCTGCCGTTCGATCCGAACGTCGGCTCGCCCGCCAGCGACGCGACCTCCTGGTAGACGGGGGCCGCCTTGGTGACCCCGTCGAGACCCGTGACGCGAT
>JBBSTY010000197.1:0-4742 GCA_038235385.1 Acidimicrobiales bacterium | reverse complement strand
TTGGCCGAGGCGCGGATGAGCGACGCCTCGCCGAGACCCCCGGGAGGGAGCAGACCTCGCGCCCGTTCGGCGGCGCAGACGGCGTCGGCGCCGGCGCCGGCGAGCAGCGCCAGGAGCATGCGGTCGGCGATGGCCCACTCGCCCAGCGCATCGAGCTCGATGGTGAGTCGGTCGACCGGCTGGTCGTCCCACTCGGCGACGCTGAGTCCGAGGCGTTGGCGGAGGAAGGCCCGCACCGGATGCTCGACGAACCGGACGAGGTCGTCGAGGGCGATCACGTCGTCGATCCGCGGCGCGAGGGGACCGGTGAGGAAGCGGGCGTCGGCCGGAGCGGGCGGTGCCGGTCGGCTCAGCGCCTCGGCGCCGACGAGGAGCGCCGGATCGAACCCCCACGGACGGCCGAGCTGGAGCGCGTCGGGTTGGAAGTAGCGGCGATCGGCCGGCTGCAGCGGGTGGTCGTGCACGATCAGCTCCCGCACGGACCGGGGCGTCGCGTCGGCGAGCGGCTCCACCGAGGCGGTGCGGTCGAGCACGTCGAGCAGCTCGTTGACCGGCACGGCCGGCGGCCGCTCCTCGTTGGTGGACGGGTCGCGACCCGCGTAGGTGATGACCAGCGCCGACCCGGCCGCGAGCACGGCGTCGAGGAGCAGCTGGCGATCCTCGGCCCGGCGATCGTGGTCGCCGGGTTGGCGGACGTCGGGTCGGGCCAGCAGATCGTCGCCGTCGGGCGCGCCGCCCCGGGGGAACGCACCGTCGTCGAGACCGACCAGGCACACCACCCGATGGGGCACCGAGCGCATCGGGACGAGCGTGCACATGGTGAGGTCGCCGGTGCGGAACGCCGCACGCGTGGGCTGTCCCCGCAAGCGGTCGGCCAGGAGGTCGCGCACCTCGGCCATGCGCAGCGGCGGCCGCTCGGCGTCGGCGGCACCGGACTCGCCGGCGACATCTCGCAGGAGCCGGTCGAGCTGCTGGCGTTGCCAGGCGTCGCGGGACCGAGTGGCGAACAGGGCGTCGGCGGCGGCGTCGATGGCGCCCATCCAGGCGTCGACCGACTGCGGCCCGGTGAGCGACCCCACGGCATCGGCGATCCGGCCCACGAGCTCGGCCATCCGGCCGGCGAGATCGATGTCGCCCGAATCCACCGTGTCGAGCGGGAGCACGCCGCCGACGAGGCGCTGGTCCTCGTCGGCCATGGCCACGCCGAGCAGGAGCCGTTGCATGCCGGCGTGCCACGTGCCCGTGCCGACCGCCGCCAGGTCGTAGGGCGCCCGGTGATCGCCGTCGAGGCCCCATCGGATGCCGGTCTCGCCGATCCACCGGGCCATGGTGTCGAGATCGTCGTCGTCGAAGCCGAAGCGCTCGCGCACCGGGGCGAGGGCGGCGAACGCCAGCACCTGGGCGGCGGTGAGGCGGGCGTCGGCGAGCGCGAGCAGCTCGGCGACGGCACCCAGGACCGGGTTGGTCTGGCGCAGGGAACGGTCGGCGAGCCGGTACGGGATGGCCGGTGGGTCGTCGCCGGCCAGGCCTCGGCGGGCGGGTTCGCCGGGGTGTGCACCGACCTGGTCGACGGCCAGATCGCGCGCCGCCGCGGACGCGTCGAACGCCGAGCGCAGGAGGGGCGCGAACTCGTCGATGTCGGGGCACATCACGACGACGTCGCGCGGTTCGAGGGTGGGGTCGTCGGCGAGGAGGTGGGTGATGGCGTCGCGGACGACCTCGGCCTGGCGGGTGCGACCGTGGCACCGGTGGACCTGCACGGTGCGATCGTCGGCCCGGATCTTCGGGCGTTCGCCGGATGGGAGCGCGAGGTCGTGGCGGATCGCGTGCTGGAGGATCCCCAGCAGGTGCTCGGGCGGCTCCTCGGGCACGGCGTGGTGGCGGTCGACGACCAGCGCCCCATCCGCGAGACGGCGGGCCACGACCAGCTGCATCTCGCGGCTGTCGCGCCCCCACGCCCGCAGCAGGGGGTGCTGCACGGCGTCGGTGGCCGCCGACGGAGCGAGGAGCGGATCGGCGGTGATGGTGGTCCACAGCCCGGGTGAGGGGTGCAGGGCCATGAGGTGGACATCGCGGTGCCGGGCCACAGCGGCGAGCACGTCGAGGTAGCTCGCCGGCAACCGGGTGAGGCCGAAGAGGAAGAAGCGCTCGGGGAGGTCGACGAGGGCGGGGTCGTCGACGAGGGCCTGGCACCCGAGCGTCAGCCGCTCCGGTGGACTGTCGCCGGGGATGACCGCACGCAGGCGTCGCCACAGCTCGGCCTGCCACACCGCGTCGTGGGGCAGCGGGCGACCTCGAGCCGCGCCCGAGGGGTCGGCCGATCCGGCCGTGGGGTCGAGCTGGCCGGCGGCGCCGTCGTCGTCGCGGCCGTCGGCCCACGCCTGCAGCATCGCCGGCCGGTGCACGGCGTAGCGGTCGTACAGGTCGGCCAGGTGACGCACCGCCGCGAACCGGCGGTCGCCCAACGGGTCGGGATCGGACCCCGAGGACCCCGAGGACCCGGGGGACCCGGGGGACCCCGACGGCTCCGAACCGTCGCGGCCGAGGTGGTGGGCGAGCACGGCCAGCCACGGCTCGTCGAGGTTGGCCTCGACCACGTCGAGCAACGGCCACACCAGCCGTTCCGGACGCCACGGGTCCGAGGCCGGCTCCACGCCGGTGGCCCGGGCGAGGGCGTCGGCCACCAGGCGCCCGGGGAACGGCAGGTCGATGTTGGCGCTGACGCCGTCGGACCGCCCCGGGGAGGTGCCCAACCGGGCGGCGAGGCGGTTGGTGAGCCACCGCTCGATGCCCTTGGCGTGCACCGCCACGACCTCGGCCCGGAACGGATCGGCCAGGGGCGTCGCCAGCTCGTGGGCGAGCGCGTCGGCCAGCACGTCGGCCCGTTCGCTCCGATGCACGATGAACCCCACGCCACTCGCCTCCTCCCCCGCACCGTACGCGACGCCTGTGACGCCTCGGACCGGTGCTGGGTCAGAGCGCCAGCCCGGCGATCACCATCAGGGCGATCCCGAGGACGAGTTGGGTGACCCCGACGATCACCGCCCGCACCGGACGGGTGCGCAGGAGGGTGGCGTGCACCCCCACGAGCACCGCGGCGGCGACGGTGACCGACCACGGCCACCAGCCCACCAGGCCGGCCAGGACCGAGACGGCGAGCGAGACGCCGAGCGCGGCGCCGACGGGGCCGAAGGACACCACGTGGCCCTTGGCCCGCTGGACCTGGGTCCGGGCATAGGGGATCGAGGCGACGGCACGGACGGCGATGACCAGCCACGCCGCCAGCGCGACGGACACCTCGCCGCCTCCGGCCAGCACGATCGATGACGCCACCGCGCCCATGGCGACCGAGCCGGCGAGCTCGGGGAGCAGGCGGCGGCTGCGGCTGCGCATGTCGAACCACAGCTCGAGGCCGACGAGCGGGGCGGCGACGAGCAGGGGCACCCACCAGGCACCCTCGGCGAGCACGATGATCCCGATGCCGAGGGCGACGAGCACGGCGAGCTCGCCCCCGGCGATGAGCGCGGCCAGCCGGGTGCGTGGGAGGCGACGGGACCGGAAGAGGTCCACCAGCACGACCTTCGCCGGCGTGCGGAACAGGAACCCGACGACCGCGGCGATCCCGAGGAGAAGCCCGGCGAGGCTCGGGGCGATGAGCAGCCCCACGATGGCGGGCTCGACCGAGAGCGCCCATCCGCCGTGCTCGGTGGGGACGGCGACCGCGCGCCAGGCGGCACGGGGAACCGGGGCCGCCTCGGCGGGAGCGGTGCGGACGGGTCCGGCCGCGTCGATCGAGATATTCTCTACCATCGAGTAGAAGAATAGGTCACGGGGACGGGGACGTCGACATGGCCGATGGCACGTCGGGTCCGTCCCAGGTGCAGCCGTCGAGGTGACCGGCGATCACCCCGCCGATGCGCACCGCGTGGGTCTTGGCCCGTTCGGCGATGGGTCCCTCCCACCCCCGGTCGATGGCGGCCACCCAGAGCGCGTACCAGCGATCGAAGTGCTCGGCCCGGAACGGCTCGACCTCGTGCACGTGCTGGTGGCTGGCCAGGATGGCTCCGGCGTAGCCCACCTCGCCCAGCAGGACGCGGCACCAGTAGTCGATCAGCTTCGGGATGTGGAGCGCCCAGTCGATCTCGGCGGCCTCGGAGAACACGGGTGCCAGCAGGTCGTCGAAGACGATCTCGCGGTAGAAGGCGACGACGAGGTCGTGGATGTCGACCCGGCTGGCGAGATCCGGCCGGGACTGCTCCGGTGGCACCTCAAGGGGCATCTCAGCGGGCGGGATCATGGACAGGGCCTCTCGGTGTGGCCGGCGCGTGGGTGGGACCGTGGCGCCCGTGCGCCGGTGGTCGGATGGGACACGGAACGGGCGCTCCTGCTAGAAGAGCCTCATGGCTGGTGACGACGACCGCCCGATCCGCGAGGATCCTGCAGGTGGACGAGACGATCGACCGTCGCACCCCAACCGCCAGGCCATGTACCTGCTGATCGGGGTGACGGTGCTGATCGTGGTGCTCGCCTACCTCTCCTCGACGGGCAGCCTCTGATCCTTCGGGGGGCGCCGCCCACCGACGATGCCGAACCCCGCTCATGCCGTGGCCGGTTCGACGTGGCAGCGCAGGTGGCACCCGGCGTGGCGCGGGTCCTTCGGTTCGAGCGAGTCGACGACGAGCCCGTCGAGGTCCTCGGCGATGCCGCGCGCCAGGCCGAGGTGGAGGGCGCAGATCGTGTCC
>JBBSTY010000196.1:0-4785 GCA_038235385.1 Acidimicrobiales bacterium | reverse complement strand
GCCCGGTGGTGCCGCCGGTGTAGATGAACGTGGCGAGGTCGCCGGGGGCGACGTCGAGGCCGGGGTCGGTGGCGTCGGCCTCGAGCAGATCGGACCACCGGTGGATGACCACCCCGTCGATCGCCGGTGGGTCCGGATGGATCACCACCATGTGGTCGAGCGCGTCGGCGGCACCGACCACGGCCGACGCACGCTCGAGCAGATCGGCCTCGACGATCAGGACGCGCGAGCCCGAGTCGTTCAGCTGGTGTCGCAGGTACTCGCCCTTGTACGCGGTGTTGATGGGCACCGCGATGGCGCCGGCGCTCACCGCACCCCACCAGGCGAGCGTGGCTTCGGCCGAGTTCTCGATGAGGATCGCCACGCGATCACCGCGCTCGACCCCCAGCTCGATCAGCGCGTTGGCCAGGCGGTGGGCGGCGTCGGCGACCGCCGCGGCCGAGAGCTCGACGCCGCCGACGTCGAGGTACCGGCCGTCGGGATCGGCATCCAGGCGTCGGCGGAGCAGCTCGGGAACCGTGCTCCGCGCACCGGATCGCCACACCGGATCGCTCATCCCGGCGAACCTGGCGATCCCGGTTCCTGACCCGGTGGCACGGCGATCGACTTGATCTCGAGGTACTCCTCGAAGCCCGCCCGTCCCATCTCCCGGCCGATGCCGCTCTGCTTGACGCCGCCGAAGGGCACGTCGGCGCCGTACCAGAGCGCCCCGTTGACCGACACCGTGCCGGTTCGGATGCGGTTGGCGACCGCCAGCGCCCGTCGGGGCGATCCGTACACCGCGCCGGAGAGGCCGTACGCGGAGTTGTTCGCCATCGCCACCGCGCCGTCGTCACCGCCGTCGTAGGCCATCACCACGATGACCGGCCCGAAGATCTCCTCCTGGGCGACGGTCGAATCGGGGTCGACGTCGACCAGCACGGTCGGCTCGACGTAGAAGCCGGTCGGCAGGTGGTCGGGAACGCCCCCGCCGAGCGCCACCGTCGCACCCTCGGACACGGCGGTGTCGATGAAGCCGAGCACCCGCTCACGCTGGCGGGCGCTGATGAGCGGGCCCATCATGTGGGCCGGGTCGGACGGGTCGCCGTAGCCGAGGGCCTCGATGGTGTCGATCAGCGCGGCGACGCCCTCGTCGAACCGCGCGCGGGGGAGCAGGAGCCTGGTCGTGATGGCACAGCCCTGACCGGCGTGGGTCATGATCTGGAACGCCGTCGATCCTGCCGCATGGGCGGTGTCGGCGTCGTCGAGCACCACGGCCGCGGACTTCCCGCCGAGCTCGAGGAAGAGGCGCTTGAGCGTCGCCGCTCCGGCCTCCATCACCCGACGGCCCGTCTGGGTCGAGCCGGTCAGCGACACCAGGTCCACCCGTGGATCCTCGGCCAGCTGCTGACCGACCTCGTGACCCGACGAGGTGACGATGTTCACCACACCGTCGGGGATGTCGGTCTCGTCGGTGAGGATGCGGCCGAGCAGTGTGGCCGTGTACGGCGTGTCGGGTGCGGGCTTGAGCACGACGGTGTTGCCCGCCGCGAGCGCGGGAGCGATCTTGGCCAGGTTGATCTGGACCGGGAAGTTCCAGGGGGTGATGGCACCGACCACACCGATCGGCTCGCGCACGGCGAAGCGGTGCGACGCGATCCCGTACGGCCGGGCGACGCCGAGATCCTCGGACCACGAGTACCCCTCGGCCAGGTCGGCCACCCAGCTCAGCCCCTCGATCGGGGTTTCGAGCTGTGCGCCCGACGTCAGCGAGCGCGGTGCCCCGACCTCGGCGATCGTCGTCTCCCGCAGCTCCTCGAGGTGGCGGTGCAGCCCCTCCTGGAACTGGCGCAGCACCCGGACCCGCATCGTCACGTCCGTGGACCACGCGGTCTCGTCGAACGCCCGCCGTGCGGCCGCGATGGCGGCGTCCATGTCGGTCGTCGATGCATCGGCCGCCCGACCGATGACCTGCTCGGTCGCCGGGTCGATGTTCTCGAAGGTCGCGCCACCGGCGGCCTCGGTGAAGGTGCCGTCGATCAGCAACCGCTCCTCGGTCCACATGTGCACCCCTCTGGTCCCCACCGCCACGAACGACCGGGAACCGTAGCTCTTTGAACCGTGGTTCAGCGAACTGTACGCTCGCTCGATGACCGCCCGGTGGACCGCCGACGAGCAGCTGGACCCGACCTGGCGCGACGGCCTGCTCGGTCCCGGCACCATGTTCGAACTGACGAGCGACGACGTGTGTGGGGCGGTGCTCCCCGTGTTCGCGCAGCGTCCCCGATCGATGCCGGAGGTCCTGGCCGACGCCGCCGACCGCTACGGCGACCGTCCGTACCTCGTCGGAGGTGACCGCACCATCACCTTCGCCGACGCACCGGGTGTCGTGGCGCGCCTGGCCGACGTCCTGCGAACCCGTCACGGCATCGGTCCCGGGATGCGGGTCGGGCTCGCCGGCGGCGTGTCGTCGGCCCACGCGCTCACCGTCTGGGCCATCGCCCGGCTCGGCGCCGTCAGCGCGGCCATGAACCCGTCGTGGACGGCCAGCGAGCTGGCGATCGCCTCGACGTTGGTCGAGCCCACGCTGCTCGTCGTCGACGACGCGGTCGCCGAGCGCCTGTGCGAGCACGAGATCGCCGAGGTGCCCGTCATCACCTTCGCGGAGCTCGAGGACAGCGCCCTCGCCGCCGAAGCGCCCGACGGCTCCCCGTCCCGCGGCGGGGTCGAGGACCGGGTGCCCTCGCACGAGATCGACGAGGACGATCCGTTCGTGATCGTGTACACGAGCGGCACGACCGGCACCCCGAAGGGGGCCACCCTCTCGCACCGCAACGCGATCGCCTTCTCGATGGCGGCCGCGGCGACGTCGGCCGTCCACTCGATCCTCCACGAGATCCCCCGGGGGTCCGGCACGACCACGGTGATCGCCGCTTCACCCTTCTTCCACGTGTCGGGGCTGCTCGGTCAACTCACGAACTCGGCGGTCTGGGGCTCGACGATCGTCATCGGGCCGCCGGGGCGATGGGACCCGGGTTCCCACCTCGCCCTCACCGAGGCGCACCGGGTGACCTCGTGGTCGATCGTGCCCACCCAGCTCTGGCGCCTCATCGACCACCCCGACCTCGACCGGTTCGACCTGTCGTCGCTCGAGATGGTGGGCGGCGGCGGCGCCACGTTCTCGCCCGACCTCCTCCGCCGCACGGCCGCACGGCTGCCCGGCGTCGCCATGACGCTCCGCGTGGGCTACGGCATGACCGAGACCTCGGGCTCGGCGACGCTGCTGCAGCCGCCGGTTCCCGACGACCGCCTGGGATCGGTCGGGACGCCCGTTGCCGGAACCGAGATCCGGATCCTCGGCCCCGACGGCCGAGCGGTGCCCGACGGAGAGATCGGCGAGATCTCGATCCGGAGCGCCCAGGTGTTCCTCGGCTACTGGGGTGACCGGGGCGCGACCGCAACGGTGCTCGACGACGACCGCTGGTACCGCACCGGCGACTTCGGACGGCTCGACGACGATCACCTCACGCTGGAGAGCCGGCGGCGCGACATGATCATCCGCGGCGGCGAGAACGTGTACCCGATCGAGATCGAGAACCGTCTCGTCGAACACCCCGACATCGTCGACGCCGCCGTCGTCGGTCTCGACCACCCGACGCTCGGCCAGGAGGTGCGCGCCGTGATCGTCACCACCGACGGCTCGACGATCTCCACCGACGACGTGCGCTCGTGGGTCGGCGTCACCTTGGCTCGACACAAGGTGCCGACCGTCGTCGACGTGGTCGACGACCTTCCCCGCAACGAGACCGGCAAGGTGCTCAAGCAGGCGTTGGTCGACACGGCGGGCTGAGCTCTCCCCGGATCGCCGGATCGCCGGATCGCCGGAGACACCAGAGGCGGAACGTCGAGCAGCGACCTGGGGCAGCGACCGGACGCAGCGACGACGGGGCTCGATCAGGGCTCCGACGGACGGAGCTCGCGCAGGATGGCCTCGATCCGAGCGAGCCGTTCGTCGAGCTCCTCGAGGGTGACCGGGCTGGCTGGCGCGGTCGTCTCGACGCGGCTCGCGCCCGTCGCCACCTCCGACGGTTCCGCCGGGCCGACGGCATCCTCGTCACCCGGCCCGAGGCCGGTCGCCCGCCCACGAGACCGTTGGTCGACGAAGCTCGACGCCACCTGCGCGGTGATCACCGCCACCGTGAGGATCCCGATGGCCATGATCAACGCTGCCGTCACCCGGCCCTGGAGGGTAACCGGGTAGTAGTCGCCGTAGCCGACCGTGGCCACGGTCACGACCGACCACCACAGCGACACGCTGAGGCTGGTGATGTTGGCCCCGACCGCGTCGCGCTCGTAGAGGTAGACGACGATGGCGCCGTTGAGCAACAAGATGAGCGCGGCGAGCAGGAAGCGTCCGAGGTTCCCCCGTCGGAAGATCTCCCGGACCAACCGCATGCTGAACAGCACGCGCACCGGCGGGACCAGCGCGGCGATCAACCCGAGCGGGTGCGTGCGCAGGTAGCGCCAGTGGTTGGTGGCCAGCCGTGACCGGATGACCATGTCGAGCACGTAGATCAGCGACAGCACGACGCGGATCGACAAGCCGAAGGCGCGCATGTCGCGCTGGCCGCCGAGGTCGACGATGGGCACGACCACGATCCAGAGCGTCAAGAGCGCCAGGAGGTCGAGCGGTCGCTGGGTGCGCGCGACGTACGCGGCCAAGCGGCCGGTCGGGTCCTCGGGATCCGGGTCGGTCCCGGCAGGGACCGAGGGTCCGGCGTCGTCCATCGGTCCCTGGTGGCATCG
>JBBSTY010000195.1:0-4802 GCA_038235385.1 Acidimicrobiales bacterium | reverse complement strand
CTTCGACGGCGGGTTCGGCTCGGCGTACCTGGCCCGGCAGGTGGGGCAGAAGTTCGCCCGGGAGATCTTCTTCCTCGGGCTCGAGTACTCCGCCGAGGAGGCCCACGAGATGGGCATGGTGAACCGCGTCGTCGACCACGCCGAGCTCGAGGCCGTGGCTCTCGACTGGGGCGCACGCATCAACGCCAAGAGCCCCACCGCCCAACGCATGCTCAAGTTCTCCTTCAACCTCATCGACGACGGCCTCGTCGGCCAGCAGGTGTTCGCCGGCGAAGCGACCCGGCTCGCCTACATGACCGACGAGGCGGTCGAGGGCCGCGACTCGTTCCTCGAGAAGCGCGACCCCGACTGGTCGCCCTACCCCTGGTACTACTGATCGTCGAGGTCATCGCCGAGGGTCGCAGGGAACGTCCTGCTCGGTCTCGAACGGAGAGGTCACTCGCCGGCGTAGGTGCCGAAGCTCCAGATGTTGCCTTCGGGATCGGCGACGCCGAACCCGCGGCCGCCGTAGTCGTGCTCGACCACGGTGGTCGGTCGTCTCGAACGAAAGGGACGAGCTCGTCGCGCATCCAGGTCCGCGCATGGTCGGCACCCGGAGCGCAGACGCCGAGGTGCGACCGTCATCTCGTAGCATCGCGAGCGTGATGAGCGATCGGGAGACGTCGAACCGCTTGCTGTTGCGAGCCCGCGATGCGATGGACCGGCACTTTCGTGATCCCCTCGATGTCGCTGCTCTGGCGGGGATCGCGTGCTGCTCGCAGGCGCACTTCATCCGCTCGTTCAAGGTCACGTTCGGGGAGACGCCGCACCGCTACCTGCAGCGGCGGCGGGTGGAGCGAGCGATGTTCCTGCTGCGCAGCTCGTCCACCGCAGTCACGGACGTGTGCATGGAAGTCGGCTTCTCGAGCCTCGGCTCGTTCAGCCGCACGTTCACCGCGATCGTGGGCGAGACGCCCACCCAGTACCGAACGCGGGGAGAGGTCGCAACGGTGCCGACCTGCTTCGTGAAGGCGTGGGTGCGGCCGAGCAGTTTCGGAGAAGCGTCCTGAACGGTCGATCCCTAACGTGCGTGACATGTACAACACCATCAACCGATCACAGGTCTTCGTCCTCGATCAGGACGAAGCCCGTCACTTCTACGTCGATGTCCTCGGTCTCGAGGTCGCAGCCGACCGGGACCTCGGGTTCATGCGGTGGCTCACCGTTCGTGTCCCCGGCGACGACGGTCGCGAGATCCTCCTGGAGCGACCTGGCCCGCCCGCGATGGACGAGGCGACCGCCCAGCAGGTGCGCGAGTTGGTCACCAAGGGAGCGATGGGTGGATGGCTCTGCTTGACCACCGACGATGCGCAGGGTGTGTTCGAGACGCTCCAGGCCCGCGGGGTCGACGTCACCGATGATCCGTCGCCGAAGCCGTACGGCATCGATTTCGGGATCCGGGATCCGTTCGGCAACGCCATCCGCATCGGTCAGCTCTCCGACGAGGTGACCTGATGAACCTCGTGCGTCGCACAACCACGACCTCGACCCGAGCGGAGCTGCCCGCATGAGCACCGACCCGCCCAGCGTGACGTTCGACGCGGTCATCGTCGGTTCAGCGAGCAAGACCGGCGTTCCCGTCCCGAAGGAGGTCCTCGGTCAACTCGACGCCGGACAGCGACCGGCGGTCGTCGTCGACCTCGACGGGTACACCTACCGAACCTCGATCGGGGTGATGGGCGGACAGCATCTCGTCCCCGTCAGCGCAGCGGTCCGCAACGCGACCGGCGTCGCCGCCGAGAGCCATGTCCAGGTCACCCTCACCCTGGACACGAGCCCCCGAACGGCTGAGGTGCCGAGCGATCTCGCGAAGGCCCTCGACCTCGAACCCACCGCGAAGGCGTTCTTCGCCGGCCTGTCCAACAGCCTCCAGCGGATGCACGTCGACAACATCGATGCAGCCAGAACACCCGAGACCCGGCAGCGTCGCATCGACAAGTGCCTCGCGCTGTTCGTCGCCGGCAAGCCTCGGTGAGGGCCGCCCGGGCTACGACACTCACGAGGATGGACGGACCGCCCAGACGGCCGGACCGTCGGCGCCACGGGTGACGAGACCGGCGCGGATGGCCACCTCGAGTGCTGCGGGCCGGTAGCCCATCGCGGCGAACGCCTCGTCGGGGTCGGCGATGGAGGTCGTCGACTCGCCGCTCGCCGACACGCGTCGCACGAGCAGCGCCGTGCCGTCATCGGCCGGCCGGGCGTCGATCATCTCGGTCGCGGTGAACCGGCGGTGGTAGAGGCTGAGCGCCCGCATGCCGTGGGTGGCCATGATCTCGCAGAACGAGCGGACATCGGCGGCGTCGAGGTCGGTGGACAGCATCGAGTACCAGCCGATCTCGCCGGTGCTCCTCGACTGGCGTGGGTACTGGTGCAGCAGACGCCCGTCGTCGTCGACCAGCTCGATCGGGTAGGCCGGGTGGGTGCCGTGCTCGCCGGACCGGATCACGAGCGGATCGCCCGAGCAGTGCGTGACATCGCACGCCAGCAGATGGTCGCCGTCCTCGACCACGACGAACGAGTGCAGATCGACCAGGTCCTCGACGATGAGCCGATCCAACCCGGCCCGGCACCGGATGCCGCCGTGCTCGAGCACCGCCCCCATCGTCGACGTGTGGCCCCAGCAGGTGCCACCGAGACCGGTGGTCAGCCACTGCTCGGCCAAGGCCGACGGGTCGCCGCCGGGGGGCACGGTTCCCTTCCGCCGGGCGAGCGCCTTGCTGATCGAGTCGAACGGGATCTGCTCGCACCACGCCCGGTAGAACGTGGCGACGTCGTCGGTCGACCGGGGCAGATCCACACCGAGGCGGTCGCACAGCTCCTCGGCGAGCTCCCGGGGCATCTCGAACCGCTCCATCGGGCGATCCTGCCACGTCGTGGCGCCATCGGGGTTTCGATCGGTGGGCCCGTTCAGATCGCCGCTGCGACCACCACGACGTTGTCGAGGTAGTGGCCGGTGTCGGCGTCGAAGGCGCCGCCGCAGGTGATGAGGGCCAGGCGGGGCGCTCCGCCACGGGCGAAGAGGTCCGAGGGCAGCGCCTGCTTGTTGAACTGCTCGATGCCGGTGACCGCGAAGGTCCTCGGCGAGCCGTTGGGGAGGGTGACGGTGAGCGTGTCGCCCGGAGCGAGGTCGCGCAGGTCGGCGAACACGCCGGCCCGGCCGTTGCCGTCGACGTGGCCCACCAGCACGGCGGTTCCCGTCGGATCGCCGGGGAGCGAGCCGAACTGGTACCAGCCCACGTCGTCGAGCCCCGGGATCTGCATCGACCGCGTGCCCGGATCGACCCCGACGGCGACGACGGAGGCGTCGACACCGATGCGATCGACCCGGATGTGGAAGGGGTCGACGTCGGTGGGCGAGGCGGGCGCCGGTGAGGTCTCCGGGACGCTGGGGGTGGGCCGCCGCGGCGCAGCGGTGGTGGGCGCGGCGGTCGGCGCCGGAGTGGTGGGCGGCGCCGTGGTGGTCGGTGCCTCGGTGGTCGGGGGCGGCGGCGTGGTCCCGACGGTGCGAGGGGGAGCGGTTCGGGTGGTCGGGGTGAGCGTGCCCTGCGTCTCGACGACCGACGGACCGCGCGTCGAGAACACGATCACCACGACGAACACCGCCGCCGCCACGAGGGAGACGGCGGCGATGGCGATCGATCGGCGCTGCGGCGAGCTGGTGATCCGGTGGAGGTTCAGTCGAGACATGGTGGCAGCCCGGGCGTGGGGTCGGTCGGGATGTGACGAGGGCGATGGTGCGGTCGTTCCGTGATCGCTCGGATGTCGCAACGACCGGGGACGAGACGACGAGGGCGGCCGGCCCGAGGGGGACCGGCCGCCCGCATCGCGAGGGTCAGCTCCGGGCGCGGACGAGGCTACGTCCGGCGACACCGATGCCACAGAGAGCCACGAACAGGCCGGCCATGGCCCACACGGGCGCACCGGACTGGTCCTGGAGGCCCGACGTGCCGGTCTGCACGACGAGCTGGGGCCCGGCGAGGGGCACCGACTGGACGACGACGCCGAGGGTCGATGGCGACTCCGGGCCGGCGGGCGAGCCGACGGCGTAGACGATGGTGGCCATGCCGGCCTCGACGGGCACCGGGGCCGGCCCGATGAGGGCGGGGCTGGTGGTGCCGGCGGCGACGACCTCGGCCGAGACGGTGCCGGCGGGGAGATCAGCCTGCACGGAGTTCGGGTTGGTGAGGTTGGTGAACACCGGTGCGCCGTTGGCGAGGATGTCGACCGCAGGTGCCTGGGCGGTGTGGCGCACGACGACGCGGCCCTCACCCGGAGCGGCGGCGGTCGTGTCGTTCACGAAGGTGGTGAGCTCGGGCGTGCCGTCGGCGCTCAGGTGGGCCACCAGGCTGGCGTTGGCCCCAGCGGGAAGGGCGACGCTCGCGGTGATGACGGCCGGATCCACGGCGGGGTTGGCCCCGACGGTGAAGATCTGGATCGAGTAGGTGGCGGCGGGAAGCGTCAGCGGACCGGCGACGGTGCCCGGCGCGAACGCCGGGAGGGTGAGGGTGCCGTCGACGTACACGTCGACAGGAACGCCCGGGATGCCGTGCACCACCGAGACCGTGCCCGTCTCGGTCTGGGCCTGGGCAGGCGTGGCCATCGCGGATACCGCGAGCAGGCCGATGGCCACCGCGGCCAGGGCGGTGAAGAGTCGTTTCATCATGGCAGAGCTACTCCAGGGTTCGAGGCCCGATAGGTCCGACGGTGGGGCTGGGCTGGACCGCGAGGTGGCGGGCCGTGCCGCTGGCCCCGACGTCGACGCG
>JBBSTY010000194.1:0-4815 GCA_038235385.1 Acidimicrobiales bacterium | reverse complement strand
TCGGGCAAGTCCACCTTCCTGCGCACGATGGCGGTGAGCGCGGGCGCATCGACGCGAGGCGGGCCGTGCCACGTCTACGGCCTCGACTTCGGCTCACGCGGGCTGCACATGCTCGACGCGCTGCCCCACGTCGGCGCCATCGTCAACGGCGACGACGACGAACGGGTCGGACGTGTGCTGCGCATGCTCCGCGACACCATCGACGAGCGGGCCGTGCGGTACGCGACGGTCCGCGCCGGGTCGATCACCGAGTACCGGGCGCTGGCCGAAGAACCCGACGAGCCGCGCATCCTGTTGCTGATCGACGGCTTTCCCGCCTTCCGCCAGGACTACGAGATCGGTCCCCGGATGCGCACCTACGACCGCTTCCAGTCGATCGCGACCGACGGCCGCCAGGTCGGGGTGCACGTCGTCGTGGCGGCCGACCGACCGAGCGCCATCCCCGCCGCGCTGGGATCGATGATCCAACGCCGTCTGGTGCTGCGCCTCGCCGGCGAGAACGACTACGTCCTCGCCGGGATCGATCCCGATGCCCTCGTCGAGGCACCTCCCGGGCGCGGCTTCGCCGAAGCCGCGGAGGTCCAGATCGCCGTGCTCGGCGGGTCGTCCAACACGGCCGAGCAGGCCATGGCCATGCACCAGCTCGCAGCCGAGATGATCGACACCATCGCTCGTGATCCGGCTCCGGAGATCGGCCGGCTGCCCGATGTCGTCCACCTCGGCTCGCTTCCGTCGTCCACCGACGCGGGCGCGGGCGGGGACGCCGAGACGCCGGTCGAAGCCGTGGTGGGCATCGAGGACGAGTCCCTGGGATCGATGGTCGTCCGGCTCGACGACCCGTTGTTCGTCATCGGTCCGCCGCGCAGCGGCAAGACCACCACACTGGTGACGCTGGCCCTTGCGCTGCGACGTGCCCGCCCCCACATCGTGCTCGCCTACGTCGGCGACGGTCGCTCGCGGCTGGTCGACGCGGTGTCGTTCGACCACGTCCTGCGCACCGGGAGCGATCTGCGGGCGCAGCTCGAACAGCTCACCGACGTGGTCGTCGGCCACGGCAGTCGGCCGGGCTCGATCGCCGTGCTCCTCGAGGATGCGCCCCGGCTGTCGAACCTCGACGAGGACCCGGAGCTGACCGCCCTGTTCGAGGCGGCGGCGCGTGCCGGTCAGGTCCTGATCGCCGACGGCGAGACCAGCGCGGCGCTGAACTCGTCCTGGGGTCTGATGAAGTCGGTCCGGGTGTCCCGCCACGGCATCGCCCTGGTGCCCGACCAGTTCGACGGCGACGCCATGTTCAAGACGCCCTTCCCGCCGCTCAACCGTCGCGACTACCCACCGGGCCGGGGGATCTACGTCCGCAACGGCCGCATCACCCGCTTCCAGGTCGCCCTCCCGGATCTCGACGTCGCGACGTGATGCGACCACGCACGGGGAGTTCTCCCCCTACCCGGTTCCGGATACGCATGGTCCACTGAGCAGCGTCCCCCGATCGTCCCGGTCGGACGGTCCACCCCCCGCCCCCCCAACCCGGACACGTCGTCCGATCACCCCCAAGGAGCCACTGCCATGGCGGCAAACATCACCCACGGTATGAACGTCGAGCAGGTCCGCCAGCTGTCCCAGCAGCTGAACCAGAAGGCCAGCAACATCGACCAGATCCTCTCCGAGGTGAACTCGGCCCTCCAGAACACCTCGTGGATCGGTCCCGACGCCGAGAGCTTCAAGAGCAAGTGGCAGTCCGAGGGCGTCCGTCAGCTGACCGCCGCCAAGCAGATCCTCACCGATGCCTCGCAGGCAGCTGCCCGCAACGCGTCCGAGCAGGACTCCACCTCGGCTGCCGGCAGCGGCAACTTCTGAACCCGACGCTGGTCGTGAACCGCACCATCCCGGCGGCTGCCGCCGACCGGGGTGGTGCGGTTCCGCGTCCAGCCCGCCTTGTGGAGGACGACTGATCGATGACCATCGTCGGCGCCAACCCCGATGAGCTCGACGCGCTGGCAGAGGCCTTCGACCGGTCGGCGGGCGAGCTGCGTGCCGTCCACGCCGACGTGGCGCGTCTGGTGCGCCGGTCGCCGTGGGACGGGCGCGACGCCGAGCAGTTCGAGGCGCACTGGCGCCAGCGCTCCCGAGCTGCGTTCGACAACGCCGGCGACGTGCTGGATCGAGCAGCGCACGCGTTGCACCGCAACGCCGACGAGCAGCGCCGCACCAGCTCGGCCGACGGTGCATGGGCGGGCGCAGGCGCCGGGTTGCCCCCGTGGCTCCCCACTCGGCAGGAGGTCATCGACGGCATCCGTACGGGACCCGATCGCCTGCTCGACGCGCTCCGTCGCGCCCCGCTGATCGGCGACGCCTTCTCCGAAGAACGCATGTGGGCCCGCGGCGAGGGGCGTGAGCAGCTCGCCGACATGGTCGGGCGCAGCCCCGCCGACCAGCTCGCCTGGTGGCGATCGCTCACCGACGAGCAACGCGACGTGCTGCTGGCGATGGAGCCCGGCGGCGTGCTCGCGCTCGACGGTCTGCCCGCTGACGTGCGTTCGGCGGCCAACCACCGGGCCATCGACGCGCTCCAGCCCACCATCGCCACGGCCACCGAGGCGCTCTCGCTGGAGGCCGGCGCCAACATCAAGATCGTCAGCATCGGAGCCGAGGGCGAAGCCGTCATCACCGAGTACGCCGACGGCCACGTCGAGGTCTCCCTCGGAGGCGAGCTCGCGGTGGGCGTCGGTCCGAAGGGAACCGAGGACCTGCGTGCCGAGCTCCGCCTCACCGGCTCGGCTGCCGCCACCTGGACCTTCGCCGATCAGGCCGGCGCCGACCGCTTCGTCCAGGGGCTGCTCGAGGCGCCGCTGCCCGACGACGTGGGCGATTGGTTCCAGGGTCTCGGATCGGTCGTGATTCCCGGTGCCACGACCTGGTACCTCGCCGACGAGGTGTCGGAGTACCTGCGTGACCAGTCCGATCACTACTCGACCACCACGCTGGGTGCCGAGCTGTCCGGCGACGTGAAGATCGGCTTTCCCGGCGTCGGTGACATCGAGGTGCACGGCGGCGTCGGCGTGGAGTACGACACCGCCGCCGGCACCACCACCGCCTACCTCGACGCGTCGGCCAGCGGGTCGACGACGTTGGCTCCGTGGGCGGGGGCCGCCGCCGCCGATACCAAGCTCGCGGTCACCTGGGCGGGCGACGGCTCGATCGAATCGATGGCCATCAGCGGGCACTACTCGGCCCAGAGCGGTTCGGGGTTCGATGGCCCCGTCGAGCTGACATCGGTCGCCGGCACGAACGGCAGCTACGAGGTCCAGCTCGACCTCTCCGATCCGGCCAACCGGTCCACGGCACTCGATCTTCTGGCCGGCGTGGTCGACCACGATCCCGGTCAGGCCGCCGGAGCGTTCTCCGACCTCGTCGACGCGTCGCAGGTGATCGTGCAGACCAACGTCGTGAGCACCACGTCGTTCGGCGTCGACGCCGTCGTGGTGAGCGCCGGTGGCTCCGGCGAGGTCACCACCAACGTCGGCACCTTCGTCAAGCCGAGCCACGGCGATTTCACCAGGATGACGCCATGACCTCTCTCGAAGCCATCACCCTCGACCTCCCCGATGGGATGCGATCGATCGAGGGCGACCCCTCGCCGATGGCGGGGACCGATCCGGGCGGCGCCACCCGAGCGGTTCGCGAGGAGCGGCGGTGGATGAGCGACGACGCGTTCTACGTGGTCGTCACCGTCAGCCCGCCCGCGAAGGGTCCCGAGGTCGACCCCCTGGCCCTCGACCTCGCCGTCGGTGCCACGATCGAGCGCTACCGGGTGCACTTCGCCGGCACGGTCGACTCGATGACCGAGCTCGACATCGGTGGCGCGATCGCCGGGCGTGGTGCCCGTCTGCACCTCGAGAGCGCGACCGGCGAAGCACTCGAACTGATGCTGGTGGCTGCCCTCGCCGCCGATCGCGACGTGGTGGTGGTGCAGGCCACCTGGCCGGCCGCGATGGCCGAGCGCTACGCCGAACGGGCGCGCCGCCTCGGCCGCAGCCTGACGCTGCCGTCCGCCGCGGGTTGAGGCGCGCTCGGACCTCGGATCAGACCTCGTAGGTGAGCCGGACGGCCGCGCCGAGGCTCACGACCGCGCCCACCGGCACGGTGAAGGGTTCGTTCGGCTGGAGCTCGACGGGATCGTCGCCGGGGATCGTGACGTAGGTGTGGTTGGTGGAACCCAGGTCGACGACCTCCACATCCCACCCGTCGAGTCGGATCTGCGCATGGGAGCGCGACAAGGCGGTGTCGGCGTCGGCGATGGTGACGACGTGTGCCTCCACGCCATCGATGATGGCGGACTCCGGGGGCTTGCGGCCGATGAGCACCGGTTGATCGAGGGTGATGTCGTCGCCGTCGGCGCGGGCCAGGCGCCCGAGCGTCGGCCGCTCGATCTCGGTGACGGTCCGATCGACGATGTCGGCCGCGCAGGCCCGACACACCTGCGCCGCAGGTGGGTTCGGGTGCCCGGCGGGGCAGTGCACCGCGTCGACCTGCGGCCCCGAGTGCGACGGTGCCGACCCCGACTCGGACTCCGGCGCCGGGTCGGTCGGTTCGGACGCTCCGGGCGGAGTCGGGGGAACGGCGGGCGCATCCGCGCCCGGTGGCATCGGAGGCGGGGGTGCGGTGGGCGGCGCGGCAACCGACAGGGGCGGGGCGTTCGGCATCGGAGGGAGCGGGGGGCCCGGCCCCGGGGGCGGCGGCGGTGGGGGAGCGACCGACGGCGGCGGCGGGGGAACCGGTGCGGGCGGAAGCGGGGGCACCGTGGCCGGTGGTGGTGGC
>JBBSTY010000193.1:0-4886 GCA_038235385.1 Acidimicrobiales bacterium | reverse complement strand
GGTGCGGTGCTGGGGCCGGTGCGGGCCGGCCGGCGGGGGCGACCGACGCGAGTTCGAGCATCGGGGCCGGGGTGGCGAGCTCGGTGGGCGGGCGGGGTGGGAGGTCGTCGAGGGGGTGGTGCTCGTCGACGTGGCGGCCGGAGCGGTCGGCTGGGGTGATCGATGTGGGGTTGGTGGGGTCGAGCTCGTCGGGGTCGTCGTGCTCGGCGGTGGCGCGGCCGATGGAGACGCCGGTGGCGATGGCGGTTGCTTGGCCGCCGAGTCGCATGGCCTTGCGGATGGCTTTGTCGGCGCCAGGGACGAGGGTGGTGAGGGAGCGGAAGGGTTTGGTGAGGCGCCACGCGACGGCGGTGATGAGCCCGCAGAGGAACAGGGTGAGGATGCCGGCGGTGTTGGCGGCGAGGACGGCGCCGATGAGCAGCGACACAACCCCGGCGGCGAAGGCCATGGCGACGGCGGCGACGATCGCGCCGGTGAAGTAGTCCCAGAGGCGCATGACGGCGTAGCGCTTGGATGGCATGCCGCCGAGGATCGCGACGACGGGGAACCCGAGGATGAAGACCCGTACGACCAGGAGCGCGGCAAGGAGCATGAGCCCGGCGATGATCACGAACGCGCAGGTCATGAAGGCGGTCGCGACGGCGAGGATGGCACGCCAGATGCGGTTGGTGCCGTTGCGGCCTTGGAGGTTGACGTAGGCGTCGTGGTCCTCCTGCTCGATGAGCCCGGCGGTGATCTTCCAGTTCTCCTGCTTCTCTTCACGAAGCTGTTGTTCGGCATCGGGGTCCCCGGCGATGCGGTCGAGCTCGGCCCACGAGTAGGTGGAGTTGCGGAACAGGTCGGCCGCGTACTTCTGGGCGGCGGGCGAGTCGGGGTTGCCGAACATCTGTGCCTTCCAGGTCTCATAGAGGACCTGTTCGTGCACCGGCGCGACTGAGACGAGGGGCCCGCCGTTGATGGGGCTGTTGGCGTCGTTGGCGGCGAAGGTGTCTTGGACCTTGCCGGTTGCGTAGAACAGCCCGTTGTCGAACCAGGTCGCCGCTTTGAGAGGTGCGCCGAGGAGGAACACCGCCGCGCAGAGCACGAGGAGGACCCATCCGGCGTGCGACATGATCTCGGACAGGCGCGACCGGTTGGCTCGGACCAGCACGAGGATCCCGGTCGCGAGGAGGGTGACTGGGAACAGGGCGAGGAAGAGGTGGTCTCGGGTTGCGGTGGTGATGGACTCGAGGATCGGGTCGAAGATCGAAAGGAAGTCGGGGTTCTGGGTGATGACCGAGACCTGGCCGGTGAACGCGACGAGCATCAGCGCCGCCACCCCGATCGAGTTCGCGACCATCGTGGTCGCGGCGGCCATCGGGTCACGCGACGCGCCGCCGCAGCCGAGGTCGTAGGTGGGGACGGTGAGCCCGCCGTAGCCGTAGACGTCGACGATCGAGACGGTGGCGTCGGGGGCGAAGGGGTCGGCGTCGGTGATCTCGGCGGGTGGTCGGGCGCCGATCCAGGATCCGAAGCCGGCGTCGGGGCGGCTGATCTCGGGGGCGTCTTTGCAGTCGCCCACGATCGGTAGCGCCCCGGCGGCCGGGCATCCGAGCACGACGAGCACCAGGACCGCGACCAACCCGACCCGTCGGAGTGCGAGGCGGGGGTTCATGCGGCGGCCTCGTCGTCGGACCGGCCGGTGCGGGTGGGTTGGCGTTGGCCGGTGGGTGTGGTGTCGAGGGCGGCGAGGAGTCTCGGGTGGGCCTCGAGGTCGATGCGGATCTTTTCGACCCGCCCGAAGATGTCGCGGTAGAGGAACTCGCCGGGGCGTTTCTCGCCCGACCCGGTGCGCGACAGGCCCATGATGGTTCGCTCGTAACCGGCGTCTTGAGGCACCCCGAGGAGTTTGAGGGCGTCGCGGGCGACGGCTTCGTCTTCGAGGCGCCCAACGAACGCGGCGGTGGCGAGCCCGTCGGTGCCTTGGCCGAGTGAGTCGTCGGGGAGCTGGGATGCGGCGATGACCGCGGCGTTGACCTTGCGGGAGTCGCGGGCGACGCGTTGGTGCAGGGCCCTCCCGGAGCCGGACTGGCGGAAGAAGTGGTTCTCGTCCCAGCACACGAGCTTTCGGGTGTCGCGGGCCTTGGCGTAGATGAACCGCGACGTGAAGTGCACGGCCAGGTGCAACAGCGGCACGGCGAGGCGTTCGGCTTCGGTCCACTGGCGGGGGTCGCTGTCGCGGTCGGGTAGCACGACGCCGGGCATGGTGATGACGACGAGGTTGGCGTCCGAGCCGAGCTCGGCGTCGACCTGGTTGCGGTGGTCGGGGAAGATCAACCTGCCGGTCGGCATCTCGGCTGCGTCCTCGAGGAGCTCGGCCACGTTGTTGTGCCCGCCCGTTCGGACGGCGTCGACGACGTGCCACGGGTTGGCGTTGATGGCACCGCCGACGGTGCGGACCGCAGAGGAGAGCGCTTCGTCGGTGCCGTCCTTTTGTTGGACCCCGTAGGGCAGGAGCATGCGCAATATGTCGAGGACGAGCTGCTTGCGTTCCGACGCGGCGAGGCGGCGGGCGTCGCGGAGCTGCTCGGCGTTGTGGCGCCCGTCGATGACGGGGTCGGGCACGAGCCCGTAAGGGTTGAGGGTGCCCGCTTCGGCACCGGACAGGTCGAGGAGGCGGGCGTGGCCGGCGAGCTCGGGCAGGCGGCATAGCGCGGCGAGCGGCCCGGACGGGTCCAACACGATGGTGTCGTCGCCCCGCAACGCTGACTCGTAGGCGGAGAGGCCGACGAACGCGCTCTTGCCGCCGCCGGGCCCGGCGGTGAGGGTGACGAGCCCGGACGCGTCGAGGCGTTCCATGGGCCAGTGCCAGTCGTGCAGCACCGGTCGGCGCGACGCCCCGCACGTGTACCCGATGTACGGCCCGGTCGGGGTGCCAACGGTGGCCGACACGTTGGGCATCGCCGCGGCGAGATAAGCGACGGGCAGGACGCGCTGGTAGCCGGTGCGCGCTGCGGGTTCGCCGGGGATGAACTCGCGGAGCAGGTCAGCCTGGCCGCGTGGGTGACAGATCTCCATGCGCTGCGTGGACCCGTAGGCGTCGATGACGGACCGGCACCGGGCCAGGCACTCGTCGGGGGTGGCGGCGGTGACCGCGAGGCGGATGACCCCAACGAAGCGGGTGGCGGTCTCGTCGTCGCCTTCGGTGACCTCGTCGTAGATCTGCGCGGCTCGACCGATGGCCCGCCCGACGGCGGGGGCGGGGGTCTCGCGGTGTTGGCGGTGGTGGTTGGCGATCTCTTGGGAGCGGCGCAGCTGGTGCTCGGCGACCGGGGTCATCTCGACGCCGGGGACGAGGCTGCCCGACACCGACCACTCGACGGGGAACGGAAACCGATCCGCGAAGAGCATCCACGGGGCCCGCCCGTTCTCGGGGAACCGTTGGTCGTCCATGCGCCCCATGGTCAACACTGCGGTGTGGCGCACCGTGTCGACACCGCGACGCCACGTGCGAACCGAAACTGTCGGGGAGAACGGTCGGGCCGCCCACTCGACGGGGCCGGTGAACGAGATCACGTCGTCGTGGCCGAGCCCGGCGGGGAGCCAGGCCGGTTGGTCGGGCGGGTTGTGGCCGAGCGCGACCGAGCGGTGCAACAGCCACGACATCATCGGCGCCGACAACGCACTGGCGGCGAAGCCTTGGCCGGCCATGACGTCGTCGACCTCGCGTCGTGCCGACACCAGGCTGACTACGTCCTTGGCGGTGTTGGCCCGGTCGACGAGATCGGCGAGGTGGGCTTTTCGGGGTCGCGCGCCGAGGCGTACACCGACGATGACGACCTTTTCGTCGAGGAGCGACCCGGCGAGGCGGGCGGTGGCGGCGTCGAGGTGATCGCCCCACGATGGGGCGCCGTCGACCGGTGCCAGCGGGTGCGCGGTTGCGTGTTGGTAGCGGTGGCGCCAGTCATGCGCGTCGAAGGGGTGCGAGGACACCCGGATGCGGATCTGGTGGCCGGCCAGGCGCGACCACCGGTGGGTGAGCCGGGCGAGGGTGGCTTCGCGGTCGGCGAGGGACTTGAACGACCAGCGTTCGGGACCGAGGAGGTACCAGGCCCACACCGAGGTGGTGGTGGCCTGGAGGTTCCCGGCGATCTCGACCGTTGACAGGGGCCGGTCGATCCGCACCGGTGCGACCACTCGGTCCAGGCGCAGCCAGTTCGACAGCGAAGAGACGTTCATCGGGGTGCCTCCCACGGTCCGCGCAACGCCGGGCTCACCTCGGGCACCGTGACCGTCGTCGTCGACACCGTGGTGGCCGAGGCGGGGGTGCGTTCGGCTCGGGCAAGCTCGAGCCGTTGTGCGCGGGCGCGAGGTTGGAACTGGAAGAACGCGAGATGGGTGAGCAACACCCCATCCGCGCAGCCGACGACGAACCAGAACAGGCGGGGCCCGGGGAACGCCCCGACGATGAGTCGCCCACAAATGACCGCAGCGACGACCGCGACGATGGCTCGGGGGTGGTCGGACGGTCCGTGGCCCCAGCGGAGCTGACCGAGCTCGGCCGCGACGGTGCGGCGCCAGTAGCGGACCGGGCGGTCGGCGTCGACGAGGCGCATCGAGGTCCGCATGGCGTAGAACGCGATGAGTCCGCCGAACGGTAGGGCGCCAAGAACGGCGAGTTGGGCGTCGCCGGTGAGCACGAACGCGGTGATCCCGACGAACGGGACAGCGATGGCGAGCAGGGCGAGGAACCCGGCCCATTCGACATAGGTCCAGTCGACGGGGAGGCGGATGCCTTCGGGTCCGAGCCACACGGCGCGGAGGCGCCGGACCGAGTCGTCGGTGCGGAGCTCGGCCATCACGATGCCAGTCCGAGGGCGGTGAGGACCTTGTCGCCGAACGCGACG
>JBBSTY010000192.1:0-4950 GCA_038235385.1 Acidimicrobiales bacterium | reverse complement strand
GTCGTCGGTCAGCACGACCTCCGACCGCAGGCCCTGACGACGCTCGACGTCGGTGGAGGTGCGCCGGAGCGTGGTGCCGAGGTCGACCGACCCGCGTCCGGCTCGCCGGCCGAACCACGATCCGGATGATGCGTCGGCGGCTGCGGGTCGGGTCCCGAAGAGGTAGTCGCGCAGCTCGACCTCCTGCTCGCGGGCCAGCGCGGCGAGCTCGGGGTCCGCCGAGCGCCGCTGCACGACCGCCAACGTCTGCAGGACACCGTCGTGCAGGGTGCGGGCAACCTCGTCGCGGGCCCGGGCCACCGCCACCTCCCGTTCGGCCGTGCGCAACTTGGTGGTGATGAGTCCGGCGAGCATGCCCGTCAGGCCGTAGATGACGATCGTGCCGACCGCAGAGAGCTGGTTGTCGCCGTGGTCGAGGAGCCGATCGGGTGCATCCCCCCAGAAGACCACCTGGCCGGCGACGCGGACGAGCCCGAGCGCCACCCCGGCGCCCAGGCCGGCGCGTGCGCCCGCCGCGATCCCGACGCTGAGCACTGCGGCGGCCGGCCAGGCCACGCCGAGCGACTGGCTGTGGGCGCTGGCGGTGCCGTAGATCCACCAGTCGAGCAGCACCAGGCCCGCAGCGATGGTGAGCTCGATCCCCAGCGCCCATCGTCGGAGGAGGGCGGCGGGATCGACACGCACCAGCACGCTGGCCACACCGGTCCACACGAGGGTCACGGCCACGGCGACGACCGCTGCCCACGGTCGAGCGAGCGACGAGCTGCGCGCGTCGACGACGAGCACGACCGCCATCCACACCCACATCACCCATCGGAACGCGGCGACCCCGGTGAGCAGGTCACGCTCGAGGGCGAGCTCCTCGACGGGTTTGGTCCGCATCGACGTTCGGGTTCCGGTGAGGCCCCGGAAGCCCGATCGGGCGGGGAACGCCATGGACGAACGTTACCGGGCGCCCGGACGGCGTCGAGCGGCCGGCGGCGTGGCCCTCGGGATCCGCGATGTGACCGAGCCGACGACCCCGAAGCTTGTCGGCCTACCTACTGGTCGGTAGGCTGGTACGGCTGCACCTCCGTGCCCGTGCTGTTCGCCCTCGAGGAGCTCTTCCCGTGACTGTGCTCGACCCGCCTGTTGTCGACGCCCCGTTGGCTGACGCCGACGGCGACACCCGCGACAAGCCCGGCTCGTTGCTGCCGGTGATCCGCGTGATCCCACCCGAGGCCTACGAGCGTCCGACCTGGAAGGGCCTGGCGTACTTCGGTCGCGATCTCACCGTCTACGCGCTCGTGCTGGTCGGGTTGTTCCTCTTCGACAACCCCGTCGCCGTGGCCGCCCTCTGGGTGGTGGCGTCGCTGGTGATCTCGGGGTTGTTCATCGTCGGCCACGATGCCGCCCACGACGCGCTCTTCGCCTCCAAGCGCCTCAACTCGATCGTCGGCCACCTCGCCATGTTGCCGTCGTGGCACGTGTACGAGGGGTGGGTGCTCGGTCACAACCGGGTGCACCACAAGTACACCTGCCGCCAGGGCATGGACTTCGTCTGGCATCCGGTCACACCGGCCGAGTTCGTCGCCATGAACCGGTTCGAGCAGTTGCGCCACAAGCTCGAGTGGTCGTGGCTGGGCGCCGGGGCGTACTACGTGCGCGAGATCTGGTGGCACAAGATGATGGTGGGCAAGCCACCCGCGCGGTGGGCCAAGGCCATCCGTCGCGACCGCTGGCTGATCCTGGCCTGGATCGTCGTCACCTGCGGTGCGGCGGGCGCAGCGGGCTTCGCCAGGTACGGCACCGTCGCCGGTGCGGTGTGGCTGCCGCTCAAGATGGTCGTGGTTCCGTTCCTGGCGTTCTGCTACGTGATCGGCTCGATCGTCCACGTGCAGCACATCGCACCCACCATCCGGTGGTGGCCCCGCCGCGAGTGGACCAAGTTCAAGGGCCAGATGGAGGGCACCACGATCCTGCGTGCCGTTCCCGGCGTCAACTTCTTCTTCCACTGGATCATGGTCCACATCCCCCACCACGTGGACGTGCGGATCCCGATGTACAACCTGGAGATCGCGGCCGACGCCATCAAGGCGGAGTTCCCCGAGGTCGTGCACGACACCAAGCTCCGCTACCGCGACTTCATCACGAACTCACGCGCGTGCAAGCTCTACGACTTCGATGCGGGTCGCTGGCTGACCTACGCCGAGGCGGCGGCCCTGCCGACGGTCGAGCCCGAGCCCGATCTGGTCGGCGCCGGATCCTGACCGGCCCCGCCCGCCCGAGCAGGGCGGCGGCGTGCGCGGGCATCGGCTCTCAGCGGGTGGCGATGAGGTCGACCACGAAGACGAGCGTCTCGTTCGGTCCGATGGCGCCGCCGGCACCGCGGGCGCCGTAGCCGAGATCCGGCGGGATGGTGAGCTTGCGCCGACCGCCCACCTTCATCCCGGCGACGCCCTGGTCCCATCCGGCGATCACCTGTTGCGCACCGAGGCCGAACTCGAAGGTGTCGTTGCGGTCCCACGATGCGTCGAACTGCTGGCCGTTGGACCAGGCGACTCCGACGTAGTGCACGGTGACGCGCTGCCCGGCGGCGGCTTCGTCACCGTCGCCGACCTCGAGGTCCTCGATCAGGAGCTCGGTGGGCGGTGCGGTGTCGGGGATCGTGACGGCGGGCTTGGAGGTCGGGGCCATGGGCGCACCCTAAACCGACTCGTACGTCGTTGCGCCATCGGTCGGCACCGGCGCGGACCCAACCGGGATCACGCCGTGGCGATGGCCGTGACCTCGGCGAGGAGGTGTTCTGCGGCGCCCGCCAGCCCGACGGCGGCTTCGCTCGGCCCGAGGGGCGCCAGCGCGTCCTTGGCCCGTTCGACGTAGGCGGCGGCGACGTCGATCGAGGCGCGCACGGCACCGCTGTCGCGCACGATGGCGCGCGCCTCGCGCATCTGGTCGAGATCGAGCGGTTGGCCGAGCAGCGCTCGCAGACGGTCGCGATCGGTTCCCGTCTCGGTGAGCGTCCGGATCACCGGGAGGGTGTAGACGCCCTCGACCAGGTCGTGTCCGGCCGGCTTGCCCAGCTGCTCGTCGGTGGCGGTGACGTCGAGGATGTCGTCGACGATCTGGAACGCCATGCCGTAGTCGAGGCCGAACTCGGTGAGCGCCTCCACGCGATCGCGGCTCTGGTTGCTGACGATCGCGCCGATCCGGCACGCCGTGGCGTAGAGCGAGGCAGTCTTGCCGGCGATGGAGGTGAGGTACGCGGGTTCGGTGCGCTCGGGGTCGTAGGTGTGCTGGAGCTCGAGCATCTGACCCTCGCACAGCCGTCCGATCGTGCCGGCGAGCAGGCCGGCGACCTCGGTGCCGAGCGACGCGGCCAGCTCCGATGCCCGAGCCAGCAGGAAGTCGCCGGCGAGGATGGCCTGGAGGTTCCCCCACTTCGCGTTGACGCTCTCGACCGTGCGCCGCGTGGTGGCTTCGTCCATGACGTCGTCGTGGTAGAGCGAGCCCAGGTGGACGAGCTCGACCGACACCGAACCGGTGATGACGTCGTCGTGGACCGGGGCCATCTCCACCAGGCGGGTCGCGGCCGCGCCGATCGCGAAGGCCGGCCGCCCACGCTTGCCGCCGGCGCGGATCAGGTGGCTCGCGACCTGGGTCAGGAACGGATCGTCGGCGGTGACCGACGCCCGCAACGCTGCCTCGACGCGATCGAGATCAGGAGGGACGGTCGGGAGTCGGAGGAGCGGGTTTCCCGAGGCCACGCCCCCGACGATAGGTGAGCGGCGTCGGCCTGGCCCAACCGAGGGGCAGGTCCGCGCGGGTGCGTCGGGGACCCGGCACCGGGGTCTCCGACCAGGAGGTGGCCCCGGGCACGCGCGTGGCCGTCGATGAACCCGGCCGCCGACGCGTGGGAGCGGTCGGGGTCTGGGTACACTCCAACAACGGTTTCACCCTCGTCGGGAGGCAGTTCCTTTGTTCGAACGATTCACCGATCGGGCCCGCCGAGTCGTCGTCTTGGCTCAAGAAGAAGCGCGCCTGCTCAACCACAACTACATCGGCACCGAGCACATCCTGCTCGGGCTCATCCACGAGGGTGAGGGTGTGGCCGCCAAGGCGCTGGAGTCCCTCGGGATCTCCCTCGAGGCCGTCCGCAGCCAGGTCGAGGAGATCATCGGCCAGGGCGGGTCGTCGCCGAGCGGGCACATCCCGTTCACGCCACGGGCCAAGAAGGTCCTCGAGCTCTCGCTCCGTGAGGCGCTCCAGCTCGGGCACAACTACATCGGCACCGAGCACATCCTGCTCGGGCTCATCCGCGAGGGCGAGGGCGTCGCCGCCCAGGTGCTGGTCAAGCTCGGCGCCGACCTCTCCCGCGTGCGCCAGCAGGTGATCCAGCTGCTGTCGGGGTACAGCGGTCCCGCCGGGCAGGGCGAGAAGGCCGGCGCCACCGCCGGTGGCGGCACCTCGGGCGAGCAGACCCCCTCGGGGTCGTTGGTGCTCGACCAGTTCGGTCGCAACCTCACCCAACTCGCTCGTGAGAAGAAGTTGGACCCGGTGATCGGCCGCCCGCGCGAGACCGAGCGGGTCATGCAGGTCCTCAGCCGGCGCACCAAGAACAACCCGGTGCTGATCGGTGAACCCGGTGTCGGCAAGACCGCCATCGTCGAGGGCCTCGCCCAGGCGATCGCAGCCAACAGCGTTCCGGAGACGCTCAAGGGCAAGCAGCTCTACACGCTCGATCTCGGTGCACTCGTCGCGGGTTCCCGCTACCGGGGCGACTTCGAGGAGCGCCTCAAGAAGGTGCTAAAGGAGATCCGCACCCGGGGCGACATCATCTTGTTCATCGACGAGCTCCACACCCTCGTCGGCGCCGGTGCGGCAGAGGGCGCCATCGATGCGGCGTCGATCCTCAAGCCGATGCTCGCCCGAGGTGAGCTGCAGACCATCGGCGCCACCACGCTCGACGAG
>JBBSTY010000191.1:0-5168 GCA_038235385.1 Acidimicrobiales bacterium | reverse complement strand
TCGGCTTCGGTCTGCTCGGCGCTGACGGCGGCGCCGGGGACGTTCACGAGGCCGCAGTCGATGGCGGTCTGCGCACCGAGCGAATCGGTGACGCCGAGCCCGCCCACGAGGGCGAACGAGTCGGTGCACGCCTCGGTGACGCGCTGCTGGTACTCGAAGATCTTGCCGTCGCGGGTGACGACGTTGATCTTGCGGCCGTTGATGCCCCCGAAGCCGTTGCACCAGTCGGCGAAGGCGTTCATGGAATCGAACATGCCCTGGTTGAGGCCGGGCTTGGCGCCACCGGGATCGGCGATCGTGGTGATCGTGATCTCGTCCGAGGTGACGCCGAGATCGGAGTCGGTGAGCTCGGCGCCGGTGGTGTTCGCACCACAGGGGTTGGCGAGCGTGCCGAACGAGTCGTCGCCGCCGGTGGCTGCGGTGGTGCCCGGCCCCCCGTTGGTGCCGTTGCCGTTGAGGCTCGGATCCTGCGCGGTCGTGTCGCTGCGCGTGCCGCAGGCTGCCAACAGGACCGTGGCGACGCACATGAGCGCCAGAACTCGTGTCTTCACGAATTTCCCCCCGTGAGATGTGACCGACCGCACGTTAGTGCAGCGGCTTCGGTGCCGCGCGAGGCGACGTGGATGGTACGGGCGACCGACCGGATCGGTCGGCCAGCACGTTCGCTGGGTGCTGATGGTGTCACGGGTCCCCTCGCGTTCGACGTCACGGTCACTCGAGCGGTCGACGGGCCCCCGATCCGAGATCGTGACGACCTCGGAACTGACGACTCGTCAGGTTCTAGCATCGAACGTGACGACTCGTCAGGTTTCTCCGCCGGCTCGTGCTCGGGGTCGGATCAGGCCACGACGCCCGTCGAGCGCAACCGGGCGATCTGGCCGGCATCGAACCCGGCTCCGACGAGGATCTCGTCGGTGTGCTGACCGACGGCGGCGGGCGGGCTCGGGAGCGCCACGGGCGTGCGGTCGAATCGCGGCGCCGGCGACGGCTGCACCACGCCGTCGCGCTCGACGTAGGTGCCGCGAGCGACGAGGTGGTCGTCGTCGAGCACCTCGTCGAAGCGGTGAACCGGTGCGACGCAGTTCTCCGATCCGGCGAACACGGCCAGCCACGCGTGGCGGGGTCGAGTCGCGAAGACCGCAGCGATGCGCTCCTTGAGCGCCGGCCACGCCGCCTCGTCGTCCTGGTCGGCGAGCGGCACATCCACGAGGCCGAGGCCGTCGAGGAGGTTCGCGTAGAACGGCGCCTCGATGGCACCGACGGAGATGAGCCGTCCGTCGCCGCACTCGTAGACCTCGTAGTACGGCGCTCCGGAGTCGATGAAGTTGGTGCCGCGCTCGGGGTGCAGGTAGCCGAGGGCGTAGGCCGGCACCATCGGCGCGGCGAGCAGCGCCGCCCCGTCGACCATGGCGGCATCGATGACCTGCCCCTGCCCGGACCGGGCCCGTTCCGTGAGCGCGCACGCGATGCCGAACGCCAGGAGCATCCCACCACCCCCGAAGTCACCGACGAGGTTGAGCGGCGGGGTCGGGAGCTGGCCCTCGCGACCCATGTGGGCGAGGGGACCGGCGACACCGATGTAGTTGATGTCGTGCCCGGCCTGGGACGACCGGGGCCCGGTCTGACCCCAGCCGGTCATGCGGCCGTAGACGACGCCGGGGTTGCGCGCCCGCACGATGTCCGGGCCGATTCCGAGGCGCTCGGCGACCCCGGGCCGGAACCCTTCGATGAACACATCGGTGTGATCGACCAGCGCCAGCACGACGTCGACGGCGCCGGTCGCCTTCAGGTCGATGCCGATGCTGCGCCGCCCGCGACCGGCGACGTCGGCCTTGGCGGTCGACGGGTCGGCGCCGAACGATCGATCCGCACGCGAGATGACCACCACGTCGGCACCCATGTCGGCGAGGAGCATGCCCGCGAACGGCGCCGGCCCCAGGCCCGCGACCTCCAGCACGCGCACCCCGTCGAGCGGTCCGGCCATCGATGTCCCCCCGTTCGTGCGCACCCTGGGCGCGGATCCGGCCTCGCCCCCCGTGGGTCCCGGGGCTGGGCGATGCGCAGCGTAGGGCAGCAGAACGAGAACGTGTTCTCACTCGGGCCCGTCGTTCGTGGCAGGATCGCCGGATGCAGTTCGACACCCACCTGAGGGCCCCGCTGGGACGCGTCGCCGACGAGGCCCGCGACCTGCGATCGATGGGCTTCGACGGCGTGTTCACCTTCGAGAACGCCCACGATGTCTTCTTCCCCCTGGTGGAGGCGGCGCTCGCCACCGACCTCGTCGTGTACCCGAACGTCGCCATCGCCTTCCCGCGGAGCCCGATGCACCTCGCCGTGCAGGCCTGGGATCTGCAGGCGTTGTCGGGCGGACGCTTCGCCCTCGGGCTGGGCACACAGGTCAAGGCGCACGTGGAGCGCAGGTACTCGGCCACCTGGACCAAGCCCGTCGGACGCATGCGTGAGCTCGTGGAGGCCATCCGCGCCGTGTTCCGCTGCTGGCAGGACGGCGAGAAGCTCGACTTCCGTGGCGACCACTACACGCTCACCCTCATGACCATGGCGTTCGAGCCCGGGACGCTCGAATCGGGCCCGCCCCCCATCTGGGTGGGGGCACTGGGTCCCCAGATGACGCGCATGGTCGCCGAGAGCGCCGACGGCCTGCTCATCCACCCGTTCATGACCGAGACCTACGCACGCGAGGTCATGCAGCCGGTGATCGACGCCGGGCTCGAGCGCGCCGGCCGCTCCCGCGCGGACTTCACCGTGGGCGTCGACGCGATCGTCTGCGCCGCACGCGACGATGCCGAGCGTGAGGCCGCCGACACCGGCACCCGCTGGCTCCTGGCGTTCTACGGGTCCACACCGTCGTATCGGCCGGTGCTCGACCAGCTCGGCTACGGGGAGTTGCAACCCGAGCTGAACACCCTGTCCAAGCAGGGGCGGTGGGACGAGATGGCGGCGCTCATCGACGAGCCGCTGCTCGATGCGATCACCATCAGGGGGACACCGACCCAGGTGGCCCGGGCGCTGGCGGACCGCTACGCGGGCGTCGCCGACCGGCTCGGGTTCTACCTCCCCTACGCCAGCGAGCCGTCCCTGCTCGCCGAGATCATGGACCACCTGCCCACCCACCGGCACGGAACGTCCGCGCTCACGGGCCCGCCACGACCCGAACACTGACCCACCGACGACGAGACCACCACCGAGCCGCTCCGATGCGGCCGGCCCGCACCCGAAGGGGACCCACGACATGGACCTGCGCGACATCGATCTGACCGATCCGGACCTGTTCCGGAGCGGACGGCACCACGAGGCGTTCGCCCTGCTGCGGCGGGAGGAGCCGATCCACTGGCAGACCGAAGCCGACGGACCCGGCTTCTGGAGCGTCACGCGCCATGCGGACATCGTCGCCGTCAACCGCGACGCCGAGACGTTCTGTTCGGGCCAGGGCTTCACGCTGCAGGACATCGGCGATGACCCTGCGGACGCGGCGATCACCGAGCTCCTGACGGGCATGGACGCCCCGCGCCACACCCGCCTCCGGCGCATCGTGAACAAGGGGTTCACCCCTCGGATGTTGGGGTTGCTCGAACAGCACCTCGCCCACAAGGCGACGACGATCGTCGACAACGTCATCGATCTCGGCACCGCCGACTTCGTGGACGCCATCGCCTCCGAGCTCCCTCTGCAGGCGATCGCCGAGCTGATGGGGGTGCCTCAGGAGGACCGGCGCAAGCTGTTCGACTGGAGCAACCGCCTCATCGGGTTCGACGATCCCGAGTTCCAAGGCTCACGCGACGACGGCATCGCCGCCGCTGCGGAGATGTACCTCTACTCCGACGAGCTCCGTCGCCTACGGGCCTCGGATCCGCGCGACGACATCGTGACCAAGCTGATCAACGCGGAGATCGAGGGCGAGCACCTCACCGACGACGAGTTCGGCATGTTCTTCCTGCTCCTCGCCGTCGCCGGCAACGAGACCACCCGCAACGCCACGTCCCACGGCATGAAGGCGCTCATCGAACACCCCGCCCAGTTCGCCGCGCTGCGCGACGACCCGAGCGAGGAGCGCATGGCGCGCGCCGTGGAGGAGATCCTGCGTTGGGCCTCGCCGGTGCTGTACTTCCGGCGCACCGCCACCCGCGACGTCGAGCTCCACGGCACGCAGCTGCGCGCGGGCGACAAGGTGGCCATGTGGTACGTGTCGGGCAACCGGGACGAGGACGCGTTCGCCGATCCGTTCACCTTCGACATCGACCGGTGGCCCAACGAGCACGTCGCGTTCGGCGGCGGCGGCACGCACTTCTGCCTCGGGGCGAACCTGGCGCGCATGGAGCTGCGGCTCATCTTCACCGAGCTGGTCAGCCGGATGGGCACGATGGCCCTCGACGGCGACGTCGAGATGCTGCGCTCGAACTTCATCGGTGGCATCAAGCGCATGCCGGTGCGGTGGGAGGTGCCGGTCGGCGCCACCGTCTGATCGGTCGTTCGATCGGTCGTTCGATCGGTGGCTGGATCGGAAATACCTTGACGACGTTATATAACGGTGCCAAGGTAAATCGGTGGCCACGCAGGGGGAACGTCGGGAGCTGACGCGTCAGGCGCTGCTCGATGCCGCGGCGTCGCTCTTCGCCGAGCGCGGGGTGAGCGACGCCTCGATCGACGCGATCGCGGCGGCCGCCGGCCGGACCTCGGGTGCGGTCTATGACCACTTCGGGTCCAAGGACGGGTTGCTGTTCGCCCTGCTCGAAGGCTGGGTCGACGACGTCACCGCCGTGATCATCGCCGAGCTGGTGACCACCGAGACCCTGGAGCAGCGCATGGCTGCCCTGTGGCGCAACGTCGCCGACCCGGCGATCGGCGACGGACGCTGGATCGCGCTCGAACACGAGCTGTGGAGCTACGCCGCCCGCCACGAGCCCGCCCGTGAACGCCTGGCGGTGCGCTACCGGGCGGCGTGGGACGGCATCGACACCGCCGCCGAGTGGTCGGCCGACTCCGTCACCGGCGTGGGTCCCGCGGTCATCGGTCTGCTCATCGGTCTGGAGATGATGCGGCGCATCGATCCTGCGGCGGTGTCCGACGAACTGGCCGTGACCGCGCTGTGCCGCGTGGTGAGCGGCACCGACCTGCCCTCCCCCGCCCCCGAACCCGATCCCCGCGCCGCG
>JBBSTY010000190.1:0-5218 GCA_038235385.1 Acidimicrobiales bacterium | reverse complement strand
GACGGCCCGATCCCGGGCTGGTCCCTGCTCGGCGCGGGACGAGCCGAGGGCGAGCGACGGTTGGCGGACGAGCTCCACACGTCCGGGTGCCGCCAGGTCGTCCAGGGCGCGTATCGGCGGTTCTTCGCCCTCAACCAGCCGTTCCTGCAGGTGTGCACCGACTGGCAGCTCATCGAGGTCGACGGCGCACCGGTCGTGAACGACCACGCCGACGCGGCCCACGACGCCGAGGTGATCGGCCGGTTGCGGGCGCTCGCCGAGCGCGTCGCCCCGGTGTGCGCCGAGCTCGGCGCCGCGTTGGCTCGATTCGGGTCCTATCAGCCGCGCTTCGCCGCGGCGATCGACCACATCGACGCCGGCGAGATCGAGTGGTTCACCAAACCCACGCACGATTCGTTCCACACCGTGTGGTTCGAGCTGCACGAGAACCTGTTGGCGACGCTCGGCATCGAGCGCGGCACCGAGGAAACCCCGATGACCACTCCGCAGCCGATCGCATCGAAGGACGTCGCGTGATGGCGCGCTTCGGACCGGTGCTCACCGCCATGGTCACCCCGATGACCGACGCCGGCGACGTCGACCTCGACGGTTGCGCCGAGCTGGCCGCCTGGCTCGTCGCGCACGGCAACGACGCCCTCGTCGTCACCGGCACCACGGGCGAGGCGTCGACCCTCACCGACGACGAGCAGGTTGCGGTGTGGCACGCCGTGCGAGGAGCGGTGGACGTGCCCCTCATCGCCGGCAGCGGCACCAACGACACCGCGCACGCGGCGACGCTCACCGCGCGAGCGGCCGGTGCCGGGGTCGACGCCGTGCTCCTCGTCACCCCGTACTACAACCGGCCTTCCCAGGCCGGCATCGAGGCCCACTTCCGCCACGTCGCGGCGGCCACCGAACTGCCCGTGATGCTCTACGACATCCCCGTGCGCACCGGCCGCAAGATCGCCGGCGAGGTGCTGTGGCGCCTGGTCGACGAGGTGCCCAACATCTGGGCGGTGAAGGATGCCGCCGGCAACCCCGCCGAATCCGCCCGGCTCATCGCCGGTGCCCCGGATGGCTTCGAGCTCTACAGCGGTGACGACGCCTTCACCCTGCCGCTGCTCGCGGTCGGAGCGGTCGGCGTCATCGGGGTCGCGTCGCACTGGGCCGGGCGCGAGGTCGCCGAGATGGTCGCCGCCTTCCGCCGGGGCGACACCGTCCGAGCGGCCGAGATCAACGCGCGTCTCATCGAGTCCTGGGACTTCGAGACTGGCGACGCCAACCCCAATCCGATCCCGACCAAGGCCATGCTGCGTGCGCTCGGTCTGCCGGCTGGGCCGTGCCGTCTCCCCATCGGACCTGCGCCCGACGGGCTCGAGGCCCGGGCGCTCGAGGTCTGGCGCAACCTGGGCAACGGATGACCCACCCGACCCGACGCATCGAACCGCCTCCGGGTCCTGCGATCCCTGAAACCGAGCCGGCGGCCATCGCCGGCGATCAGCGAGGGCGGACCATCCGTCCTCGAACCATCGGGCTGCGAGCAGCCTCGTACGAGAGTGAGCGTCTCCATGGCCAATCGTGAGCGATCAGGCAAGACATCGACATCGACCGGGAGCTCCGCCAAGGCATCGAGCGGCGCGAAGTCCAAGCCCAAGCCCAAGACCAAGGCCAAGGCCGCCGGCAAGACCACGGGGTCCACCAACAAGGGATCATCCCGCGGGACGTCGCGGATGCTGACCTCGCCCGAGCTGGTCGCCTCGCCGGCGACGCCTCCGGGTGCGGTCAAGGTCACGTTCCTCGGCGGCCTCGGCGAGATCGGCCGCAACTGCGCGTGCATCGAGCTCGACGGCAAGATGATCCTGATCGACTGCGGGCTCATGTTCCCGGACCTCGAGATGCTCGGCATCGATCTCGTGCTGCCCGACTTCACCTACCTGCGCGAGAACGCCGACAAGATCGTCGGCTGCATCGCCACCCACGGCCACGAGGACCACACCGGCGGGTTGTCCTTCCTCCTGCGTGACCTGTCGTTCCCGATCTACGGCTCCGAGTTCACCCTCGCCCTGGCCCGGAACCGCATCGACGAAGCGGGTCTGTCGGGGCGCACCGAGTTCATCCCGGTGCGCGATGGCGAGCGGCGCAAGATCGGACCCTTCGACTGCGAGTTCATCCCGGTCACCCACTCGGTGCCCCACGGGTTCGCCACGGCCATCCACACGCCGCAGGGCGTCATCATGCACAGCGGCGACTGGAAGCTCGACCTCACCCCCGTCGACGGGCGCCTGACCGATCTCACCCGCATGGGGTCGATCGCCGATCAGCACGGGGTGCGCCTCCTGTTGGCCGACTCCACCAACGCCTGCGAGAAGGGCCACTCGCGCTCGGAGAGCACCGTCGGCAAGGTGCTCTACGACCTGTTCCACGAGTTCGAGGGGCAGCGCATCATCACCACGTGCTTCGCCAGCCACGTGCACCGGGTCCAGCAGGTCGCCGACGCGGCCATCGCCTTCGATCGCACCATCGCCACGATGGGCATGTCGATGAAGAAGAACGTCAAGGTGGCCCGGGAGCTCGGCCTGCTCGACATCCCCGAGTCCCGCCTCCGCGACATCGCCGATGTCAAGGACATCGATCCGGCGAAGCTCTGCATCATCAGCACCGGGAGCCAGGGCGAACCGATGTCGGCGCTGTCGTTGATGGCGGCGAACGAGAACAAGTTCGTGACGCTCGAGTCGGGCGATGTGGTCATCATGAGCTCGCACCCCATCCCCGGGAACGAAGCGAACGTCACCCGGGTCATCGACGGGCTCACCCGCATCGGGGTCGAGGTCGTGCACAGCGGCATCGAGGACGTGCACGCGACCGGTCACGCCAAGAAGGAGGAGTGCAAGACGCTCCTGTCGATCACCGAGCCCGAGTGGTTCGTGCCCGTGCACGGCGAGTACCACCACCTCGCCGCCCACGCCCGTCTGGGGACCCAGATGGGTGTCCCGGACGGACAGGTGCTGATCTGCGAGGACGGCGACCAGCTGATCATCGACGACGAGCGCATCACCCGCTACGCCAAGGCGGTGCCCGCCGGGTACCTCTACGTGGACGGCATCGTCGGCGATGTCGGCGACGGGGTGCTGCGCGACCGCCGGGTGCTGGCCGAAGAGGGCGTCGTCGTGGTGGTCGTCGGCATCGACGTCTCGACCGGCGCCATCATCACCGGCCCCGAGGTCATCACCCGGGGGTGGGTGTACGCGCCCGAGGCCGAGGACCTCCTGGAGCAGTGCGCCGAGGTGGTGCGCGACTCGATCAAGGACGCCCTGCAGAACGACGCCGCCGACATCGAGACGCTGCAACGCCACATCCGTCGAGCGGCGGGCCGGTTCGTCGCGGCCAACACCAAGCGTCGCCCGATGATCGTCCCGGTCATCATGGAGGCGTGAGGCTCGAGCCGCACGTGGCGAGCTGGTGATGGTCGGGACCGGGTCGGCCGTTCGGTAGGGTGCCCCGGGTCAGCCGCGGCGCCGGCTCAGCGAACGGGCGCGCCGTCGGATCCGCACGAGGGGACCCCACCGCTGTGAACATGCGCCGCCTGGCCGTTGCGAACCTGCGGGCGAACCCCACCCGGTTCGTCGCCACCCTCCTGGCGGTGGTCGTGGGGACGGCGTTCCTCGGCGGCGCGCTGGTGCTCCGGGACTCGCTCGGCGCCGCCCTCGAGGCCAACGCGGATGCCTCGCTGCGGGGCGTCGACGTCGCCATCGAGCCGTTGGAGGACACCGCGCTCCCGGGCTCCCTCCCGCCCGCCGAACCCGGGACGACCGGGTCCACGCCCGGCTCGACGGGGTCCACGCCCGGGTCCACGACTGCGGGGACGGTGCCACCGGGCGAGCCGCGTGGCAACGGGCAACGCGGCAGCCGCGGTGGGTTCGGCGAGCAGGTCGTCCGCCTGCCCGCGTCGATCCTCACCGAGCTCGACGACGTGGCCGGGATCGCCGGCGCCGCGCCCATCCTCGCCGGGCCGGTGTACGTCCTCGGCCCGGACGACAAGCCCCTGACCGAGAACACCACCGGGTCGTTGCTCGTCACCGTCGCCGACCTGAACCCCTACGCCGTGACCCAGGGCGGCGAGCCGACGTCGTCGGGCCAGATCGCGATCGACCAGGACACCGTCGACCAGCAGGGGCTCGCCGTCGGTCAGTCCGTTGATCTGGCCACGTCGTCGGGCCCGGCCCGGGCGACGATCGTCGGTGTGGTGTCGGCGCCCGAGGGCGCGTTGTCGGCGGGCAACCGGGTGATCGTCGTCAACCCCGACGACGCCTTCTCCTACCTCGCCGAGGGCAAGCAGGAGTACGACGCCGTCCACCTCACGGCGGCGGCCGGCACGACGCCCGACGAGCTCGCGTCGGCGGTCACCGATGCGGTCGGCGACGGGTACCGGGTGCAGACGGGTGACCAGCTCCGCGCGGATGCGTCCGACGGACTGGGCGGGATCTCCACCGCGATCTCCACCGCGCTGCAGGGGTTTGCCTACCTGGCCCTGTTCGTCGGGCTCTTCATCATCTACAACACCTTCTCGATCGTGGTGGCCCAGCGCGTGCGCGAGTTCGCCCTCCTGCGGGCGGTCGGTGCCAGCAGCACGCAGATCAAGCGGTCGGTGCGGGTGGAGGCCCTCCTGGTGGGGCTGGTCGCCAGCGCCGTCGGGTTCGCCGTCGGCGTGCTGCTCTTCTACGGCCTGATCAAGCTCGTTCCCCAGTTCTCGTCGCTCCTCGGCGACGTCGGTGTGCGGATCACCGTCTCCGCGATCGTGCAGGTGCTCATCTCGGGCACGGTGATCACCGTCATCTCCTCGATCGTCCCGTCGTGGCGGGCGGGTCGGACCAAACCCATCGAGGCCCTGCGCGACGTCGCGGTCGACGTTGCCGGGCAGAGCCGGGTGCGGGCGGTCATCGGCGTGCTGCTCATCGGTCTCGGCGTCGCGGTCATGCTCCTCGGGGTCTCGTTGTCGCTCGTCGCCGTGGTGATCCTCGGACCGCCGATCCTGTTCGTCGGGGTGCTGATCGGCGGCCCGGTGCTCGCTGCCGGGTTCTCGGCGCTCGTGGGGTTCGTGGCCCGTCCGCTCGGAAGCACCACCACCCGTCTGGGCATCGAGAACACGCGGCGCAACCCCCGGCGGGCGGCGACGACGGCCAACGCGCTCGTGATCGGGGTGTTCCTCGTGGTGCTGGTCACCGCCGCCGGCGGCGCGGTG
>JBBSTY010000189.1:0-5279 GCA_038235385.1 Acidimicrobiales bacterium | reverse complement strand
GTTGCCGATCCCGAAGGCCAGCGCGCCGAACGCCCCGTGGGTGGAGGTGTGGCTGTCGCCGCACACGATGGTCATGCCGGGCTGGGTGAGGCCCTGCTCGGGGCCGATCACGTGGACGATGCCCTGGCCCGGGTGGCCCATCGGGTACTCGAGGATCCCGAACTCGGCGCAGTTGGCCCGGAGCGTGTCGACCTGCTTGCGCGAGATCGGATCGGCGATGGGCAGGTGGATGTCCGACGTCGGGACGTTGTGGTCCTCGGTGGCGACGGTGAGGTCGGGCCGACGGACCGTGCGCCCGTTCAGCCGCAGTCCGTCGAAGGCCTGCGGCGAGGTGACCTCGTGGACGAGGTGCAGGTCGATGTAGAGCATGTCTGGCTCGCCGTCGGCGGCGTGGACGACGTGGTCGTCCCAGATCTTCTCGCTCAGCGTGCGGGGTGCGGTCATGGTGTCCTCGCTCCAGGTTCGACGTTCGGGCGCCGGCCCGACGGTGCCGGCTCGGCGGTGCCGGTCCGGCCGTTCTGCATCTCATTTGCTGAGACGGTAGTCTTGGTAGGTGGAACCTACGGTAAGCGGTGTCGGCGTGCTCGACAAGTCGGTCTCGGTCCTCGTGGCGATCGAGGTCCGGCCTCGCTCGTTGGCCGAACTGGTCGAGGCGACCGGGCTGTCGCGAGCCACCGCCCATCGCTTGGCGGTGGCCCTCGAGACCCACGGACTGGTGCGGCGCGACGACGACGGCCGGTTCGCGTTGGGGGTGCGACTCGTGGCGCTCGGCCGCGCCGCGGCGCAGGCCATCCCCCTCGCCACTGCGGCGACGGGGGCGCTCGAGGCGTTGCGCGACGCCACCGAGGAGAGCGTGCAGCTCTACGTGCGCGACGGCGACCAGCGGGTGTGCATCGCTGCGCTCGAATCGCCCCACGGGTTGCGGACCATCGTTCCCATGGGTGCCTCGTTGCCGATCACCAAGGGCTCGGCCGGCAAGCTGCTGTCGCTGGCCGACGGCGACGAGCTACCGGCGTGGGTGCAGAGCGTCGGCGAGCGCGAGGCCGGCGTGGCGTCGGTCAGCGCGCCGGTGTGCGACGGCGCCGGCCGGGTGCTCGCCGCGGTCAGCGTGTCGGGCCCGATGGAGCGCACGTCGCGCACGCCCGGCGTCCGCTACGCCGCCGACGTCATGGCCGCCGCCCGCCGCATCGAGCGCGCCGCCGGCCTGCGCTGACCAGCCTGCGCGGACGGGCGTGCGCTGACCGATCCGCCCGGCCCGGCCGGGTGCCGGTCGGGGTGCCGGTCGGGGTGCCGGTCGGGGTGCCGCGGTCGGCCACGGGCATCGGTAGGCTCGGCGCGTGCCCGGCCTCAACGGAACCGACGCCGCAGACGCACGCGTGCTGGCGGCGCTCGACATCGGCACCAACTCCTTCCACCTCGTGGTGGCCCGCGTCCTCGGCGACGGCCACCAGTTCGAGGTGATCGAACGGGAGAAGGAGATGGTGCGCCTGGGCTCGGGCGGCGACGACATGAAGCTGCTCGAACCGGATGCCATCGATCGCGGCATCGCCGCGCTCGCCCGGTTCCGCAAGATCGGGGAGGTGCACGACGCCCGCATGTACGCCGTCGCCACCAGCGCGGTGCGCGAGGCCGACAACGCGGAGGAGTTCCTCCGACGGGCCGCCGACGAGGCGCGGGTCGACGTCGAGGTCGTGTCCGGCGCCGAGGAGGCTCGCCTCATCCACCTGGGCGTGCTCCAGGCGGTGCCGGTGTTCGAGAAGCGGGCGTTGATGATCGACATCGGCGGGGGCAGCACCGAGATCCTGGTGGGCCTCCGCGGCGAGGTGGTGACCTCGCGCAGCCTCAAGCTCGGCGCCATCCGCATGACCCGGCGCTTCTTCCGCAACGCGTCGCTCCACCCGGCCGCGGTGGACTCGTGTCGGCGCCACGTGCGCGCCGCGCTGGCCCACACCCGGCGCGAGGTCGCCCGGGTCGGGTTCGACGTCGTGGTGGGCTCGTCGGGCACCATCGCCACCGTTGCGGCGATGGTCCAGGCGTCGCGGGAGCCGGCCGGGCCCGCCCCTCGGGTGTGGAACGGCTTCGAGATCACCCGCAAGGAGGTCAAGGCGGTGGTGAAGTCGCTCATCGCCGCACCCACCCTGGAGGAGCGCCTCGGCCTGGCGGGCATGGACGCCAAACGGGCCGACATCCTCCTCGGCGGCGCGCTGGTGCTCGAACAGACCATGGTGGAGCTCGACATCGCATCGCTGGTGATCTCGGACTACGCCCTGCGCGAAGGCGTGCTGCTCGATGCCCGCGATCGCGAGGCGGCCGACGCGCTGCACCAGCTCGGCGATCTGCGTCGGCGCAACGTGATGCACCTCGTCGAGATCATGGACGGCGACCCGGCGCACTCCAAGCAGGCCGCTCGCCTCGCCCTGCAGCTCTTCGATGACCTCGAACCGTTCCACCCGATGGGCGACCACGCCCGGGATCTGCTCGAGGCCGCGGCGTTGCTGGCCAACGTGGGCCAGTTCGTGTCGCACGACAAGCACCACAAGCACAGCTACTACGTGATCCGCAACAGCGACCACCTCACCGGGTTCACCGACCACGAGATCGAGCTCATCGCCCTCATCGCCCGGTACCACCGCAAGAGCGCACCCAAGGACTCCCACCCCGAGTTCAAGGCGCTCCGTTCGCCCGATCAGGAGGTGGTGCGCGCCTGTGCCGGGATCTTGCGCATCGCCATCGGTCTCGATCGCACGCACAACAGCCTCGTGGACGAGCTGAGGGTCGGGTTCTCGGGCAAGGTGGACGCACCCAAGGGATTCACGTTCACCGTGGTGCCCCACGACCCCGACGCCGACCTCTCGCTCGAGCTCTACACCGCCGCCGATCGCAAGTCCCTGCTCGAGTCCGTCCTCGGCGCGCCGGTGACGGTGGCCGAGGCGACGACCTCGTCGGTCGGCTGAGGGCCGACGGAGCCCCGGAGGGCCCCGACCGGGTGCGTGACCCGGCCGGGAGGTGCGATCACGGCGGTGTCGTACCGGGCGTGGGTGCGCAGTGGTCGCGCAGCCAGAGGTCGATCTCGGCGATGGCCGAGCTCACCGCCGCGTCGTTCCGCGGGTCGGTGCCGGGTGTGTAGCCCCGCAGCGCCGCGACGTAGGTGTCGACCGCATCATGGATCTCCGGCGGTGCGGACTCGGCGAGCCCGCCGGCGCCGAGCTCGAGCAGCTCGTCGCCGATCTGGGGATCGCCCGCCACGGCGGGATCATCGGGCGCATCGAAGAGGGCCCCCGCCTCGCGCTGCGGGAAGCGGACGCAGAATGCGGCCGTGGCCGATGCCGGCCCGAGCTGTGAGCCCGGCGTCGGGATCGAGGCGGCGGACTCGTCGGGCGCCGGTCCCGAGGCGGTGCACCCGACGGCGGCCAGCAGCCCGGTCACGGCGAGTGCCGATCCGGTGATGACTCGAGATCGCATGGTGGTGGTCCTCATCGCAGGGGCTCCCCGAGCTGGCACCAGGGACGATCGGGCGGATCGCCGTACCAGTCGCCGTCGCCGTGGGGGATGAAGAGGTTCTTGTAGCCGCCGAGGCAGCCGTACTGGTCGGGCAGGTTGACCGAGAGCGGCCAGGGGTGCGGCGTCGAGCGCAGCGCGTCGTTGAAGTCGTCGACGTCGTCGTCGAAGAAGAAGTCCAGACCGCTGACCGTGTTGAAGATGCCGTTCGCGTCGAGTTGGGAGCGCACGGTCTGCAACGTGCAGCCCGGATCCCAGGAGCAGAGCGTGGAGTGGGCGAACCAGATCATCATCGTGGGGTTCCGGTACACGTGGAAGTGGTAGCCGGGCCCGGGCACGGCATCGACCTGGTAGTGGCCGTTGCGGTGCACCGTGCAGCCCGACGCGATGAGCACGACGCTCACGAGCGCGATGACGACGCGGCTGATCGATCGACGATTCATGGATCTCCCCTTGGTTCGCTGGCGTAGGACGCTGGCGAGTCGGAGGAGAGACGGCCGAACGATCGACCGTGAAGGAGTCACGACTCTGGACTGCAACTTCTCGGTGCATGCTGTCAGAGCCGTCGAGTCGAGTGCAAGGGAAATCTTCGACGGGTACCGGTGGGTCCGATGAGCGCCGGGTGGATCGGGGGCAGCCGGTCAGCGGCGGCGGGCCACGGACCGGGCGGCGCCCACCAGGTGCGGCACGTAGCCCGCGGCGCTCACCACGGCTGCGCCGTGGTCGGCGGCGACGGGATGCACGGTGGCCCCGTCGATGGCATCGGCCAGCTTGTGCTGGCGCCGAGGCGGCACCACCGAGTCCTGCGTGGTGACGACCACCGCCGTGGGGACGTCGACGTCGCCGATCCAGTCGTGGGAGCTGAACGATCCGATCGCCTGACCCGCCTCGAGGATCATGCGGGGCTGGTTGCCCGCCATCTCCGAGCGGGCCCACCGTCCGAACTCGTCGTCGTCCATGCGCCGGCCGATCATCCGCCGACCCATCGCCGTGTGCCACGACGCCGGCGTGATGCGGGCGGCGGCGGACAGCCCCTGCAACAGCGGGAACAACGCCCGTTCGACGGGACGGCCACGGAAGTTCCGACTGGTGGACGAGAGCACGAGGCCGTCGACGCGTTCGGGGTGGCGGCGCCACACCAGTTGCGCGATGGGACCGCCCATCGAGTAGCCGACCGGGATGAAGGTGTCGAGACCCACGACGTCGGCGAGCGCCACGACGTCGTCGGCGCAGTCCTCGAGCCGGAACCGATGCCGGCTCCGGATGCCGCGGCCGTGACCGCGGTGGTCGATGCTGATCACCCGGAAGTGCTCGGCCAGCGGCCCGTAGCTCGCGCACCAGTTGAGCCCCCCGGTGGCGGTCCAGCCGTGGAGCAGGACCAGCGTCGGCGCCCCGGGCGGACCAGCCGCCTCGCGGACGAACGTGGTGCCACGCCCCGGCAGCTCGATGTGGCGGCCCTCGGGGACCCCCCGCGGCGAGCGAGGTCGGCGGTCGGGTGCGCCGGCGCCGCTGGGGCGCACCCGGTCGTGCGATCCATCCCGATCGGTGGTCTCGGCGCCGTCGGTGCGCTCGGCACCGAGCGGCCTGCCATCGTGGCGAGCGCGTGCCGCGGCGAGCGCGTGGTCGATCGGCCGTGGGGTCATCGTGGGCACAGGGTACCGGCGGCGAGCGGGCCCGGGCGGGCCAGGATTTGGACGCCGCGTGCGGTCGCCGCCGCCATCTCCCGACCACCGTGGAGGCGCGGGCGGGTGTCGACCGCGCGGGCAGGTCTGACTACCATG
>JBBSTY010000188.1:0-5360 GCA_038235385.1 Acidimicrobiales bacterium | reverse complement strand
CGATGTCCTCCCAGCCGATCGAGATCGCCGGGGTGCCGGCGACGTGGAACCGTCCGGCGAGGGCTCCGGTTCCGAGCACGATGTCGTCGACCGCCGCTTCGAGCAGGTCCGAGGCGCGTGCCCGCGCCTGGTCGAGCACCTTGACGGCGGCGTCGTCGACCGCCGCCCCGGCGATCTGGACGGACCGTGAACCGCCGGTGATCGACCCCGTGGGAACGATGTCGGTGTCGCCGTGCACGACCTCGATCTGGTCGATGTCGATGCCCAGCCGCTCGCTCACCAGCATCGCCCACGCCGTGTGGTGCCCCTGCCCGTAGGGGTTGGAGCCGGTGAGCACCCGCGCGGATCCGTCCGGGCGGATCTGGACCGACCCGTACTCGGAGCCTCCGCCGAAGGCGGTGATCTCGACGTACACCGCGAGACCGATGCCGAGCTGGCGAGGGTTGCCGGCGTCGCGCCGCGCCGCCTGCTCGGCTCGGAGATCGGCGTAGCCGGCCGCATCGAGCACCCGATCGAGCGCACCCTCGTAGTCGCCCACGTCGTACTGCGTCCCCATGGCGGTCGTGTAGGGGAAGGCATCGCGCGGCACCAGGTTGCGCCGACGGACCTCGGCCGGATCCATCCCGATCTCGGTGGCGAAGAGGTCGACGGCGCGTTCGATCGCTGCGGCGGCCTCCGGTCGGCCGGCACCCCGGTAGGCGACCGTGGGCGTGGTGGTGGTGGCCACCGACCGGGCCGAGAACTCGACGTCGGAGAGGTCGTAGACCCCGGTGAGCATGGTGCGGGTCATCCACGGGAGCACCGCGCCCATGGTGGGGTAGGCCCCGGCGTCCTGGACGACCTCGAGGCGGTACCGCTCGATGGTGCCGTCGCGCGACCCGCCGATGGTGACGACCTGGTCCTGAGCGCGTCCGTGGCCCATCGCCATCATGTTCTCGGTGCGCGTGTCCATCCACCGAACCGGCCGACCGGTGTGGCGGGCGAGCCAACCGAGCAGCAGCCCTTCGGCGTAGGGCGACGACTTGGCGCCGAACCCGCCGCCGACATCGGGACACACGACCCGGACGTCCTCGGGGGCGAGGCCGTAGAGGGCGGCCACCTCGTCGCGGATCGGGTGCGCGCCCTGGCACGAGATGTGCTGGACCAACCGACCCTCGTCGGTCCAGTACGCCGAGGAGGAGCGTGGTTCGATCGGCGCCGCCGCCAGCCGTTGGTTGCGCATGCGTTGGGTGACCACCACCTCGCAGTCGTCGAAGGAGATCGGGAGGCGGGACTCGATCTCCATCGCCAGGTTCGAGCCGGTGGCGGGGAACAGGAGGGGAGCGTCGTCCTCGAGCGCCCGGCGGGCGCCGACGACCGGGGGCAACGGGTCGTAGTCGACGATGACGAGCTCGGCCGCGTCCACGCCCTGGGCACGGGTCTCGGACAGGACCGCGGCGATGGGTTCGCCGACGAAGCGGACGACGCCGCGAGCCAGCAGTGGCCGGGGGAGCTCCGGGGAGACCGGTGGGGTCGGCACCAGGTCGGGCAGGTCGACATCGTCGGCGGTGACCACGGCGACGACGCCGGGCGAGCCCAACGCCTCGGACGGGTCGAGCTCGGCGATGGTGGCGTGCGCCACGGTGGAACGCACGAAGGTGACGAACAGGGCGCCGTCGGGGACGATGTCGTCGACGTAGGTGCCTCCGGCGGTGAGCATGGCCGGGTCCTCACGGCGGGTCACGCGGTGGCCCAGGATGCTGTTGCCCATGTCTGCGAACGCTACCCGTCGCTGTCCGGCGGCGCGCTCGTGCTCGGGCGCGCCGCCGGGCCCTTCGTCGGCCCGACTCGTCCGCCCGACTCGTCGGCCGGAGCCGTCGGGTCAGCGGTCCGGGAGGACGCGGCAGGGGTTGCCCACCGCGGTGACGTCGGCGGGCACGTCGCGGGTGACGACGCTGCCGGCGCCGATGATGGTGTCGGCGCCGATGGTGACCCCGGGGCACACGATGACCCCGCCGCCGAGCCACACGTTGTCGCCGATGGTGATGGGCCGGGCCGCCTCCACGCCGAGGCGGCGCCGGTCGGGATCGCGGGGGTGGTCGGCGGTGAGGAGCTGCACGCCCGGCCCCATCTGCACGTCGGCCCCGATGGTGACGGGCGCGCAATCGAGGATCACACCGCCCACGTTCATGAACGAGCCGGCGCCGATCTCGATGAACGAGCCGTAGTCGCACGCGAACGGGGATCGGATGGTGACGTCGGCCCCGACCGATCCGAACAGGTCGCGCAGCAGCTCGTCGCGCCGGTCGAGGTCGAGCTCGGCGTTGTAGGCGTGCACCGCGCGACGGCAGCGGTCGCTCATGGCCGCCAGCTCGGGGTCGTTCGCGACGTAGTCGTGTCCGGACAGCATCTTCTCGAGCTCGGAGGCCATGCGCCCATGGTGGCCGAAGGAGCGGCTCGGGCGGTGGTCGACGCCCGCCGTCCCGACGTGCGCACACCGGATCGGGCGGCGGGGATCATCGGGCCGCGGCGGGAGTGGAGCCCGAGGCCGGAATCGAACCGACGACATCTTCTTTACAAGAGAAGTGCTCTGCCAACTGAGCTACTCGGGCGCGATGACCGATCGGCGACGACCGGATGGGCCAGTGTGCCAGACCCCGGGCGCGATCGGGATCCTCCGCCGGACGGCGAACCGATGGAGGCTCTGGCGCCGTTCGCTGCTTGACTGGATGGGTGCTGTCGGTGAGCAAGCTCGAGGTCGAGATCGGTGGCAAGACCATCGTGGACGATGTGACCTTCCAGGTGCGCGCCGGCGACAAGGTCGGACTGGTTGGTCGCAACGGTGCCGGCAAGACCACGCTGTTCAAGGTGCTGGGCGGGGCCGTCGCACCCAAGGCGGGTGTCGTGAAGCGCGAGGGTGGCACCGGGTACCTCTCCCAGGACCCCCGTGCCGACGCCATCCCCGACGACACCAACTGCCTCCAGCACGTGCTGTCGGGCCGCGGCCTCGACGAGGCGGCCTCGAACCTCGAGAAGCTTCGGCTGGCGCTCGAGGAGGACCCCTCCGAGCGAAACATCGAGCGCTTCACCAACGCCCAGGAGCGCTTCGAGGTCGACGGCGGGTACGCCGCGGAGTCCGACGTGCGGCGCCTCGTCGACGGGCTCGGCCTGCGACCCGATCGGCTCGACTTCACGCTCGGGGCGCTGTCGGGCGGCGAGCGTCGTCGTCTGGAGCTGGCTCGGATCCTCTTCGGCGGCAGCGACCTCCTGCTCCTCGACGAGCCCACGAACCACCTCGATGCCGATGCCCGGGACTGGTTGCTCAAGTTCCTGCGCGAGTACCGCGGTGCCCTGCTCGTGATCTCCCACGACCTCGATCTCCTCGACGAGGCGATCACCCGGGTGATCCACCTGGACCGGGAGGAGGAGGAGGCGGCGGGCGAGATCATCGAGTACAAGGGCACGTACTCCAACTACCTCACCGCCCGGGACCGCGACGAGGAGCGCCTGGCCAAGCTGTCGGCGCGCCAGGCGAGCGAGATCGCCCGCATCACCACGCTCGCCGACTCGATGCGCGGCCAGACCGCCAAGCGGGCGCGCGTGGCCAAGAGCCTCGACACGCGGGCCGCGAAGCTGAAGGCCAACAAGGTCGAGGGTCCGTCCCACCGGCGCACGCTGGCGCTGTCGTTCCCCGACCCGCCACCGTGCGGCCGAACCGTCATCACCGCCAGCGAGCTCTGGAAGGCGTTCGGGTCGCTCGACGTGTTCTCCGACGTCAGCTTCGACGTCGGGCGTGGCGAGCGCCTCCTCATCATGGGGCTCAACGGCGCGGGCAAGACCACGCTGTTGAAGCTCCTCGCCGGTCGCACCGAACCCGACATCGGTGAGGTCACCGTCGGGCACAACGTGTCGGTCGGCTACTACGCCCAGGAGCACGAGGGCATCGTGGCCGGCAAGGGCCTGCTCGCCCACATGCGCGAGGAGTCGCCGCTGGGCGACGAAGCCCTCCGGGCGCTGCTCGGCATGTTCGGGTTGAGCGGCGACAAGGTGTTCCAGGACGCCGACTCGTTGTCGGGCGGCGAGAAGACCAAGTTGGCGCTGGCCCAGCTGGTGGCGGGCACGCACAACCTGCTGCTGCTCGACGAGCCCACCAACAACCTCGACCCGATGTCGCGCACCGCCACCGGGGAGGCGCTCGCCGCCTGGCCGGGCACCATGATCATCGTGAGCCACGACAAGGACTTCGTGCGGGCGCTCGCCCCCGACCGCGTCCTGCTCATGCCCGAGGGCCAGCTCGACTACTTCAGCGACGAGATGCTCGACCTGGTGGAGCTGGCGTGAGCCCTCGATCGCCGGGAGGTGGGCGTTCGCCCGGCAACGGGTCTTGTAGGATCGGTGCCGATGCGTGAACTGCGGTGCGAAGGCTGTGGCGACCGGTTCCGCTGTCGGGTCGACGATCCCGAGGCGTGCTGGTGCGAGTCCGTGGCGGTCCCCGCCGAAGGGCGGGCCGCGCTCGGATCGGTGGCGAGCGACTGCGTGTGCCCGGCATGTCTGGACGAGGCAGCGGCCACCGGGGTCGGCGTTTCGGTGGCCACCACATCGACGCGTGACGACGGCTAGCGGACCGAGGGTGAGGGTCCTTGCAATGGACCGGTCACTGCACCATCCTTCCTCTGCATGGACCTGACGGAGCGCGATCGCGCCATCCTCGACTTCGAGAGCTCCTGGTGGGCTGAGTCCGGTCCCAAGGAGCAACTCATCGGTGAGCGGTTCGAGCTGTCGGCCACGCGCTACTACCAGATCCTCAACGAGCTGCTCGAGACGGACGCCGCCTACGAGTACAACCCGCTCGTGGTCCGTCGCCTCCGGCGCCTTCGCGACCGCCGCCGCCGGGCACGTCACGAGGGTTACCAGGCGAGTGACCGAGCCGGCGAGTAGGCGGCGACCGTGAGCGAACCCGGACCACCGTCCGGCTCCGAGCCGGCGCCGCCGCGGCCGAAGCGCCCCGTCAAGAAGGTCGCCAAGAAGCGGCCGGCGGGTTCGTCCTCGGGCACGAAGAAGCGCGCCGCATCCACGGCGTCGAAGACGTCGGCCACGCCGCCGATCGACGACCGTCAGGCCACCACCCGCGGGGTGGCCGTGATCGCCGTGACCGTCGTGGTCGGACTCCTGATCTTCTGGCAGGGCTTCTCCCACGACGCGACCGAAACGGTCGCCACCTCCGGACCGGTCGCCACCACGACGCCCGACGATCGCGATCTGGCGCCCACCACGACGGCGGCCCAGCAGGGCACCACGGTGCCGAAGACCCCGGTCACGAAGGTGCCGCCCGACGAGGTCAAGGTGATCGTCGCCAACGGCGTCGACCCGAGCCAGACCAT
>JBBSTY010000187.1:0-5389 GCA_038235385.1 Acidimicrobiales bacterium | reverse complement strand
GTCGGATCGACGCGGGGCGGGCGAGCGCTGTCGGGCGCGGTGCCGTCGGCCGCGGCGGTAGCCGCGCCGCGGCTCTCGAGGGGATCCCGGTGGGGCGGCCGACGCCGGAACGGTCACGCGTCGCCGGCGATGAACTCCTCGAGCATCCGATGGGCCTCGTCGTCGTGGTACTGCGTGGCCGGGCTCTTCATGAAGTAGGCCGACGCCGCGTCGAGCGGTCCGCCGATGCCGCGGTCGAGCGCGACCTTGCAGCAGCGCAGGGCGTCGATGATGACGCCGGCCGAGTTGGGCGAGTCCCACACCTCGAGCTTGAGCTCGACGTTCAGGGGGACGTCGCCGAAGTTGCGGCCCTCCATGCGGATGTAGGCCCACTTGCGGTCCTCGAGCCACGGGACGTGATCCGACGGACCGATGTGGACGTTGTCGTCGGAGATGCCCTGGTCGATCTGGCTGGTGACCGACTGCGTCTTGGAGATCTTCTTCGACTTCAGCCGCTTGCGCTCGAGCATGTTCATGAAGTCCATGTTCCCGCCGAAGTTCAGCTGGTAGGTGTGGTCGATCGACGTGCCGCGGTCCTCGAACAGGCGGGCGAGCCTGCGGAGGGTGCTGGTCGCCCCGACCTGGCTCTTGATGTCGTCGCCCACGATGGGCACGCCGGCGTCGACGAACCTCTTCGCCCACACGGGGTCGCTGGCGATGAACACCGGGATGGCGTTCACGAAGGCGACGCCGGCGTCGAGGCAGCACTGCGCGTAGTACCGCTGCGCATCCTCGGACCCGACGGGCAGGTACGACACCAGCACCTCGGCGCCCGTGTCGCGCAGCACCTGCGCGACGTCGACGGCCTCGGCCGGCGACTCCTGGCACTCCTCGCGGTAGAACTCGCCGAACCCGTCGAAGGTCGGGCCTCGTTGCACCGTGATGCCGAGGTGGGGCACCTCGGCGAACTTGATGGTGTTGTTGTGGCTCGCCCACATGGCCTTCGAGTAGTCGATCCCGACCTTGTCGGCATCGACATCGAACGCGGCGACGAGCTCGATGTCGCGGATGTGGTAGCCGCCGAGCTCGACGTGCATCAGGCCCGGGACGTCGTCGGCCGGGTCGGCATCCTTGTAGTACTCGAGGCCCTGGATCAGGGAGTTGGCGCAGTTGCCGACTCCTGCGATCGCGAGACGGATCTTGGTCATGGCTGGGTACCTGCTTTCGGGGACGGGTCGATGATCGAACCGGAGAACGGAGGACGGGGGAGCGTGGGCGGGGAGTCGACGATTGCGGGATCGGGGCGCACGTCGGCGCCGACCGGCGGCACCTCGGCGGCCGAGGCCGCGACGAGCTCGTCGATCCACAGGAGGTCGTTGGTGAGCGACCGGGTGTCCCGGTCACGCAGGAGGCGTCGGTACGGGTCGCTGCGGCGGCCGCCGGGCCCGGAGAGCGCGGCGCGGCGGGTGGCGAGCATCGAGTTCAGCTCGACGCGACGGCGTTCGAACAGGAGCAGCCGCTCGGCCGGCGTGAGCTGCTGGCAGAACGCGACGCGGATCGCGAACGAGCGCTCGTCGTCGGGCCCGGGCCCGGTGAGCAGCTCGTGCACCCGCGCCCGTCCCGCGTCGGTGACCCCGTAGACCTTCTTGCCGCGCCGACCGATGCCGGCCTTCGTGCGGCCAGATCGGGCGGCGACACGTCGGCTGCCGCGGAACGCCGCGAGCTCGCCCGACAGCGCGCCGGTCATCGGTGTGGTGGGACCGGAACCCTCGTCGTCGATCGTCGGGGCGAGGGCCCGGATGTGGCCCGCCTTCTCCAGCCGGGCGAGCGCCGGGTAGAGCGAGCCGAACGACACGCTCGACCACGGACCCAGGAGCTCGGCGAGCTGCTTCTTGAGCTCGTAGCCGTGCAGATCCTGATCGGCGACGAGGCCGAGGATGGCGAGTTCCATCATGATGTCGCGACTGTACCTATCGGTTCGATATATCGACAACTTCGTTCCGAACGTTCGTGCTCCGGTCGTCGGGTGCTCGGACCGCGGATCGAGGATGCGAGGCACATCCCGCAGGTGAACCGGTAGCCTCGAACGTCGTGAGCTTCGGTCCGGGTGCCATCCGGGGGGCGGTGGGGTCGCCCGGCGAGATCGACTACCGGTTGGCGCGCCGATCGCTCATCTCCGAGTACCGCAAGGGCCGCCTCGCCCGCCACGAGGTGTGCGACGCGCACCCCGAGCTCGTGCGCAACGCTCGCGAGTGCAGTGAGCCGTCGCGCATCGTCTGTCCGATCTGTGAAGCCGCTCAGCTGGTGCTCGTCACCTACGTGTTCGGTCCCCGCCTCCCGGCGAGCGGCCGATGCATCACGTCCAAGAAGGAGATGCGGGCCCTGGCGAAGCGGCCCGGAGAGTTCGTGGCCTACGTGGTCGAGGTGTGCCCCGACTGCGCATGGAACCACCTGGCCCGTACATTCGTTCTCAATCCGGCACGCTCCGCGTGATCGTGATCCGGCGCACCGCCGCCGGATCACGTTTCGCCAGCGGCAGATCCGTCCCCGTACCGTGGATGGGTTCGCCCCACCGGCTGCCGGACCCGCGTCCCACCCCGATCTGAAGCTCCCATGGCCCGACCTTCCCGCTACCCCGACCCCTTCCCGGCCGACCGGCCGCTCCCTCCGGGGATGAAGCGCACGCGTCGTGGCCGGTTGCGCAAGCGCAGCCTCACCTGGCGGTTCCGTCGCGTGGTGCTGCTCGTCGGGCTCATGGCGATCGTGGTCGTGAGTGGCGGCGCCTACGTGGTGTGGGAGTCGACGACGCTCCCCGAGAAGGATCCGCCGTTGCTGCAGACGACCTTCGTGTGCGCGTCGGACGTCACCGAGAACTGCACCGAGGACAACTCGATCGCCCAGCTGACCGGTGGGGTCGATCGGGTCACGGTCACCTACGACCAGATCCCGGCGATCTTCGTCCAGGCGCTCGTCTCGGCCGAGGACAAGGACTTCTTCAAGCACGAGGGCATCGATCCGGTGGGCATCGGACGCGCCCTCTACACGAACCTGCGCAACGACACCGTCCAGCAGGGTGGATCGACGATCACCCAGCAGTACGTGAAGAACGCGTACCTCACCAACGAGGTGACCTACGACCGCAAGGTCAAGGAGGCGGTGCTCGCCATCAAGCTCGACCAGGAGCTCCCGAAGCAGGAGATCCTCGAGCGCTACCTCAACACCATCTACTTCGGTCGTGGGGCCTACGGGATCGAAGCCGCCTCCCGGGCCTACTTCGGCAAGCACGTCAGCGAGCTCGGTCTGCGCGAGTCGGCCTACCTGGCGAGCATCATCCGCTTCCCCGAGGGCACCGACGCCAACCGTCAGCCGGATGATCCGCTGCGGGAGAAGCAGCAGAGCCTGGCCACGACGCGTCGAGGCCAGGTGCTCGACACCATGCTCGGCGAGGGCTACATCAGCCAACAGGCGCACGACGACGTCGAGGACATGGGCTGGGGCTACGTGCTGCCGCGCACGACGGCGGCGAACTACGGCCGGATCGCCCGACCGGAGCTGGGCACCGAGTACTTCATCGACTACGTGCGCCACTGGCTGGTCTCGACCGGCAACTACACCGACGCCGAGATCTACGGTGGTGGCCTCCGCGTGTACACGACCCTCGACTTCGAGGCGCAGGCCGCCGCGTACGACGCCATCCTCAGCACGCTCGACCGTCCGGACGATCCTGCGGCGTCGATCGTGGCGATGGACGACCAGGGCCAGGTGAAGGCGATGGTCGGCGGTTTCGACCACGACGTCTCCCAGGTGAACCTCGCGGTCGGCCAGGACGGCGGCGGCTCGGGCCGCCAGCCCGGCTCCGCGTTCAAGCCCCTCGTTCTCGCCGAGTACATCAAGCAGGGCCGGAGCCTCGGCCAGGTGTTCAACGCCCCGGCGAAGATCGACATCCAGTTGCCGGGCGAGCTGTGGTCTCCTGGGAACTACGGCGATGCCAGCCAGGGTCAGCTCAACGTGGTCGACGCGACCCGCTTCTCCTCGAACACCGCCTACGCCCAGATCATCCAGGAGACCGGCGCCCAACCGGTCGTGGACCTCGCGAACCAGATGGGCATCACCAGCACCCTGCCGGCGGTGCCGTCCCTCGTGCTCGGCTCGGGTGACGTGTCGGTGCTCGACATGGCGAGCGCCTACTCCACCTTCGCCAACGACGGTGAACACGTGGGCCCCTACGTCGTCACCAAGGTGACCAACGCACAGGGCCAGGTGCTCTGGGAGGCGCCCTTCGAACGCACTCGCGTGCTCGACGAATCCGTCGCCCAGTCCGTGAACTGGGTGCTCAACCAGGTGGTCGAGAGCGGAACCGGAACCGCGGCCCGGTTCGGTCAGCCCGTGGCCGGCAAGACCGGGACCACCGACGAGTACCGCGACGCCTGGTTCGTCGGCTACACGTGCAAGCTCACCGCGGCGGTGTGGGTGGGCTATCCCGAACCCAACCCCGATGGCACCCCTCGGTTGATGCAGAACGTGCACGGCATCAACGTCGCCGGCGGGACGCTTCCCACGCAGATCTTCAGCAAGTTCATGAGTCGGGCGGCGGCGGGGCTCGAGAGCTGCGCCTTCCCGCGCCCGGCCGACGCGACCTTCGTGAGCTCCGGCGCCGTGTCCGGCGACGGCGTCGCGTCGACGACACCGGGATCGTCGGTCGCAGCGAGCTCGACCACCACCGCCGCCCCGTCCTCGTCGACGACGGTCACCACCGCCCCGCCCACCGAGCCCACGACGGCGCCGCCTGCTCCCACCACCGTGCCGACGACCGCGCCCACGACCGTGGCGACCACGGTCCCCAGCACGGTGCCGACCACGGTGGCCAGCCCTTCACCCTGATCGTCCCGTCTGCGACGACCCGAAACCGGGACCGGTGTCAGCGGGGAGCGTCGCTGTCGCCAGCCTGGGAGTCCGCCGGATCGTCGCCCTCGAGCAGGACGTGGGGGTAGTGCGTGCGACACGCGAAGCACCACTGCTCGATGCCGCCCTCGGTGACCGTTCCCGGGGTGTCCCACCGCTCGGGGGTGACGTAGTAGCGCTGGACGCGAACGATGACCTCGTCCTCGCTGGCGCAGCTCTCGCAGGTTCCGATGGTTGTCACGAGGACGACGGTAGCGGCGATCTGTCGCAGGATCGCGCGACGAAAGTTGCATGCCTCGGTGGATCGGCGGTTATCGTTTTGTCGACCGCCGGCAGCCATGGGGCGCTGGACGGAGAAGGAGGCTTGCATGAGCCCGACCCGACCCACCAGGGTCACGGCGCCGTCGGTGCGTGCGAGCAAGACGCGCACGGGTGCCGAACCCCTCGTCATGGTGACCGCCTACGACGCGCCCGGCGCGCGCATCGCCGATGAGGCCGGTGTGGACCT
>JBBSTY010000186.1:0-5766 GCA_038235385.1 Acidimicrobiales bacterium | reverse complement strand
TGCACCTGCACGGAGGTGGCTACGTCGTCGGGAGCCCGCTGCTGGCGCAGGCGTGGGCGGCATCGCTCGTCGCCGCCACCGGAGCGACGGTCGTGCTCCCCGACTACCGGCTCGCACCCGAGCACCCGTTCCCCGCCGCGCTCGACGATGCCGCCGCGGTGTGGCAGGAGCTGTCGTCGGCGATCGATCCCGCGCGCATCGTGCTGAGCGGCGACTCCGCCGGCGCGGGCCTCGCCCTGGCCCTCATCGCACGGCTCCGCGACGCGCACGCCGCGTTGCCCGCTGGTCTCGTCCTCATCTCCCCCTGGCTGGACCTCACGGCCAACCGGCGCACCGACCACGAGCTGGCCCGCCGCGATCCGATGCTCACCGCCGGTTGGCTCGAGCGCAGCGCCGATGCCTACGGGGCGGGCACTGCGCTCTCGCATCCCGGCATCTCGCCGTTGTTGGGATCCCAGGCCGGCCTCCCTCCCGTCCTGGTCCAATCAGGGGCCGACGACATCCTGGTCCCGGACTCGCTGCGCCTCGCTCGGGCGGTCGACGACGCCGGAGGCGAGATCACGTTGTCCATCGGCAACCGGCTCTGGCACGACTTCCCGCTCCAGGCCGGCATGCTCGAATCCGCTGACCGTGCGGTCCGCCAGGCAGGGGCGTTCGTGGTGCGGGTCACGGCCGACGCCACGAACGCGGCAGCCCCGGTCGACCCGGTCCGCTGAGACGCCCCCGGTGCTAGGCGGCTTCGAGGCGGTCGAGCACCACCTGGTACTCGTCGATCTCGGCCGCCTGGTTGCGTGCCATGCGCTGGGCGAGCACGACGATCTTCTGGTCCGCCGCGTGGTCGGCCGCGTAGGTGGCCATGTGCACACCCCCGCGGTGGTGCTCCATCATCAACTGGAGGAAGAGCTTGTCCGCGTCCACCCCCCGGGCGGCGTCGAGGTCGGCGAGTTGTTCGGGTGTCGCCATCCCGTTCATCGCCGACAGCGGCCGGGGCATGTCCATCCAGGCCATGGTGAGCCGTTCGGGGTCGTAGTCGGCCGCGAGGATCCCCCGCTCCTGTTGGTAGGTCTGCATGATGCCGAGCTCGCGCCGCTGGAAGAGCAGCACCTCCATGGCGAAGTCACGCACCACCGGGTCCGACCCGTGGGTGAGCTCTGCCTGGGCGATCCGCACGGCTTGGTCGTGGTGATCGGACATGTCCTGGAGGAAACCCTCGTCGACCGCGCTGGTGGGCGGCGATGCGGTGCGGACGCCGACGAAGTACCCGGCGGCGCCGACGAGGAACACCATGGCCAGGCCGAGCACCGCCCACTTGGCCGGACCGAACGCCGACGCCCGGCTCGTGACGGACCCGGAGCCGGCCGGGTCGGCCGGGTCGGCCAGATCGGGCGCGCCATCTGCCCCATCTGCCCCGTCGACCCCATCGGCCCCGTTCGATGGCTCGGTGTCGGTGTCGGTGCCCGTCTCGGTGTCGGGTGTGGAATCGGTGTCCATGCGCATCGCTCTCACAACGTCGGCGGGGGTCGCAGGGTTCCACGCCGCCGTGGCGTCAGCCGGAGCGGTTCAGCACCGCTCCGGTGCACGACCACGGCTGCCGGGAACCCGGCACCTGCACCGTGTCACGTCGGCACCTCCCGGACGAATCGGCTGACCACCTCGACGTGGTGGGTGTGCGGGAAGAGGTCGACGACGAGCGCCTCCTCCAGGGAGTAGCCCCGCGGGGCGAGCAACGTCGCGTCCCGTGCCATGGACGCGGGATCGCAGCTCACCAGCACGATCACCGACGCGTCGGTGCCGACGAGCGCGTCGGCGCCACGCCGGCCCAGGCCTGATCGCGCCGGATCGGCGATCACGACGTCGGCGGGAGACGGGTGCCACCGGGCGACATCGGATCGTCGGACGGTGACGTCGCGGCCCCGCAGGTTCGCCGTCGCATCGGCGATCGACGAGCGGTTCCACTCGACGACGGTGGTCCGCGCCGACGGGGGCACCGCAGTCGCCGCGAACAACCCGACCCCGCCGTAGGCGTCCACCACGTGGTTGGCACCTGCGAGCTCCCTCCCACCGAGCTCGATCACGGCGGCAACCAGCGCCTCGGCACCGTCGGGCCGTGCCTGGAAGAACGACGTGGCCGAGATGCGCAGTCGGGTGCCGGCTATGTCCTCGTGGAACCAGGGTTCGGGGTGATCGGTGATCGTCGATCGACCGACGACCACGACGCCATCGGGAACGACGACACCGACCGAGTCGGGCGAGGTGAGCACGAGGCGCTCGCCGGTCGCTGCTCCCGCCCGGATGATGACCTCGTCCTGGCGGTCGAAGCGACCCACCGCGATGATCTCGTCGACGAGCGGATGGGCCACCAGGCAGTGGTCGACGTCGACGACGTCATGCGAGCGTTGCGCCCGGAACCCGAAGCGTCCGCGTTCGACGGCGCCGCGGACCGTCGTGCGATAGGACCGATCCGCAAGAGGCGGTCCCAGTCGCACCCGATCGTCCGCGTCGGCGATGCGCCCGATGCGCCGGAGCGAGTCGACCACGATGGATCGCTTCAGCGCCGGTTGTGCCCCCGCTCGCACGTGCTGGAGATCGCACCCGCCACACCCTCGCTCGACGTGCGGGCACGGTGGCGTGACCCGGTCCGGCGACGGGTCGAGGACGTCGGTCACCTGCGCGCGGGCGAAGTCCTTGCGGGTCTCGGTGATCGTCACCGCCACCCGTTCGCCGGGCAGGGCACCGCTCACGAACACCACCCGACCATCGCCGTCCCGAGCGAGCGAGGTGCCCCCGGCGACCGCTGCCGTCGTGGTGAGCTCCAGACGGGTGCGGACCCCGGCGACCTCGTCCATGGCATCGAGCCTAGGCACACCGGCGTCGACGTTCCGACCGACCGACCCGCACGCCGACGTACCCGCGCCGCCGATCTCGTCCGACACCCGCTGACGCCCCGGTATCGTCGGAGCACATGACCTCCTCCCCCGGCACCGACCGCCCCGTCCTGATCGTCCCCTCGGTGCTGCCGGCCGACTTCAGTCGCCTCGGCGACGAGGTCATGGCGCTCGAGAAGGGTGGGGTGGACCGCATCCAGTGGGATGTCATGGACGGTCGGTTCGTGCCCAACATCACCTTCGGCCCCGACACCATCGCCTCGGTGCGCGACAAGGTCGCCGTGCCCTTCGAGGCGCATCTCATGATCGAGGACCCCGACTGGGTGCTGCGAGCGTTCGTCGAGGCCGGGTGCCAGCGGCTCATCATCCATGCCGAGTCGGTGGTCCACCTGCACCGCACCCTCGGTGCCGTCGCCGATGCGGGGGGCGTCGCCGCGGTGGCCATCAACCCGTCCACACCGGTCCAAGCGGTCGAGAACGTGCTCGACCTCGTCGACATGGTGCTGGTCATGACGGTGAACCCCGGCTTCGGCGGGCAGGCCTACATCGCCACCATGGAGCCGAAGATCGCGGCCGTCCGACAGATGATCGTGAACCGTGGCCTCGACGTCGACATCGAGGTCGACGGTGGGATCAGTCCGGACACCATCGCCGGCGCCGCCCGTGCGGGCGCCAACGTGTTCATCGCCGGCAGCGCGCTGTTCCGCGACGAAGCCGGCTTCGGTCACGCAGTCGAGGAGCTCCGCGAACGGGCCGACGCCGCCCGCTGAACCGCGCCCCGACGTCCTTCGACGCAGCAGGGGACGGACGCGGCGTGGCGGGTGCGAAGGTCGAGGACGAGGACGAGGACGAGGACGAGGACGGGGTCCAGCACAACGTCCACACCCGACACGGATCGGAACACCGAACATCCTGATGGAGGGCAGCGCACCCACCCCGCGCCGCACCGCGCGCCCGAGCACGCAGGCCCTCGACCGTCGGCTCCACCACCTCGCCGGTCGGGTGCGCCACAATCACCCTCCCATGTCCGATCACCGTCGTGTGTCCGATCACCGTCGTGTGTCCGATCGCCGTCGCGTCCGTCCGATCGCCGCGACGGTTCTCGTCGCCGTCACGGTGGCCGCGGCCATGGGGGCGTGCTCCACCGCCCCGGAGCGCTCGATCGCCAACTACTGCTCGCAGGCCGAATCGCTGGTGACGCTCGACCGCGACCTCGGTGGCGGCGATCCGGTCGAGATCGGAGCCCGGGCCGATGATCTCCGTCGACTCGACGAGGTGGCCCCTGCGGAGATCCAGCCGTCGGTGCAGGTCCTGCTCGGCATCACCGATGACTTCGCCACGGTCGCCGGCACGGCCACCGACCGTTCCGGCATCGCTGACGAGGTGTTCCGCGGTCGAGGCGCCGATCTGGGCCAGATCGAGGCCGCCGGTGCGGCCGTGGCCGACTACACCCGTCAGAACTGCCAGGTGGACGTCCGCGGCGGCACGGGCACCGGACCGCTCGCCGGCACCGGAGGCCAGGACGCCCCCGTGACGACCCCGAGCGACGTCACCCCGGCGAGCGACGGGTCGTCAACCGCCGGACCGGGCGACCCGGGTTCGGCCGATCCCGGAACGCCGGGCGGGCCCAGCACCAGCACCACCTCGACACCGTCGTTGCTCGTCCCCTGACGAGGGTCCGACCGGCGCCGCCCTGACGATCAGTCGTCGTCGCCGGGGAGCTCGCTCAGATCGTCGTCGGCAGCCATCTCGCCACGCTTGCCCATGACGCGGTCGATGAGCCCGTACGCAACGGCTTCCTCGGCGTCGAACCAACGGTCGCGCTCGCTGTCCTTGACGATCTGCTCCATGGGTTGGCCGGAGTGGAACGCGATGCGCTCGGCCATCCGCTCCTTGACCAGCCGCATCCGCTCGGCCTGGATGGCGATGTCGGATGCCTGGCCCTGGATGCCGCCGAGCGGTTGGTGCATCAGGATCTCGGCGTTCGGCAGCGCGAACCGCTTGCCGGGCGCACCGGCCGTGAGCAGGAACTGGCCCATCGACGCGCCCAGACCCATGCAGATCGTGCCCACGTCGGGGCTGACGAACTGCATCGTGTCGTAGATGGCCATGCCCGCCGTGATCGAGCCGCCCGGCGAGTTGATGTAGAGCCAGATGTCGCGGGTGGGATCTTCGTACTCGAGGTAGATCAGTTGGGCGATCAGCAGGTTGGCGACCTGGTCGTTGACCTCTGAGCCCAGGAAAACGATGCGCTCCTTCAGGAGCAGGCGGTACATGTCCTGGCTCGGATCGAGCCCTCCCGGACCAGCCATCATCGGCACGATCGGCGGCGTCTGCATACCTGGCGGGTCTCCTTCGACGTTCGTTCACGTGGCTCGATCAGCGACGAGCGCACCGGTGGGAGCAGGCTACTGGTTCCGTCGGCGATCCCGGACACCGCACCGCTCGCGCTCGTCGGTCGTCCCACCACGACGGACCGCGGCGGCGAGGCACGGTTCGTCGATGACCGCGACGCTCGACCGGCCACACTCCGCCGGGCCGGACGACGCCACCGGCCGGTGCCGCATGCGGCGCGACTCCGCTGGCGGGTCCCACTAGCGTTCGATCGCCACGCGGGCGTGGCGGAACCGGCAGACGCGCCAGGTTTAGGTCCTGGTATCCGAGAGGATGTGGGGGTTCGAGTCCCCCCGCCCGCACCGCCACCGCCCCGGCGTACCCGTGTCTCCGCATCCCGACGGCCGCCGGACGTGGCGCCGACGCGACAGCGGGGGGGTCGGACGGGTGCAGCTGATCTCGACCTGTGTTCCCCGACCCCGAGCAGGGTCACCCTTCTCGGGCGCTGACACGACGCGGTTGCACCGGTACGGTTCGGCCATGCTCT
>JBBSTY010000185.1:0-5870 GCA_038235385.1 Acidimicrobiales bacterium | reverse complement strand
TCACCGCATCCCAGCTGGTCGAGCTGGACCTGGGGTACGCCCCGGCCCTGTCGCCGCTGTGGGATCCGGTGCAGCAGGCGGCCATGAAGGCCGTGAGCGCACTTCGCGACCAGGCGTAGCGATGGGGGGCGCAGGTGGGGATCGGGCAGGACCGAACGTGACCCTCGCCGCCGAACGTGACCGTCTACGAGCCGACCGGTCACTGCGGGGAGGGGCCTTCTCCGACGCCTGGCGCTCGACGGTCGACGCCTGGTTGGTCGAGCGGTTCGACGAGGCGAGCGTCGGACGTGAGCCTGGCGGACTCTCCCTGGTTGCGGTCGGCGGTTACGGCCGCGGCGATCTGGCGCCCGACTCGGACCTCGACCTCCTCCTGCTGCACCGCAGCCGTGAGGTCCCCGGTGAGGTGGCGGAGCGACTCTGGTACCCGATCTGGGACGAGGGCCTGAAGCTCGGTCACGCCGTGCGGACCAGCAGGGAGGCCCTGTCGCTGGCCGCCGACGACCTGGACACCGCCACCTCGCTGTTGACCATGCGCCACCTGGCGGGTGACGCGGATCTCACCGATGAGTTGGCCGAGTCGGCCCAGGTCCAGTGGCGTACCCGACCGAAGCGGTTCCTGACCATGCTCCGCGACAACGTGGCGTCGCGCCAGGAGCGGTCGGGAGAGGTGGCCTACCTCCTCGAACCCGATCTCAAGGAGGGGCGCGGCGGCCTGCGGGACATCCATGCCCTGCGGTGGGCGGAGCGGGCCCGACGGGTGCTCGAAGTGAACGACGAGCAGGCCCTGGCCGAGGCCGAGGCCGTCCTCTTCGACGTCCGGGTCGAGCTGCACCGTCTCGACGGTCGACCGACCGAGAAGCTGCAGCTCCAGGATCAGGACACGGTGGCGGCTGCTCTGGGGGTCGACGCCGACCGGTTGATGGCCGACATCGCGGCGGCGGCCAGCCGGGTGGCGTGGATCGCCGACGAGTCCTGGGACCGCGTCCACAGCTCGTTCTCCTCCGGGAGCAACCTGCTGGGTTGGCGGAGCCGGACCAAGGCGCCGGGCCTGGTGGTGCGCGACGGTCGTGTCGAGATCGAGACGAGCTGTGATCCCGCCTCGAACCCGCTGCTGGTCCTCGACGCCGCCGTGCTGGCGGCCCGCAAGGGGGCCCGGCTCAGCCGCAGCACCCACGAGCGTTTCGTGGCCCGGGCCCCGAGTCCGCCCGACGTCTGGCCGATCGAGCTGCGGGATCGCTTCGTCGGCCTGTTGGCCGAGGGCCATCGAGCGATTCGGGTGATCGAGGCCATGGACCACACCGGGCTCTGGGAGCGCTATGTCCCGGAGTGGGGGCCGGTCCGCAACCACCCGCAACGCAACGCCTATCACCGCTTCACCGTCGACCGGCACCTGCTGGAGGCGGCCGCCAACGCCTCGGCGCTCGTGGACCGGGTCGACCGTCCGGACCTTTTGCTGGTCGGAGCGCTCCTGCACGACATCGGCAAGGGGCGGCCGGGCGACCATACCGACGTGGGCATGGATCTGGTCGAGGTGATGGGCCCCCGCATGGGCTTCGACGAGGCCGATACTGCGGTCCTCGTCGACATGGTCCGCCTCCACCTCCTGCTCCCCGACGCCGCCACCCGTCGCGATCTGTCGGATCCCACGACGATCCGATCGGTGGCCGAGGCGGTGGGCGACCCGGTCCGGCTGCACCTGCTGGCGGCGCTGACCGAGGCCGATTCCATGGCGACGGGGCCGGCGGCGTGGGGGTCCTGGAAGGCGGAGCTGGTGCGCGACCTCGTTCGTCGAGTCGACCACTTCCTCGACGGTGGCGACCTGGCGGCGCTCGACACCGTCGAGTTCCCCGACGCCACCCAGCGCGAACTCATGCGGGGCGGCGTCCAGAGCGTGACCGCCGAGGGCACGACGTTGACCGTGATCGCCACCGACCAGCGAGGCCTGTTCAGCCGAATGGCGGGGGTCCTCTCGATCAACGGGCTCGACGTGCGCTCGGCCGAAGCGGCGTCGGAGGGCGACATGGCGATCGAGCAGTTCGCGGTGACCTCGCAGTTCGGTCCGACGATCGACTGGCCTCGGGTCATCCGCCAGATCGACGTGGCGCTCGATCAGCACCTGGCCATCGAGGCTCGCCTCGCCGAGCGCATCCGCACCTACCAGCCACGACACCTCGGGCCCCGGCTCCCGCCACCGTCGGTGCGCTTCGACGACGCTGCGTCAGCGACCGCAACGGTGGTCGAGGTCCAAGCCCCGGACCGCATGGGCCTGCTGTACCGGGTTTCGAGGACGTTCGCCGAGTTCGACGTGGAGGTGCGGGTGGCCAAGGTCCACACGGTGGGCGATGTGGTGGTCGACTCCTTCTACCTCACCCACCTCGACGGTTCGCTGGTCGCCGACGAGCAGAACCGCAGCGAGTTGGAGCGCGCCCTGCTCCACGCCGTGACCTAGCTACCGTCAGCCCATGGCAAAGCCCCCGATCACCGAGACCGATCTGATCCGGTGGGCCGAGGCGCTCTCGGGCATCGCTCGGACCGGGCTCGGCTTCACCGAGAGCGGGTACGAGCGCGAACGCTTCGAGGAGGTCTTGGCGGTGGCGGCCGACATCCGTCATGCGTCGGATGCAGAGGTCGATCAGGAGACGCAGATCGACGAGTGGCTCAAGGGGGTCGGCAAGGGCGTCCCCGGTTACGTCACCCCGAAGGTGGCGATCGGTGCCGTGGTCGGCAATGACGAGGGCCAGATCCTGCTGATCAAGCGCTCGGATTCGGGTGTCTGGCTCTACCCCACCGGGTGGGCCGACGTCGGCTACTCGCCGGCCGAGGTGGCGATGAAGGAGGTGGCCGAGGAGACCGGCATCACCTGCGAGGTGACGGGCCTCATCGCCGTGCTCGACGGGTTGCGGCTCGGGCTCACCCGGGTGCCGCTGTACTCGCTGGTCTTCAGCTGCCGGGCGGTCGGCGGTCAGTTGACCCCGCACCCGTTGGAGACCGACGGGGCCGGGTGGTTCGCCCGTGACGAGCTGCCCACGCCGCTCGCCGGCTACGAGCAGTGGGGCGATCTGGCCTTCGCCGCCATCGAGGGCAGAACGTCGGCGGTCTGGTTCGACGAGCCACGCGACCCGCCCTGGCTCCCCTGATGCGGCTCAGATCCCCTTGCCGAAGCGGTGCAACAGCTTGAGGATCGCCCCGGCGGGCACGCCGAGGACCACGAGCAGGGCGACGGGTGCCCGACGTTCCAGCGGATTGAGCCGGAGCGTCTCCACGATGGTCGAGAGCGCCCGCCTCCGTCGGCCCATGGCGGCCCGGGCCACGGCCTGCTGACCCTTGAGCCGGGCCAGGCCCTTCGGCTCCTGGCGGAACTCGGGGTAGGCGGCGATCAGGTGATCCAGGGCGGCGTCGATCGTCTGCCAGCGCTCGAAGAAGAACGACGCCCCGTGCCAGTGGATCCGCGCCAGCGGCCTCGGCGCCACGGCGATCGGCGAGCAGCGTGAGGCTCGGAGCAACCACTCGTAATCCTCGGCGTAACCGCCGGGAATGGTCTCGTCGACGGGGCCGATGCGGTCCAGGAAGGCCGAGCGCCGGACCATGACGGTCGACGGGTGCACGGCCGTCATGCGATCACGCAGGAACCCGTCGAAGGTGAGCTTCGCCGCCTCGGGGATGCGGGCGGTGTCACGCCCCCGGAAGTTCACGAAGATCCCCGTGGTCGCCACGTCGGCGTCCGGCGAGGCCTCCAGTGCGGCGATCTGGCCGGCGAGCTTGCCCGGCAGCCACTCGTCGTCGTCGTCGCAGAAGGCGACCCAGGTGCCGGTGGCCCGATCGACGCCGCTGTTGCGGGCCCCGGCCAACCCCGGAGTGCGGACGTTGGTCGTCACGACGACGCCACGATGCGCGTCATCGGTCGCCAGGCCGGGATCGAGCTCGGACCGGTCGAAGACGACCACCACCTCCAGGCTGCCGGCGTGGTCCTGGGCCAGGACGGCGTCGACGGCCCGGCGCACCAGGATCGGGCGGTCCCGGGTGGCGATGACCACCGAGATGGGCTCCTGGCCGGTGATCGTGGGCGCGCCTGCCGGGTCGGGGCGACCTTGGTGGGGCCGGTCGGAATCGTTGCGGTCGGCCACCGTGCTCAGGAGCTCGACATCGGCTTGGCCGCTTCGAGCACCAGGGTCTGGTAGCGGTTCCAGCCGGCGTCGATCTGCTCACCGTGGTGGTCGACATCGGCCAGTTCCGGATCGTCGGAGGTCCCGACCTCGTAGCGGGTGACCCCGGTGAGGCCGGCCTCGCTGAGCCGCGCCGTCAGCATCGCCTCGGTGTAGAGGAAGCGGTGGCCATAGCCCGAGAACAGACGGTTGACGGCGTAGACCGGGCTGGCAGCCTCGGGATCCTCGATCCCGTTGCGTCGGTTGGAGGCGGTGTAGAGCTCGGCGACGTCCGGCGCCACGTCGCCGCCCAGAGCCAGAACCCGCTCGAAGTCGGGAGTGGCGATGCGGATCCGGCCGCCAGGGGCCAGCGCCCGGGCGCACTCGGCGAGCATGTGCCGCCCGATCTCGTGGTCGACGTGCTCGATCATGTGCTCGGTGTGGATGCGCTGCACCGATTCGTCGTCGAACGGGAAGCGCTCACCGGCATCGAGGAACACGACATCGGGCCGCGACGGGATCAGGTCGGTCGACAGCCATCCGTCGACCTTCGTCGGACCCGAGCCGATCATCACCCGAAGTCGGTCGTTCCCGGCGACGTGGCGCCTGATCTTGCCGGGGCGCAGCGCCCGTTGAGCCAGGATCCAACCCGACTGGGTGGTCTGGTTCAGCATCGGGGAGCCGCTCACCAGTTCTCGTACTCGTCGGGCGGGGCCAGCCATGGCCGACGACCCTACCGGCCGGGCCGCTGGGCCCTAGCCCCGATCATTCATCGGGCTGAGATGGTGCGAGGGACCTGAGACGCGACAGGGGCCCTGCTTGTGGGCTTTTCTGGGTGTTGCGACACATCCGGAAGGCTCACGAGGAGGGCACCTGACAAGTGCAGGGTAGCAGCGCGGTTCGAGTGAAGATCGAGGGCGGCGGCGAGGGTGCGGTGGGCCATGTCGGGCTCCATGCGTTGGGGTCCTTCGCTGATCGGCTCGGGTTGGCCGAGGCGCTTTCCGCTGCGGTGCCGTGGGCCGGTGAGCGTGCTCCGGTCCATGACCGGGGCAAGGTCCTGACCCAGGCGATGTTGATGCTCACCGGCGGCGGGTCGTCATGTTCAGACATCGAGCAGCTGCGCGTCGAGAGCCGCCTGTTCGGATCGGTGGCATCGACGCCGACGACCTATCGGAGCTTCCGGGCCATCACCCCAGGCGTGCTCGCCGATCTGGGCTCAGCGTTCGCATCAGTGCGCCGACAGGTGTGGGCACGCTCGGGAATCACGAACAACACCGACCCGGTCGTGCTCGACATCGACGCGTCGCTGGTGCAGGTCCACTCGGAGAACAAGGCCGGCACCGCGCCGACCTACAAGGGCGGGTTCGGGTTCCACCCGATCTTCTGCTTCGCGGATGCCACTGGCGAGACCCTGGCATCGATGCTGCGACCCGGGAACGCGTCGGCGAACAACATCGCTGATCACCTCGCCGTTCTCGACGCCGCAGTCGCCCAGCTCCCCGAGCAGAGCGCCGTCGGGCACCGGCGTGGCGACGAGTCGGGCACTGTTGGCCGTCCGTTGGTCGTGCGCGCTGATTCCGCCGGCTGCACTGGCGGGTTCGTGTCGGGATGTCGAGACCGCAACATCGGCTTCGCCGTGGTGGCCAGGCGATCAACGCAGATCCACTCCGCGTTGCTGCGCGTCCTCGTCGATGACGAAGCCTGGTCCCCGGCACGGACCCAGACCGG
>JBBSTY010000184.1:0-5951 GCA_038235385.1 Acidimicrobiales bacterium | reverse complement strand
GGCCATGCTCTCGCGACGCGTTCCCAACGATCAGGCCGCACACGACAACGGCATCTCACCGATGTTCGGATCCCGGGTGATGGGCGAACCCATCCCCCGCTTCGACCTGCCCGACGGTGAGCTCGAGGCCAGCGCCGCGTACCAGTTGATCCATGACGAGATGACCCTCGACGGCACGCCGCTGCTCAACCTGGCCACCTTCGTCACCACGTGGATGGAACCCGAGGCCGACAAGCTCCAGATGGAGACGGCCTCGAAGAACTTCATCGATCAGGAGGAGTACCCGGTCACGACGATCATGGAACGCCGCTGTGTGAGCATCGTGGCCGGCATGTTCCACGCGCCCGCCACCGGCGAGCAGGCGGTCGGTACATCCACCATCGGCAGCTCGGAGGCCATCCACCTCGGCGGCATGGCCATGAAGCGCAACTGGCGCAAGCGGCGTGAGGCCGCGGGAGCCGACGGATCCCGCCCGAACCTCGTGATGAGCTCGGCGGTCCACGTCACCTGGGAGAAGTTCTGCCGCTACTTCGAGGTCGAGTGCCGGCAGGTGCCGCTCGCCGCGGATCGGTACGTCATCGACCCCGAGCAGGCGATCGCCATGTGCGACGAGAACACCATCGGCCTCGTCGGCATCCTCGGTACCACCTACACCGGGCACTTCGACCCCATCGAGGCGCTCGATGCCGCCGTCGGGGAGCTCAACGAGCGCACGGGCTGGCAGATCCCCATCCACGTCGACGCCGCCAGCGGTGGCTTCGTGGCACCGTTCGCGTATCCGGATCTGGCGTGGGACTTCAGGCTCGACAACGTCCACTCGATCAACGTGTCCGGTCACAAGTACGGCCTCGTGTACCCGGGCATCGGCTGGGCCATCTGGCGCACCGCCGACGACCTGCCCGAGGAGCTGATCTTCCACGACAACTACCTGGGCAACGACCAGTCCACCTTCGACCTCAACTTCTCCAAGGCCGCCAGCGGCATCGTCGGCCAGTACTACAACCTGATCCGGCTCGGACGCTCTGGCTACACGTCGATCATGGACAACCTGTTCGGCACCTACGACTACCTGACGCAAGCCATCGTCGAGAACGCGGACAACGCCGACATCGTGAGCGCCCCGGGAGGTCTGCCGCTGCTGTGCGTCCATCTCCGGGACGAGACGCGGTTCAACTCCCACGACATCGCCGATCGACTCCGCCAGCACGGCTGGATCGTTCCTGCGTACACCATGCCCGCCGCCATCGAGGACATGTCCGTGCTGCGGGTCGTGGTCCGTGAAGGGTTCAGCCGCGACCTCGCCTCCAAGCTGGTCGACGACCTCCTCACCGAGGTCACCCGCCTCCGGGCCGAACCCCCCAAGCACCCGGCCCCGCCGCGCCACTCCATGCAACGCGTCTGCTGACCCATCCCCACCGCCCCAACCCCCCGAACCTGCGTAGCTGCGCGGCGCCCACCGACGCGCCGCCACGCACGATCGGTGGGACGGGTGCCACCCACTCCCGAACATGCGTAGCTCCGCGGCGCCCACCGACGCGCCGCCACGCACGATCGGTGGGACGGGCGGGCCGGTGCCGTGACCGGTGCGCGCCAGAATGGTGCCATGACCTTCCACGAGCTCTCGACGCCCGCGTTCGTGGTCGATCTGGAGACGTTGGATCACAACGTCGTCACCATGTCGACGGCGTGGCCCGGACTGGCGCTGCGCCCGCACGTCAAGGCCTTCAAATCGACCGCGTTGGCGCACCGGCTCGCCGGCGCCGGCCATCGCGCCTTCTGCTGCGCCACCATCGGTGAGGTCGAGGGCATGGCGGCCGCGGGGCTCGGCGCCGATCTCCTTCTGGCCAACGAGGTCCTCGACAGCTCCCGACTGGGCGCGCTGGTCGGTACCGGCGATGTGCGTGTCACCGTCGCCGTCGACTCCGACGAGACCGTCGACGCCGCTGCCCGGGGCGGCGTCCGCGAGGTGTTGATCGACGTCAACGTCGGTCTCCCCCGCTGCGGGTGCCAGCCCGACGACGCGGCACGCCTCGCCGAGCGTGCACGTGCCGCCGGCCTCGAGGTGCGGGGCGTGATGGGCTACGAAGGCCACGTCGTCGGCTTGGCCGATCGAGCCGAGCGCGAAGCGGGGGTCGCCGCGAGCACCGCATTGCTACGTGCTGCGCACGACATGGTCGGCGGCGACGTCGTGTCCGGCGGCGGCACCGGCACCTGGGACCAGAACCACGCCATCACCGAGTTGCAGGCCGGCTCCTACACGCTGATGGACACGGCGTACGCCGCGCTCGATCTCCCCTTCCGTCGAGCTGCGTGGATCCTGGGCACCGTCATCTCCACCAATCCGGTCGCCGGCTACGCCGTCGCGGACGTCGGGCTCAAGTCACTCGGCATGGACCACGGCAACCCGTCGGTCGACAACGCCCGGGTCTGGTTCTGCTCCGACGAGCACCTCACGTTCGGCCCGCCGAAGGGCATGTCGTTCGCCGAGTGGGGCGTCCGCGTCGGCGACCGCATCGACGTGTGGCCCGCCCACATCGACCCGACGATCGCCTTGCACACCGTCATGCACGTGGTGGCGTCGCCGGCCGCCACCGAGATCCTCGACGCGTGGCCCATCGACCTTCGCAACTGGTAGGCCGCCGCCTCGCCCCAACCACCACCCGAACCTGCGTCGCTGCGCGTCGCCCGCCGACGCGATGCCACGCACGAACGGGGGTGACCGAGCACACCACCCGAACCTGCGTCGCTGCGCGGCGCCCGCCAACGCGGTGCCACGCACGAACGGAGATGGGTGGGTCGCCGTGAGGCCGGGCCTTGTTCGAACGTCGATGGCGCGCCACCATGGCCGTGCGCTCGTTTGCGGGAGCCGCGTCGGGTCCGACCCGATCCTCCTGGCGACCGGCCCCCTTCCTCCACCACGTCACTCGATCGGTCGCCCGACGAAGGGCGACGGCCGGAGGAACCATGAACGCCACCGAAGCCAACCGCGTCATCGCCCGCTTTGCGTCCCGACACCACGCGCTCGTTCGCACGGACCTCGTCGAGGACCTCGGCGTCAGCCGTGAGCAACTGCGCCGCCGAGCTCACCAGGGCATGCTCACCCAGATCGACGACACCATCTACTGCATCAGCGGCGCGCCCGAGACCTGGCGCCAGGACGTGCTCAGCGCGTGCTGGATGCACGGGCCCGGAGCGCACGTGTCGCACCGGAGCGCGACCTGGCTCTGGGGGCTCGATGGCATCGAGCACGCCCCGCTCGAAGTCCTCGTCCCCCGGTGGAGTCGTCGACAGAAGCGAACGTCGGTCGTCGTCCACGAGAGCAAGACGTTCGGGCCGACCGACCAAACCGTCATCGATGGCATCCCGTGCACCTCGATCGTTCGCACCATCCTCGATCTGCCGGCCGTGGTACCGGCGTACCGGGCGGACCAACTCTTCGAGGATGCACTGCGCAAGCGCCTGTGCACGATCGACCAAATCGCGAACCGCTTCGTCCAGATCGCCCGCCGCGGGCGGCCCGGAACGAGCGTGGCCCGGGAGCTCATCGAGAAGCGCACCGGCGACTACATCCCGACGATGTCGGAGTTCGAGCGCCGGGTGAGCGACCTCCTCGTCGCAGCCGGTCTCCCCCGTCCACAGCGCCAGATCGCAGTCGCGATCCGCGACACCACCGTCCACATCGACCTCGGATGGACCGAGGTCCTGATCGGCATCGAATGCGACGGCCTCATCGCCCATGGAGACAACACGACGCTGCCGTGGGACGACGACCGACAGAACGAGCTGCAGCTCAGGGGGTGGTTCATCCTTCGCATCACCTGGACGATGCTCGTCGATCATCCGACGCTGATCGTCGCCCAGCTCCGTGAGGCGATTCGACTCCGCCGCCTCGCCGTTCCTGCCTGACCGTTCCGGCGTGTCCGCCCGACGTCCGGCGCCGCGCAGCGACGCATGTTCGGGGGTCGTGGCAGTTCCGGCGTATCAGCACCGCAGCCGGGACCGCGGAGCTACGCATGTTCGGGGTGGTCGGGGTGGTCGCGAGCGAGTCGGGTGGCGAGGGCGCGGAAGGCTCGGCCGCGGTGGGAGATGGCGTGCTTCTCGGCGGGGGTCATGGCGGCGAAGGTGCGTCCGTCGCCGTCGTCGGGCACGAAGATCGGGTCGTACCCGAACCGGCCGTCGCCGCTGGGCTCCGGAGCGACGGTGCCCTCGACGGTGCCGTCGACCACGAGCTCGGTGCCGTCGGGATGGCGGACGAGCGCAACGGTTCGGAACCGGGCACGGCGTTGCTCCGGCGCCCACGCCGCCACCCGCGCCAGCTCGGACAGCGCCTTGGCGACGTTGTCCTCGTAGGTCACGTCCTCACCTGCGAATCGAGCGGCCCGGACACCAGGTGCACCGCCGAGGGCATCGATCTCGAAACCGGTGTCGTCGGCGACCGCAGCGACGCCGGTGGCCTCGGCGATGGCGACCGCCTTCAGACGAGCGTTGTCCTCGAGGGTCTCGCCGTCCTCGATCACGTCGGGCACCGAGTCGGGCCGGGCCACCAGATCGAACCCGGCCCCGAGGATCTCTGCGATCTCCGCGATCTTGTCGGGATTGGTGCTGGCCAGCACCAATCGGATCGGCTCGGTCATCGCCTGCGCCTCGCACCGCACCGGCGGCCGGTCGGTCGACGACCCAGGAGGTTTGTCACCGAGGTGTCGGCGGCTCGGCCAGGAGCGCGTGCTGCAGGGCGATGAGCTCGCCGATGCCCTTCTCACCGAGGTCGAGGAGCTGGTTGAGCTCGTCGCGCGAGTAGGCAAGTCCTTCGGCGGTTCCCTGGACCTCGACGAAACGTCCGGATTCGGTCATGACGAGGTTCATGTCGACCTCGGCGGTCGAGTCCTCGACGTAGGGAAGGTCGAGCAGCGCGACACCGCCCACGATGCCGACCGAGATCGCGGCGAGGCCCTCGCGGATCGGGTGGCTCTTCAGCCCACCACGTTGAACCACCCGGGTGAGTGCATCGTGGAGCGCGAGGTAGCCACCGGTGATCGATGCGGTGCGGGTGCCACCGTCGGCCTGGAGCACGTCGCAATCGACGAGGACCTGACGCTCACCCAGCGCGACCATGTCGCACACCGCGCGGAGCGACCGGGCGATGAGCCGCTGGATCTCTTGGGTACGTCCCGATTGCTTGCCGGCAGCGGCTTCGCGGCGGATCCGCTCGTTCGACGAGCCGGGGAGCATCCCGTACTCGGCGGTGACCCAACCCTTGCCCGAGCCCTTCATCCAGCGCGGTACGTCCTCGTCGACGGTCGCGGTGCAGAGCACGACCGTGCCGCCGCACCGCACCAGCACCGAGCCGTCGGCCTGCTTGGTGAAGTCCCGCTCGAAGGTGATCGGTCGGCTCTCGTCGGGTTGACGCCCATCGGGTCGCACAGCACTGCTCCGTTCGTGTCGTCCGCCGACCGGCGGACCCGGTGGCGTCTGTTCCAGACGCTGGTCTGGTCGCCGGCTGGTTCGACCAGCGGCGTTCCTTCGTCGGAACCGTAGCGTCGCGCGTCGAACGGCCCCGCACCGACGTCGGCGCGCGACGGGGTGGTGGCACGACCACCCCGTCGGGTGCGATTCCCGACGACGGTCGGGCATCGGACGGTCTGCCAGCGATCGGTCTCCCGTCAGCGGACGGCGGACTCGACCGTGAGGGTCCCTGCTCCGACATCGATCTCGGCGATGGCGCCGATGGGCACGGCGTCCTGATCGGGGCCGCCGTCGACACCCGTGCCACCGTGGCCGATCAGCAGGCCGCCGAGCACCGGGACGCCGAGCGCCCCGAGGCGGTCTCGGAGGACATCTCGGATCTCCCACCCGCGGTCCTCGTAGCCGTCGAAGCCGGTGATGAGGCCGAGGGCCACCCCGGCGAGCCCGTCGAGCATGCCCGAGCGCAACATCTGGGTGAGGTTGCGGTC
>JBBSTY010000183.1:0-6040 GCA_038235385.1 Acidimicrobiales bacterium | reverse complement strand
GGCGTCGAGCATGGCGTCGACCATGCCCGACACCTCCTCGACCGCCTCGCCCTTGAGACGCAGGGCGACGATGAACGCAGCGATCTGTGCCGAGGTGGCCGATCCGATGAGGATCTCGTGCATCGCCGCCGCCGCGACCTCGCCGGAGAGGTCGCGCCCGTCGGTCAGCTCGGTGAGCACGCCCTTCCATCCACCGAGGTCGTCCAGGTCACCGATGCTCGCCATGTCGCCCATTGTGGTCCAACCGGGCCCGCGTGCTCACACGTGGGCGGCGTGGGATCGACGCGTCGTGCGATCAGGCCGACCGGCGGCGCTGACGGATGATCCGCCGGCGTTCGCGCTCGGTGGCGCCACCCCAGACGCCCTCCTTCTCGCGGTATCCGAGGGCGTACTCGAGACAGGCTTCACGAACGGGACAGACGCCGCAGACCGCCTTGGCGGGCTCGGCATCGAGATCGTCGTCGCTGAAGGGGTAGAAGATCGTGGGATCGAGACCCTGGCACGCCGCTCGGCTCCGCCAGGTCTGGGTCTGGGTCGTAATGGCCTTCATCGGGGCCGCGTCACTCCTCGGCACGCGCAGGTGGGTGGAACGGCGAGTATGTCGTTTCGCCCGGAGCGCTGTCCAAACGACGCAGGACGCGCGGTCGAGGGCGCGATCAGCCGCCGACGCGGAGGTCCCGGAGGAGCTCGGCGACGGTGTCGGGCCCGAGGACGACCTCGTGCTCGTACTCGGGATGGGCGACGGCGAGCGCAACCGGCCCGGCGGCGAACCGGTCCACCTCGGCGGGTGAGAGGGCGAAGTGGATGTAGTGGACCGCTGCGGTGACCTCGTCGCGCGTGAGCTGCTTCTCGTGCTCGGGATCGAGCGAGTTGGTGACGGTGAGCACCGGTTCGGCATCGCCGATGTCGCCGAGCTTCAGCACGACGGCTCGTTCGACGCCGGCGAGCTTCGGCAGCCAGTGCCGGAGCTGCTCGTCGCTGGTCAGCTCGATGAACATCGTGGCCGCGAGGTTCCCCGGCTCGGGAACCAGAGGGTTGTAGACGCGCAGCTCGGTCTCGATGCCCTCGTCGGTGACGGTCTTCTCAGCCCGGGCCATCTCCTGGATCTGGAACCGAACGGTCTCGGAGTTCTCGAACAGGACGGTGACGACCGGTCCGACCGACACCCGCCGCCGCTTCTTGAGCTCGATGATGTGCGCCCGGAACTCGTCTCGCTCGCGCTCGTACGCCCGGAGATCGACGATGTCGTCGAGGGTCAACTTCGCCATGGCGGTTCTCCTGCTCGTGTCGGGGATCCGTCCCCGGGAGGCTGTGCCGGACCCCGACAGGGTCCGGGTCCGGCACAGGTCCTCAGGTGATCGAGGTCAGCTGACGTTCTCGAGGCCCTGGGCGAAGCGGCCGGCGTGGCTCTTCTCGGCGCGCGCGAGCGTCTCGAGCCACTCGGCGACCTCTTCGAAGCCCTCTTCGCGAGCGGTCTTGGAGAAACCGGGGTACATCTCGGTGTACTCGTAGGTCTCGCCGGCGATCGCCGACCGGAGGTTGTCCTCGGTGCCCCCGACCTTCTCGCCGGTGGCCGGGTCGCCGACCTCCTTGAGGAAGTCGAAGTGCCCGAACGCGTGACCGGTCTCGCCTTCGGCGACCGACCGGAAGAGGGCGGCGACGTCGGGGTAGCCCTCGACATCGGCCTTCTGGGCGAAGTAGAGGTAGCGACGATTCGCCTGGCTCTCGCCCGCGAACGCCTCCTTGAGGTTGTCGTGGGTCTGGCTTCCTGCAAGTGCCGGCATGGTGGCTCCTGTGTTGGTTGGTTGGTTCGGATGGTCGGATCGGAAGGCTGTCGGCGTGCGGGGTCCCGGCCGCCACGGCTCAGACCGGTGATGGACGTGCGGCGCACGCGCCGCAGTTGCCGCGGAACACCACGTCGGTCCGGGTGACGACGAAGGTGGGCTCGGCATCGCCCGGCGGCTCGATGCCGGCGATCGCATCGACGTCGACGATGGTGCCGCAGACGTCGCACACGAGGTGGTGGTGCTCGATCAGGTTCGGATCGAACCGGGTGGCCCCCGTACCGAGGTCGATCGGGGCGACCTCGCCCATGGCGGCGAGGTCGTTGAGGGTCTGGTACACGGTCCGCAGCGAGATCGTCGGCATGTCGGCGCGCACCTCGTCGAAGATCGCGTCGGCGGTGGGGTGGCGGTCGTTGCCGTGCAACGCGGCGAAGATTCGCTGGCGTTGCGGGGTGACCTTCATCCCCTGTTCTCGGAAGAGCTCGGTGAGCGCATCGGGTGATCGCACAACCGTCACCCTAGCCACCCGCGCCGCAATCAGCAACGGTTGTTAGAAACTAGGCGGTGTTCATTACTGGAGATCGCGCTCCCGACGACGAGATCGGGGACGGGTCCTCGCGCCATCGCACCGTTCCCCGACGGGGGGCGCGCCCGCCACGCTCCCCTACGATGGCCGCCAGGCCTCACCGGCCCACGCGCTTGTCCCTTTTGGAGTTGTCATGCCCGGTACCTTCGATCGTTCCGATGCCCTCGACCGCCTCGCCACGACGACGTTCGACGTCATCGTGATCGGTGGCGGCATCACGGGTGCGGGTTGCGCGCTCGACGCCGCCAGCCGCGGGTTGCGCACCGCGCTCATCGAACGGGGCGACTTCGCCTCGGGCACGTCCTCGAAGTCGTCGAAGATGGTTCACGGCGGCCTCCGCTACCTGCAGAACCGCGACGTCGGCCTCGTGTACCAGGCGCTGCGTGAACGCCAGCGACTCATGCGCAACGCCCCGCACCTGGTGAAGGTCCTCCCGTTCCTGCTCCCGGTGTTCACCGGCAAGGACGGTATGGTCCCGGCCAAGTTGGCCCGGGCGCTCGGCACGATCATGTGGGCCTACGACCTCACCGGCGGAGCCCGCATCGGCAAGATCCACAAGCGCCTGACGGTCGACGAGACGATGGCCCACGTGCCCACGCTGCGGCGGGAGCGGCTCGCCCCGAGCTACCTCTACTACGACGCCCGCGCCGACGACGCCCGCCTCACCCTGGCGATCGCCCGAACGGCGGCGATCGATCACGGCGCCGTCGTGGTCAACGATGCGGCGGTGATCGGCGTCGCCAAGGACGGCTCGGGTCGGGCCAACGGCGTGGCCGTGGAGGCCGACGGTCGGGTGATCGACGTTGCGGGCGCGGCCATCGTCAACGCCTGCGGCGTGTGGGCCGATGACGTCCGGACACTCGACGAGGGCGTCGATCCCGACTCGATCCGCCCGGCCAAGGGCATCCACATCACCATCCCGTGGACGCTCGTGCGCAACGACATCGCCGCGGTGCTCCCGGTACCCAAGGACAAGCGCTCGATCTTCGTGGTGCCGTGGGGGGACTTCACCTACGCCGGCACCACCGACACCGACTACGACGGCCCGATCGACGATCCCCAGTGCACCCCCGAGGACATCGACTACGTCCTCCGGACGCTCAACCACTCGTTGTCCACCACCATCACGCGGGACGACATCGTCGGCACATGGGCGGGGCTCCGACCCCTGGTCAAGTCCGCATCGAGCGAACGGACCGCCGACCTCTCACGCAAGCACCGGGTCGCCGAGTCGGCGAGCGGCGTCGTCACGGTGACGGGCGGCAAGCTCACGACCTACCGCGAGATGGCCGAGGACACGATCGACCACGTCATCGGCGAGGTGCTGCCACCCGACCGCCTCGGACGCATCGCCAAGAGGGGCCGCACCCGCAAGCTCCGACTCCGCGGCGCTTCGGGGTTCGCCGATCTGATCGAACAGGCCGCCCGCATCAGCCCCCACCTCGATGCCGCCACCGTCGACCACCTGGCCAACCGCTACGGCGGCGAAGCCCGCACCGTGATCGCCATGGCCGAGCGCGACCCCCGCCTGGCCGAACCGCTGGTGCCCGGTCTGACCTACCTCAAGGCCGAAGCGGTCTACGCGGCGCGCTACGAGATGGCCCGATCGGTCGACGACATCTTGTCCCGGCGCACCCGGGCGAGGCTGCTCGCCCGCGACGACTCGGCGCGCGTGGCCGACGAGGTCGCCGCGCTGGTTGCCGACGACCTCGGTTGGGATGATGCCGAACAACGTCGACAGGTCGCCCACTACCGTGCGCTCGTCGATGCCGAGCGCATCGCTGCCGGCCTCCCCGAGACCGCGCTCGACACCTTGATCGGAGCCTGACCCGTGGCCGCACCGCACGACCTGCCCGCACCGGGACCCGGTGCGCCCACTCCCCCCATCGAGCTCGCCGGACCGCCCTCGTCGGTCCACGCCCGGTTGGATGCACAGACCATCGCCGTGCCCGACGCGGTCCTGCGGCGGCTCCGCGACGTGTGCCCCGTGACCACCGAGGCGGGCGATCGTGCCGAGGCCAGCCGGGACTGGTGGCCGCTGGCGATGACCTGGGCCGCCGACAACCAGGTCGCGAACCTCGCGGCAGCGGTGGCCCGGCCCGACACTCCCGCCCAGGTGGGCGAGGTCCTGGCCATCTGCAACGACGCCACCATCCCGGTCACCGCCGCCGGGGGTCGCAGCGGGGTCGTCGGGGCCTCGGTCCCGCTCCACGGCGGCATCGTCCTCGACCTCTGCGGCCTCCGCGGCATCCGTTCCGTCGACGATGCCTCGCTCACCGTCGACGTGCTCGCCGGCACCTTCGGCGACCACTTCGAGCACGAGCTGCGCACCCGCCATGCCCTCACCTCCGGCCACTGGCCCCAGTCCGTCGCGCTCTCCACGGTCGGTGGCTGGCTCGCCTGCCGGGGAGCGGGCCAGCTCTCCACCCGGTACGGCAAGATCGAGGACATGGTCATCGGTCTCGACGTCACCCTCGCCGACGGCACCGAGATCCACACCGGGGGCCACGCCCGGCAGGCGGCTGGCCCCGACCTCAACCAGCTCTTCGTCGGCAGCGAGGGCACGCTCGGCGTCATCACCGGCGCCCGACTCAGGGTCCACCCGGTGCCCGTCTACGAGCGGAGCGCGGCGTACGCGTTCTCGTCGTTCACCGAGGGCCTCGACGCGTGCCGACGGATCATGCGACGCGGTGCCACCCCTGCTGTGCTCCGCCTGTACGACGACATCGAATCTGCCCGCAACTACGGCACGGCCAAGGTGCACGTGCTGCTCGTCCTCGACGAGGGCGAGCGCGCCGTCGTCGACCCCACGATGGGCATCGTCGACGACGAGTGCCGAGGCGCGGACGAGCTGGGCCACTCACTGGTCGGACGGTGGCTCGAGCACCGCAACGAGGTGTCCGCCCTCGAGAAGCTGATCAGCGGAGGTCTCGTCGTGGACACGATGGAGATCACGGGGCCGTGGGGGAAGCTCCCGGCGCTCGCCAGCGAGGTGGCGAACGCGATCCGCGCCGTGGAGGGCACCCTCGCTGCTTCGGCGCACCTCTCGCACTCCTACATCGACGGGGCCTGCCTGTACTTCACCTTCGCCGGCAAGGTCGGTCCCGACGAACGCGACGCGTACTACCGCGACGTCTGGGACGCGGGAACGAGCTCGGTGCTCGCGTGGGGAGGATCGCTCAGCCACCACCACGGGGTCGGCCTCAACCGGGGGAGGTTCATGCGCGACGCCCTCGGCGGCGGCCTCGATGTCCTGGAATCGATCAAGCACGCCCTCGACCCCGTCGGGATCCTCAACCCGGGCAAGCTGGGTCTGACCTCTCCGTTCGGCCCCGAACCGATGGCAGGTACCGGCCCGACATGATCGGCTCCCTCGACCGGCGGGCGGTCCTGGCTGGGGCGGGCACGGCCGCGGCGATCGCCGGGGTGCTCGGGCTCAGCCTCCGGCTCGTGTCGGATGCGTCCGGGTACGGCTTCGCCTTCTTCGCGCTCATCATGGCGGGCATGGCGATCGGAGGGTTCGTCGCCGCTCGGCCCCAGACCGACGTGGCCTTCACGGCCGGCGCGACGGCGAGCTTCCTCGGCAGCCTCGCCGCCCAGTCGCTCAGCCTTCTCGTCCAGGTGGCTCGAGGAACCGAGCTGCCCTCGGGCTACCTCGTCGGCTCGGTGT
>JBBSTY010000182.1:0-6048 GCA_038235385.1 Acidimicrobiales bacterium | reverse complement strand
CGCGTGGCTGCGCCAGGCCCCCGACACCAACTACCTCGACGGGGTCGAGGGCACCGACGACGGGGTCGGCAGCACCGGCACCGGGAGCGTGGGTGGCAGCGGCTCGGACGCCGGCGACGACGAGGAGCTGCTCGCCCAGGCGATGGAGCTCGTCGTGCTGAGCCAGTTGGGTTCCACCTCCATGCTGCAGCGCAAGCTCCGGGTGGGCTTCGCCCGTGCCGGTCGGCTGATGGACCTGCTCGAACAGCGCGGTGTCGTGGGCCCCAGCGAGGGTTCCAAGGCGCGCGCAGTGCTCATGACCCCCGAGGAGCTCAACGGGGGCACCGAGATCCTGGCCGAGGTCGACGCGGAGATGAGCCCCGAGCTCGGCTCGGAGTCGGGCTGAGTCGACGGCCGGCCGATCAGGCCGGCCGCCCCGACGCGGCGAGGGCGGCGTTGGACCATCCGGGTTCATCGGTGAGCTCGCGCCCGAACCAGCCCGGGACGGCGAAGGCGGCGGCGTCGCCTCGGGACGCGAACTCCACCTCGACGACCACCAGCCCCCCGAGCGCACCCGCATAGACATCGACCTCGGCGACGTCGGCCCGTCCGGCGACGTCGGTGTCGAGCGCGATGCGGTGGCGGACCTTGTCGATCCGACGGTCCTGGGTGAGGTTCCAGAGCTCGTCGAACCGGGTGCGCTCGAGATCGAGCTCCACCTCGGCGCGCTCGATGCCGTGACCGCCCTTGACGGTCAGCGCGCAACGGTCGTCGATCGAACGGATGCGCACCTCGGTCGGACCGTCGACCGCCAGGTACCCCTGGCGGATGGTGGCACCGGGTCCCAGGTCGGCGGGAACCTCGGCCACCAGGAACTTCCGTTCGATCTCGGTCACAGGCCCTCCGTTGCGTGCTCGCCGGCGGGCGCCGGCCACGTGTCGCCACCCCATGGTGGTCGCTCCGGTCGAGGCGGGGAGCATCGGCACGGTGCGTCACGAGCTGCGAGGATGGCGACCATGAGCGATCTCGAGACGCGCCCCGTCGCCGATGGCCTGCAGTTCCCCGAGGGCCCGATCGCCACCGATGGCTCGGTCGTGCTCGTCGAGCTGCAACGCGGCTCGTTGTCACGGGTCGACCTGGCGACCGGTGCCACCACGGTGATCGCCGCGTGCGGCGGCGCTCCCAACGGTGCGGCGCTCGGCCCGCCGGGACCCGACGGTGAGCAGTACGTCTACGTGTGCAACAACGGTGGCTTCTTCGAGTGGCACGACGTCGGCGGCCTCACCGTGCCGGGGGCGTGCCCGCCCGAGCACACCGGCGGGTCGATCCAGCGTGTCGACCTGGGTTCCGGCGAGGTGGTGACGCTCTACGACGCGTGCGACGGCGCCGCGCTCGTCGCCCCGAACGACCTGGTGTTCGACGATGCCGGGGGCTTCTGGTTCACCGATCACGGGGTCTCGGCCGACCGCTGCCCGGAACGCCCCGGCCTGCTGTACGCCCAGGCGGACGGGTCCTCGATCACCGCGATGGCCGGTGGTCTGGAGGGGGCCAACGGCGTCGGGCTGTCGCCGCGAGGCGACCGCGTGTACGTGTCGGAGACCCATCACGGCCGGATCTGGGAGTGGACGGTGGTGGAGCCGGGGGTGCTGGAACAGGTCGACGGTGCGCGCGCCGGCGCCCGTCTGCTCTTCGACGCCCCCGAGGGTCACCTGTTCGACTCGCTCGCCGTCGACGGGGACGGCTGGGTGTGCGTGGCGACGCTCGGTCAGGGCGGGATCACCGCGGTCGCGCCCGACGGATCCGCCTCGGAGCACCACCCCCTCGACGATCCCCTCGTCACCAACATCTGCTTCGCCGCCACCACGCCCGACGGCGACGATGATCCCGAACGACGCACCGCGTACATCACCTGCTCGGGCACCGGCCGGCTCATCGCCGCTCGCTGGCCCCGCCCCGGCCGGGCGCTGGTGCACTGACGACGGGTCCCCCCTCGGCGACGCGACAGAGGAGCAGGCGATGCGGTGGACGGTGCACGGCGAACGCTCGATCTACACCAGCGACTGGGTCAACCTGAGCCTGGTCGACGTCGAGATCCCCGGCGAGGAGCGCTTCGAGCACCACGTGGTCCGCATGCCCCTGCCCGCGGCGGGCGCGATCATGTTCGACCCGGATCGCGGCGTGCTCCTGCTGTGGCGACACCGGTTCATCACCGACACCTGGGGGTGGGAGATCCCGGGTGGGCGCGCCGAGGCCGGCGAGACGGTCGAGGCCGCGGCCGCTCGGGAGGGGCTCGAGGAGACGGGGTGGCGCCCCGGCCCGCTGCGCCACCTCACCACGTTCCACCCGGCGAACGGCGTCAGCGACCTCACGTTCTCGGTCTTCCTGGCCGACGGCGCCACCCACGTGGGTGAACCCTCGGACCCGAGCGAGTCCGAACGCATCAGCTGGGTCCCGATCGACGAGCTGCGCGACGCGTTGGCCTCCGGGCGTGTGCGCGACGGCATGGCGCTCGCCGGACTCAGCCTGGCGCTCGCGCTGGGCCACCTCGGCGCGTGATCTCCACCGGTCGCGGCGCGTCTGACCTGATCGTGCGGCGGCGGCGTGGCGGTGCCGCCGGTGCCGGCCATTGGGGCGCGTCGCCATGGGGTCGGTACCATGGCGCCCATGGAGGGTCGGTTCTGGGTCGAGACGTTGGGGTGCCCCAAGAACCAGGTGGACTCCGACAAGATCGGCGGCACCCTGCTCGCCGACGGCATGACCGTGGCCGCCTCGCCCGAGGAGGCCGACCTCGTCGTGGTGAACACGTGTGCGTTCATCGGCGAGGCCCGCCAGGAGTCGGTCGACACCGTCATCGCCTTGAGCGACGCCCGGCGCCAAGGCGCTCGGGTCGTGGTGACCGGTTGCATGGCCGAGCGCTACGGCGACGAGCTGGCCGACGCGCTCGACGGTGAGGGCGTGCTGCTGCCCACCGATGCGGTCGCCGGCTTCGGTGTTCCGGTCACGCTCGGCCGCAAGCCCGACCGCTCGACGAGCTCGCTGCTCGCGTCCGACGCCGACGTCCCGGCGTTCGACCTGCTGAACCTGGCCCGGCCGGCATCGACCCTGCCGTGGGCCTACGTGAAGGTGGCCGAGGGGTGCGACCGCAACTGCGGGTTCTGCGCCATCCCGAGCTTCCGGGGCCCGCAACGCTCGCGCTCCATCGACGACATCATCGGCGAGGTCGACGGCCTGGTGCACCCGGGTCCGGGGACCTCGGATGCGGCGTCCGCCGTCGACGTGCGTGAGATCGTGCTCGTCGCCCAGGACCTCGCCTCGTTCGGACGCGATCAGGGCCACGGCACGAAGCAGATCGTCGAACTGGTCGAGGCCGTGTCGTCGCGGGTCGACCGCACCCGCCTCCTGTACCTGTACCCGTCCGATCTCACCGACGAGCTCGTCGAGGCCGTGCTGGCCACCGGCGTCGCCTACTTCGACCTGTCGCTCCAGCACGTGTCGCGCCCGTTGCTGCGGCGCATGCGCCGATGGGGCGACGGCGACCGCTTCCTCGATCGGATCGCCGCCATTCGTGCCGCCGAGCCGGCCGCCGCCTTCCGCTCCAACTTCATCGTCGGCTACCCGGGCGAGACCGAGACCGACCACGACGAGCTCCTCGAGTTCGTCGCCGAGGCGCAGGTCGACTGGTGCGGCTTCTTCGCCTACTCCGCCGAGGACGGCACCTACGCCACCGGCCTCGACGGTGCGGTCGATCCCGACCTGATGGCCGAACGCCTGGCCGAGCTCCGCGAGCTGCAGGACACCATCACCGCGTCGCGACGCGACGAGCTGATCGGTTCGGTGCTCGAGGTGCTGGTCGACACGCCGGGCGCCGCTCGCAGCCACCGTGAGGCCCCCGAGATCGACGGCATCATCTCGGTGCCCGACGACCGGCCGGCGGGAACCGTCGCATCCGTGCTCATCACCGACGCCCTCGGCCCCGACCTGGTCGGTCGGTGGTCCGACGCGACCTCCGACCGCGGCACCGATCCGGTGAGCGCGGCGGTCGGCACGAGGTGACCGACGCCAGCGCCTACGGGCCCTCGGCTCTGGCGACCCCGGCGAACGCCGTGACGGTGATCCGGCTCCTGGTGTCGCCGCTGCTGTTCGTCATGATCACCGACAACGGGGCGACCTGGTCGACCTTCGTGCTGTGGACCATGCTCGCCAGCACCGACGGCGTCGACGGATGGATCGCCCGCCGCCACGGCACGACGCGCAGCGGCGCCTTCCTCGACCCCCTCGCCGACAAGGTGCTCGTGCTCGGCGCGCTGTTCGCCCTGGTGTCGATCAACCGCTTCTCGTGGGTGCCCGTCGCCCTGATCGCCGCCCGCGAGCTCTTCATCTCGCTCTATCGCGTCTACTGGGGTCGGCGGGGTCTCGCCGTGCCCGCCCGCAGCAGCGCCAAGGCCAAGACGTTCGTGCAGGCCTTCGCCGTGGGGCTGGCGCTGCTCCCGGTCCTCTCGGGCACCTGGTGGCCCGCAGATCTCGTGCTGTGGGCATCGGTGGTGCTGGCGGTGGTGAGCGCCGCCCAGTACGTGCTCGACGGCACGCGCGCCGCCACCACCATGGAACGGGCCTGACGCCGCTCCGGCGCGCTCGGGCACCTGGTGGCCCGCAGGTCTCGTGCCGTGGGCATCGGTGGTGCTCGCGGTGGAGAGCGCCGCCCAGTACCTGGAGGGCCCGAGGTGCGTCGGCCTGGCCTCGGACCGCTAGGTTTCGGACGTGCGCTGTGAGGTCGTGGCCGTCGGAACCGAGCTCCTGCTGGGCCAGATCGTCGACACCAACTCGTCGTGGATCGGCTCCCGGCTGGCCGAGGTCGGGATCGACTCGATGTTCCAGACCAAGGTGGGCGACAACTTCGATCGCATCGGAGCGACCCTGCGCCAGGCCCTCGACCGCGCCGACGCGGTCATCGTCTGCGGCGGTCTCGGACCGACCCAGGACGACATCACCCGCGACGTGATCGCCGACGTCATGGGCGTGGAGCTCGTGCGTGACCCCGGGCTCGAGCGCCGCATCCGCGCCATGTTCGAGTCCCGGGGCCGCACCATGCCCCTCAACAACCTGCGCCAGGCCGACCTGCCCGTCGGCGCCCACCCCATCGAGCAGATGCCCGGCACCGCACCCGGGCTCGTGTGTCCGATCGGCGATCCCGACGACCCCGCCGGCAAGGTCATCTACGCCGTGCCGGGGGTGCCCTACGAGATGCACGAGATGGTGGAGGGCACGATCCTGGCCGATCTCATGCGCCGCGCGGGTGAGTCGTCGGCCATCCGCAGCCGAACGCTGCGCACGTGGGGCCAGAGCGAGTCGGGTCTGGCCGAGATGCTCGCCCCGTACCACGACGAGCTCGAGGCCAGCGGCCGCTGCACCCTGGCGTGGTTGGCCAGCGGCATCGAGGGCCTCAAGCTCCGCCTCACGGCGAAGGCCCCGACCGCAGCGGAGGCCGATGCGGTGCTCGACACCGAGTCGGCCTTCCTCGAGGGGCTGCTCGGCGAGTTGGTGTTCAGCACCGACGATCGGTCGATGGAGGCCGTCGTGCTCGACCTGTGCCGCGAGCGCGGCCTCACGCTGGCCACCGCCGAATCGGTCACCGGCGGGTTGGTGGCCTCGCGCCTCACGGCCGTCCCGGGTGCGAGCGACGTGTTCCGCGGGTCGGTGGTGTCCTACGCCAGCGACGTCAAGCACGACGTGCTGGGGGTGCCCATCGGTCCGGTGATCTCCGAGGCGGCGGCCGAGGCGATGGCCGACGGCGCCTGTCGGGTGCTCGGCGCCGATGTGTCGGTGGCGGTCACCGGCGTGGGCGGCCCCACCGAGCAGGAGGGCCAGCCCGTCGGGACGGTGTGGATCGCCACCTGCATCGACGGCGAGGCCGCCGCGCTCTCGCTGCGCCTGCCCGGCGACCGCGAGCGGGTCCGTCAGTTCGCCACCATCTCGGTGCTGAACCTCCTGCGCCAACGCCTCCTCGTCCGCTGACCACCCGAGACACCCCCCCCGAACAGGCGTAGCTCTGCGGTGCCGGAGACCGCGCTG
>JBBSTY010000181.1:0-6161 GCA_038235385.1 Acidimicrobiales bacterium | reverse complement strand
CGGCACCACGGTCAACGACGTCGTGCTGGCGCTGTGCGCCGGGGCGCTGCGCCACCACCTCGACTCGCTCGACGAGCGCCCCGACGGCCCGCTGGTCGCGATGGTGCCGATCTCGGTCCGGACCGACGATCGCCAGGGGACGATGGGCAACCACGTCTCGTCCGCGCTCACCACCCTCGCCACCGACATCGACGACCCCGTCGAGCGGCTCGGCGCCATCCACGACGGCATGCAGTCGGCCAAGGGCCAGCAGAACACGATCGGTGCCGACACCCTGCAGGACTGGGCCGAGTTCGCGGCGCCGGCCGTGGCGGGACGAGCGGCCCGGCTCTACTCGCGGACCAAGATGGCGGACCGGCACCGGCCGCTGTTCAACGTCACCATCTCGAACGTCCCCGGTCCCCCGTTCCCGCTGTACGTCGCCGGAGCCCGGGTCACCTCGCTCTTCCCGATCGGACCCATCTTCGACGGTGGCGCCATCAACATGACGGTGATGTCGTACCTCGATTCGCTCGACTTCGGGCTCAACGTGTGCCCGGATGTCATCGGCGACCCGTGGACGATCGCCGAGGGACTCCACCTCGCGCTCGACGAGCTCGTCAAGGCCGTCGACGCGGGTCCTGCGGTCGACGACGCCGACTGACGCGCCAGCCTGCCTCGCGGCCCCGCCCGCAGATCGCCGCCCGATCAGCGCAGCGCGGCGCGGATCCGCTCTCCCCACGCAGCGCGCTCGGTATCGTCGTCGTAGGTCGTGCGCGGCCAGAAGAAGCCGCGCAGGCCGTCCTTGGGGTTACGCGGCACCACGTGGACGTGCAGGTGCGGCACGCTCTGGCTGATCCGGTTGTTCAGTGCGACGAAGCTCCCCGCCGCGCCCAGCGCGGTCTCCATGATCGCCGAGACACGCCGAGCCCGAGCGAAGAGCGGCTCCACGAGCGTGGGGTCGAGGTCCCCGAGGGTCTCGACGTGGGATCGGGGAACGATCAGCACGTGCCCCTTGAACAGCGGCCGCACATCGAGGAACGCGAGGCACGGTCCGCCTGGCCCGTCGTCGAGCACCACCTCGGCATCGGCACCACCCGAGACGATCGCGCAGAACGAACAGGTCGGGTCGTGGAGCTCGTCTCGGTCGGTCACGGGCCCATCCTCGCCCACCGACGGTGCCGCCCGGCATCCGCGCCGGCCGAGCGCCCGTGGTGTTTCATGGGCCTCGGTGTTCCGACCCGCACGAGCGACGTCCCCGAACCGCAGCCTCCCCGCTCCACGGAGCGGCGTCTGGACTGCGCAGCGGTGAACCCCGGCGTCGCGGTGCCTCACCTCGTGGGAGTCCCGTGACCGACCTGCTTGCCCACCACGCGCGTCCATCCGTCGATCGAACCGACGACGTCACGCACCAGGAGAGCACCCCGGCGCCTCCGCTCCAGCGGGTGGTGCTGGACACGTCGGTGCTGATCTCGGATCCGGAGTCGTTGTACGCGGTCCCCGACGCGGACACGGTGATCCCGTTGATCGTGGTGGAGGAGCTCGACCAGCACAAGACGCGGATCGACGACGTCGGTCGCGCCGCGCGCGAGGTGATCCGCCGGCTCGAGGATCTGCGCATCGCCAACGGTGGCGACATCGCCAACCCGGTGGCGCTGCCCGGGGGCGGCACGCTGCGCATCGAGACGAACGGCTTGATGCTCGACGAGGTGGCGGCTCGCGGGCTCGACCCCTCCCGCCCCGACAACCGGATCCTCGCCGCCGCGCTCGGCCAGGCGAGCCGAGCCGACACGGTGGTGGTCACCAACGACGCGGCGCTGCGCATCAAGGCCGCCCAGGTCGGGCTCCGGGCCATGGAGCACCAGCGGCGCCGCACGAGAGGCGACGATCGTCGCCCTGCCGGGTGGACGACGATCGAGGCGTCCGCTCTGCTGATCGACGAGCTCTTCGCCTCACCGGACGGACTCGACCTCGCCGACCTCGCCCCGCACGACGCGGCTGCGTTCGGCCCCCTGGAGACCAACGAGTTCGCCGTGTGCCGGGCGGGCAGCCAGTCGGCGTTGGTCCGCCACACGGAGGGGCGACTCGTCCCCGTGCACCGAGGTCTCGAGGCGTGGGGTCTGCGGCCCCGTTCCAAGGAGCAGCAGTTCGCGCTCGATCTGCTCCTCGACCCCGCCATCCGAGTCGTGGCGCTCGACGGCATGGCGGGTACCGGCAAGACCATCCTGGCCCTGGCCGCCGGCTTGGAGCAGGTGATGGAGACGCCCGTGTTCGATCGGCTCTCGGTGTACCGACCGGTCGTTCCGGTGGGCAAGGCCGAGCTCGGCTACCTGCCGGGGAGCATGGAGGAGAAGCTCGATCCCTGGATGACCGCCGTCACCGATGCCCTCGTGGCCCTCACCGAGACCCGCTCCCACGCGGATGCCCGGATGCTCGTCGACGAGATGACCGATCGGGACAAGCTCTCCCTCGAGGCGGTCACCTTCCTGCGAGGTCGGTCCCTGCACGGCACCTTCATCGTCGTCGACGAGGCCCAGAACCTCGAACCCACGACCCTCAAGACGATCCTCACGCGCGTCGGCGAGGGAACCAAGGTGGTGTTCACCGGCGACACCAGCCAGATCGACGCGCCCTACCTCTCCGAGCACAACAACGCGATCGCGGTGCTCATCGATGCGTTCGCGGGTGAGCCGTGCTTCGGTCACGTCCGGCTCAGCCACTGCGAGCGCTCCGAGGTGGCGTCGCTCGCCGCGCTCCGTCTCTGACCCGTCGGATCAGATGTCGCAGGCCTGCTCGATGGCCGCGGCGAACGGCGCCTGCATCTCGGCGATGCCCGCGCCGTTGAAGAAGAACGAGCCGAGCAGCAGGGCGAGCGCGTCGGGATCGGCCTTGACGATCTGCTCGGTGATGCAGGCCGCGGTGTCGTCGCTGAGGGTGACGTCGCCGGCGCGGACGCGCTTGACCATCACCTGGGCGAGGCGCTCCTGATCGACGCACGCCGTGATGGCACCACCCAGGACGCCCACGAGCGCCTCGTCGTCGGTGGGTGCGTCCGGGTCCGACGCGTAGTCCACCAGCACCGTGTCGATGCAGTTGCCCTCATCGGCGGTGAGCAGGAGCAGGTTCGGGTCGAAGCGCATCCGGTCGGGGATCTCCCGGGACGGGACCTCGCGGACGACCGCCGGCCGGGTGATCGACGTCCGGGGCCGAGCCGCAAGCGTGTCGAACGACGAGACCCGCGCCGTGCCCCGTGTGGTCGCCACCGACGCCGGGTCGGCCGCTTCGTCACCGCCGCAGCCGCTCGCCACCGCGAGCAGCATCGCCACGCCCACGGCAAGAACCTCGATCTTGCGCATCGCATCTCCCTCTCCGCCGCGGCGACCCGACCGATGGCGTGCCATCGGTGTGCCCCTTCCTTCGGCGGCACGGTAGTGCGACGTGGTCCGCAACGGCCATCGCCCCCGGTTCGCCGGAGCCACCGGCATCTGGCATCGTGCGTCGCGGTCCGCGACGTTGTCGCAGGGTCTGCGTAGGGTCGGATCATGGCACTTCCCCCGAACGACACCGGTACCGCGGTCTACGGACTCGACATCGAGACCGACACGTCGGTGAACGGGCTCGACCCGCTGCTCGCCCGGGTGGTCGCCGTCGCGGTCGCCGGGCCCGGCGGCGTCACCATCTTCGACGACGCGGTGGAGGCGCTGCTCCTCGACCGGCTCGACTGGCACCTGGCCTCGATCGAACCCGGGGTGATCGCCACCTGGAACGGCGCCAACTTCGATCTTCCGTTCCTCCACCTCCGAGCGGCGCGCCACGGGGTCGATCTCGGCCTCCGGCTGCGCCCCGACCCGGGGCTCCCGCTCCCGCGCGAGCCGCTCCCCGGCCAGGGTCACACGAACCGCGCGTCGTGGCACAGCCACGCCCACCTCGACGCCTACCGGCTCTACCGCGCCGATGTCGTCCCTGCGCTCGGCGTCTCGGGCGGGCTCAAGTCCATCGCCCAGCTGTGCGGGCTGGCGCCGATCCAGACCGACGCCTCGCGCCTCCACGAGCTCACCCGATCCGAGATCCGGGCGTACGTGAGCAGCGATGCTCGCTGCACCCGCGAGCTCGTCCTGCGTCGATGGCCCACCGCTCGCCATGCGATCGACCGCGGCGCCGAGCCACGCGCCGGTGCCGCACACCGATGATCCTCCCCCGAGGCTGAACTCGTGGCCAGCGACATGACCGAGCTCACCGAGCTCGGCACCGCCGTCGGCCTGGTGCACGACCCGGGGGCCCCGTGGCCGGCATCGGTCGAATCGCTGCACATCCCCGGCATCGACGACGACGTGTGGAAGCCGGTCGTCGTCCCCGTCACCGCCACCGCGCATCCTCGGCGCGAGCTGCTCCTGCGGGCGCTCGGCAACGGCCACGCCTTCCGCGCCGTCGTGCTCGGCGGGCGCACGCCCCAGCACGTCGCCTGGACGGGAGGGGCGCGCGCCGTCTGGACCTCCGACATCCCCCGGGACCTCACCCTCGACGGCGTCTACTTCATCCAGGCCAAGTACGACTCCACCTGCGTGCTGAACACGTCACCGGCCACCATGGTCGACCACCTCCTCGTCGACGACGGCGCCGGCAACCACGAGTCGTGGTACGAGCTCGTCGCCCCCGCCGCCCTCCAGGCGTACTACCGGCGCGTCCGGGCCACGGTCGACCGATCGACGCTCGCCGTCCCGCCCACCAGGTCCGCCGGTTCCGACCGCCACGCCGAGCCGCACCTCGGCGACGGGGACCACGGGGGCGGCGGGTTGCCCGACGACGTCCGCGACCTCGACGCGCACCACCGCTCGCTGCTCAAGACGCTCCTGCGCGGCCGGTCTGCCTCCCCGTCGGAGGCCGACGCCTACCACGAGCTCTGCCGGGCGGTGTCGCTCGAGACCGAATGGCGATGGAAGCACCGCCTCCGGGCGGCGAGTCCCGCGCAACGCACGCAGATGGTGCTGCGCATGCTCCGCATCGCCGGCGGGCCGTACTGGCTGCTCGGCACCAAGGGCACGCACCCGGTCCGTCTGGCCGTCACCGACACCCGCACCTGGCGCGAGCGTTACCGCCTCCGGCGCTTCACCGTTGCGGCCGCGCAGGCCGGCCAGCCGCAGGTGGGGTGGCGGGCGGTCGTCACCGATCGGGCGTCGGGGCTCGATCACCCGATCGAGGGGTACTGCGAGATCCGGTGGTCCCACGGCAAGCTCCAGGGCAACCCGGAGTGCAAGGTCCAGGTCATCACCCCGCTCGCCGACATCCCCGGCTACGACCCCCTCGACCTGCGCTGAGCCCTGCGCTGCGCCGAGGCCGCACCATCGGACACATCGCCCCTTTCGCGGACGCGCCACCCGCACCTACTGTTCGGACGCGGGGTTCGCGACGCCCCGGGTTCGCTGCGGTCGCCTCGACGCTTCGGCGTCCTCCGATGCACCGCAACCCGGGGAGCACCCGTGAAGATCCGATCGTCGTCCCACCCTCACCCCGTGCCGGGCTCGCCCACCTTCGATCCGGTGGCCCGCCTCGTCGCGCTCGCCGAGTCGCTCGAGGCGGTCCTGGCGACCGACGGTGACCACCCACCCATGCTCGTGGCCGTCCACGGCGACGCCGATCTCGGCCCGTCCGCCGACGAGACCTTCGAGCTGGTCGTGAAGCCGTTGGCCCACCACCCTGCCGCCGAGCTGGAGGGCTTCGTCGCCCCACCTTCGTGGTGGTGCATCGGCGTGGTGGCGAGCGGCCGAGCTCGCACGAACGAAGGTCTGGGATGCTTCGCCGATGCGTCGGTCGATCCGTTTCCGGTCCACGTCGCCCACCTCGTCACCCGGGCCGGTCACACCGTTCGGGTCCTGCGCGATCGCCGCACCGACGACGTCCGGAGCCACGGCTGCACACGAGGGGATGCGGCGCCCGCCGGCGCCCACCCCGACCTCGACCCCGGCCCCACCGGAGCGAGTTCGTCCGGCGCCGGAACCGGCCTCATCGACGACTACCTCCGCCTCACCCTCCGGCTGGCCACGCCGCCCCCGCCCACCGACACCGCGACCCTCTTCGGCGCATTGTGGGTGCACCGCGTGATGCGCGACGCCCTCGATCACCGCCTCGTCGACGCGTCCTGGGACGAGGTGGCGCACCTCCATCCGCTGTTCGACGCCATCGGG
>JBBSTY010000180.1:0-6323 GCA_038235385.1 Acidimicrobiales bacterium | reverse complement strand
CCCGGCCGACTTGGTCGGGGCGGTGGTTGGTGGGGCCCACCCGGTTGCGGGGGGGGCGGTGCCCGCCCCCCCCCGCCGCGGCGATCGCCGAGGCGACCGGAACACCGGCGAGTGATCCGCCGAGGTCGCCGGTGCTGTGGACGGTGGTGACGCCGTGGGCGCCGAGCTCACCGGCGATGGCGGCTGCGTCGCCGCCGCCGTAGACGGCTTCGACGGTGTCGCCGAGGCTGCGTGCCTTGGTGACGATCTCGAGGGTGGTGGGGGTGACCTTGCCGTCGACGGCTTCGGCGAACACCCAGATCTTGGAAAGTGCCATGTTCAGTCTCCTAGGGGTTCGCGGTCAGATGACCTTGAGGTTGTCGAGGAAGGCGACGATCTTCTCGGCGCCCGTGCCGTCGTCCTCGAAGATCTCGCCGGCCTCGCGTGCAGGGGCGTCCTCCACGCTGATGATCTCCTGGCCGGCGCCGGCCCAGCCGACGCTCGCGGCGTCGATGCCGAGGTCGGCGAGGGTGACCTCGTCGACGGGCTTGCTCTTGGCCGCCATGATCCCCTTGAAGGAGGGATAGCGGGGCTCGACGACACCAGCGGTCACCGACACGACGGCCGGGAGCGGACTGGTGACCTCGTCGTAGCCACGGTCGGTCTGACGATCGACCTTGACGGTGGAGCCGTCGATCTTGATGTCCTTGGCGAAGGTCACCGACGGCAGCGAGAGGAGCTCGGCGAGCTGCTCGGGGATCGTGCCCGTGTAGCCGTCGCTCGACTCGGTGGCGGTGAGGACCAGATCGGCACCCTCGACCTTCTTGATCGCCGCGGCGAGGACCTTGGCCGTGCTCAGCGCGCTCGAGCCGCCGAGGGCGGGGTCGCTCACCAGGATGGCCTTGGCGGCACCCATGGCGAGCGCGGTGCGCAGGCCCGAGGCTTCGCTGTTCGGGGCCATCGAGACGAGGGTGACCTCGCCGCCGCCGGCCGAGTCGGCCAGCTGGAGAGCCATTTCCACGCCGTAGCTGTCGGACTCATCCAGGATGAGCTTCCCGTCACGCTTGAGCGTCTTGTCAGAGGGATCCAACGCACCCGGTTCGGCCGGGTCCGGGATCTGCTTCACGCAGACGACGATGTTCATGCGTTCGATTCTTGTGGTCCGATCCCGTGGCGACCAAATCGTGTGGTCGGACCGCCGGCCGACGTGGGCACTAGGGTCCCGTCCCCGTGAAGCTGCTGCTCGTCGTCAACACCTCGGCGTCGTCGGTCACCGCCCGAGGCCTCGTGGTCATCCAGAAGGCCCTGGCGGCCGACCACGAGGTGTCGGTGGCCGAGACGAGCCGGCGGGGCCACGCCACCCGCCTCGCGCAGGGCGCGGCGCGCGACGGCACCGAGGTGGTCGTCGTGCTGGGTGGAGACGGCACGCTCAACGAGGCGGCCAACGGCCTCGCCGGAAGCCGCACCGCGCTCGCGCCGCTGCCCGGCGGTTCCACCAACGTCTTCGCCCGCACGATCGGCCTCCCCGACGACCCCATCGAGGCCACGGCGGTGCTCCTCGACGCCCTCGACGCCCGATCGATCCGCCGGGTCGGTCTGGGCTCGGTCGACGGGCGCTACTTCCTCTTCCACGTGGGCATGGGCTTCGATGCGGCCGTGGTCGAGCAGGTGGAACGTCGGGCATCGCTGAAGCGCTACGCCAGCCACCCGCTCTTCGTGTACGCCGCGTTCGACACCGCGCTGCGCCGCTACGACCGTTCACGGCCACGGTTCGCGGTCCACCACGCCGACGGCTCGGTGATCGACGACGCCTACGTCGCCATCTGCTTCAACACGACCCCGTACACCTACCTCGGAACCCTCCCCATCGACATCGCCCCCGATGCGGGCCTCGACCGGGGTCTGGTCGTGATCGCGGGACGGACGCTCGCCATGGCACCGGTGCTGGCGATGTTGGGATCGGCGCTCCTCGGTCGATCGAGGGTGACGCACCACCCGCTCGTCGATTACCGCGCCGACATCGTCGAGGTCCGGGTGGACGGCTACGGCCCCTTCCCCTACCAGGTCGACGGCGACCACCTCGGCGACGCCACCTCGCTGCGGTTCCGCCACGAGCCCGACATCCTCGACCTGGTGCTCCCCACCGACGCTCCGCGCACCGCCCGCTGACGGTCCCCCTCGACCGCCGCCAGTCGCCCGCCCAGGGTCCAGCGACCGCAGCCGACGCGTGCCAGCAGGCCCGTCAGGTCAACTCGACGGCGACGTTGACGCCTCCGCTCGCGAGGGCGAGGAACGTGAACGGTCGTCCGTAGGCGTTCTGGTAGTCGTGCCAGGCGCGGAACTCGTGCAGGTAGCTCTGGAACTCGTCGAAGAGGACGATGGTCCCCGCCGGCATCAGGTGGTCGAGTTGGGTGAGCGCGTAGAGCGTGGCGGAGTAGAGATCGGCATCCATGTGCACGACGAGCCGCGTCTCGCCGGGGTCGAGGTGTTCGAGGAACGGGCGGAGGGTGTCCTGGAAGAGGCCCGTGGAGAACCGGACGCGCGGGTCGTCGATCTGGGGCGGCACACCCCCGGTCGAGAAGGAGCCCTCGGGGAACGTGGAGTTCCACGACTCGGGCAGTCCCTCGAACGTGTCGAAGCCGTGGAAGGTCGACCCCGGGTGGCGGTTGAGACCCGCCCAGGCTCGGATGCTGTCGCCGCTGGCGACGCCGAACTCGAGGTAGGTGATGGGTTCGTCGCCGACGCGGTCGTGGAGGAAGCGGTACAACTCGTAGCGATCGCCGAGCATCGGCGCGTCCTGCGGTTGGACCATCGACTCCCACCTGGCGATCCAGTTGAGCTTGTCGGTGGTCTGGCTGTACCGCGCCACCCGACGCGCAAGATCCCGCTTGTTCATCGGTCGGCCCTCATCGGCGCCACACTACTGCCGGGCCCGGGCCGGCCACGTGGTCGATGCGCGGGTGGATCACCCGTGGCGCTCGACGAGGACACGTCGCAACCGGTCGGGGACGTTGGTGATGATGCCCTCGACGCCGAGCTCGACGAGCTCGGCCATGCGCTCGGGATCGTCGACCGTCCACGGGAAGACCGCCAGTCCTGCGCCCCGAGCGGCAGCCATGAAGGCCTCGTCCACCTGGGGGGCCCACGGGTTGACCGCCACGTGACCCGCCGCCGCGGCACTCGCGACGAGTTCGTGGAGATCGTCGAACCCGAAGACGAGTTGCCCGGTCGCCGGACCGCCCTGGGCCCGCACGGCATCGAGGCAACCCGGATCGAACGAGGTCACGAGGTAGCGATCGCTGCCGTCGCTGCGGGCGTCAACGCCCGACCGACCGACCACCTCGAGCGCCGCAGCGACGATCGCGTAGTCCGGGTCGAAATCCGAGGACCGCGGATCGCTCTTGATCTCGATGTTGACCCCCAGGTCGAGTGAACGACAGGTCGCCAGCGCGGCATCGAGGGTCGCGACGCTGGCGGGGAGCTCGGCGATGGTCGCCGAGGCGATCGTCGGCCCGTCCGGGACCTCGGCGTCGTGGTGGATGACCGGCGTGCCGTCCGCGGTGAGGCGGACATCGAGCTCGACCCAGTCGGCACCGAGCGCCGACGCGCCCTCGAACGCCGCCAACGTGTTCTCCGGATACGCCGCCGACGCGCCCCGGTGGCCGATGACCAGACACTCCATCTGTCACTCTCCGTGGTTGTGGTCCTTCGCTGCGGAACAGATGGGCAGTATCACAAAAAATCGTTCTTTGACCCCTTGAAACCTCGTGTCCCAACCCCTAACGTCGTGTTGTCCCAGCTACACGCCTGCCCTCTGGCGGTGGCATGTGAAATGCTTCACGTTCGACCACGCCGAGTCCGGTGCGGCGCGGAAGCTCCTAGGCAGTGGAGGCACTGTGGCCCTCACCTCGTTGACCGTTTCCGTCGACACCGACAACTGGCGCCAGTTCTCTGCGTGCCGTGACACCGATCCGGACCTGTTCTTCCCGGTCGGCACCACCGGCCCGGCCATCGAGCAGATCGAATCGGCCAAGGCGGTGTGCGACGAGTGCGAGGCTCGCCAGCCCTGCCTCGAGTTCGCCCTCACCACCAACCAGGACTCGGGCATCTGGGGCGGCACCTCCGAGGAGGAGCGCCGCAAGCTGCGCCGCCAGTGGCTCGCCGCCAAGCGCCGCGCCTCCTGACCGACCCCGGCCCATGACGGCTCGCCCGACGGCGGGTCGTCCCGCAGGTCCACGCAACGGCCTCCCCGACGGGAGGCCGTGACGCGCGTCGCCACGGTCGGCTCCACACCGGACGCGCCCGGATCGATCACCGCGACGAGCCGAGCCCGCCGGACCCCTGCCCGGTCCGATCGAGGCCGGGCAACGAGCCCCGCACCAGGTTCCCGGCGTCGTCGGGGTCGGTGACCCGCTGCCGTGCCAACGGCACCCGGAGCGTCACCCGGGTACCCGGGCGCCGGTGATCGCCATCGCCGTGCTGCATCTCGATCGAACCGGCGAGCTCGGTGGTGATGAGCGTCCGCACGATCGACAGGCCCAGGCCCGTCGTCTCGTCGACCGAGAACCCCTCGGGCATCCCCGCGCCATCGTCGACCACGTCGATGCGCAGCTCCCGACCGTCGTTGTGGAGCTCGACCCGCACGTCGCCCCCGGGCGGCTCGGTTCCCGGGGGGAACCCGTGATCGACCGCGTTCTGCAACAGCTCGGTCAACATCACCGCCAACGAGGTGGCCACGGTCCCGGGCAGCGTCCCGGCGTCACCGGAAACGTGGAACCGCACCGGGCGCTCCGGTGAGATCAGTCCCTCCTCCACCATGCGAACCAGCGGACGCACGATCTCGACGAAGGGCACGTCGTCCCCCGCCTCGCGCGACAGCGTCTCGTGCACGAGCGCGATGGACCGGATGCGACGCACGCTCTCCTCGAGCGCCGACTTGGACTCGCTCGGCGACAGCCGGCGCGCCTGCAGGCGGAGCAACGACGAGATCGTCTGCAGGTTGTTCTTCACCCGGTGGTGGATCTCTCGGATGGTCGCGTCCTTGGACAGGAGCAGCCGATCGCGACGACGCAACTCGGAGATGTCGCGCATCAGCACGACCGCGCCCGTCACCGAACCGTGGTCGAGCAGCGGGAGGCAGCGCACGAGCACGGTGACCTCCGGTCCGCGCTCGATCTCCTCGGTGGCTGGACGACCGGTCGTGAACGCACTGCGAACCACCTGCTCGTGCAGCCCGAGCTCGGCGAGGCGCATGCCCTCGGCGTTGAGGTGGACCCCGACGCGGTGCAGCGCCGAGATGGCGTTCGGACTCGCGTAGGACACCCGTTCGGACTCGTCGAGGATGATCGCCCCGTCGCCGACACGGGGCGCCTCCTCGATCCATCCCTCCTCGCCGGCGAAGGGGAACTGGCCATCGGCGATCATCCGGACGAACCGGTTGAACACCTCGATGTAGGCCCGTTCCAGCTCTCCCTGGTGGCGGCCCACCATCGGCGTGGACTCCCGCGTCATCACGGCCACGGTTCGTCCGGCGAGCTTCACCGGGATGCACTGGACGCGCACCTGTTCGCGCATCGACGGGTGGGTGATCTCTCCCTCGATCAGTTCGCCGAGGCGCAGGGCGCGCACCACGATCGGTCGTTCGTCGACCGAGATGACATCGCCCATCCAGTCGCTGCGGAACAGGGTCTGGCTCGTCAGCGGCCGCACCTGGCCGAGCACGACGAGGCGCTCCGCCGCACCCTCGGCCTCCTCGGCCACGCCGGGCACCTTTCGGGCGGGATCGACCCGGGCGAAGAGCAACAGGTCGGCGAAGCAGAGATCGGCCAGCAGCCCCCACGACGCGACCAGGCGTTGCAGGTGGTCGACGCTGGCGGGGTCGAGGGTCGTGTAGTAGCGGGCCAGCTCGGCCGTCGTCGCCATAGGCGCGACAGTCTGGCAGCGTCACCACCCGACGCGAGCATCCCGCGCCCACGCCCACGCCCACGCCCACGCCCACGCCCACGCCCACGATGGTCGCCCGGGAGCGAGCGCGCTCCGCCGCCACCGGCGCGGTCGGAGGTGGACCCGCGGCTGTGGCCTCCGTAGCGTTGGCCCATGACCGCATCGCTCTTCGTCCGTGACGGCAACGTCGTCACCCCCACCGAGCTGAGCACCGGCCCCTGGTCCGAGGACTCGCTCCACGGCGGACCCGTCGCCGCGCTGCTGGCCGACGCGCTGGAGTCGCTGCCGACGCCCGGGCCCATGTTCCCGGCGCGGCGCACCGTCGAGCTCCTGCGGCCCGTCGGCCCCCACCCCCTGCGCCTCGACCCCCCGGTGGTGCGCGCCGGGGGCAAGGGCCAGGT
>JBBSTY010000179.1:0-6857 GCA_038235385.1 Acidimicrobiales bacterium | reverse complement strand
GTAGAGGACGTCGTCGTCGCCGAGGACGAAGATCTCGAGACGACCGTCGGGGTTGCGGGCGGCCGCGACGCCGGCGGTGGGGGAGACGGCACCGCCGAAGCTGGCCACCCCGCTCCAGCCGGTCGCGCTGCCCGGGATCTGCCACATGTGCACGACCGCGCCCGCGGTGGTGATGCCGAACACCTCGAGACGACCGTCGAGGTTGGTGATGATCGTGGGCCGGCCCGACACCCCGTCGAGCAGCGGGCTCCACCCCGACCACGAGCTCGGGCCGGTCTGCCAGTTGTGCCAGATGCTGTTGTTGTTGCGGAGGGCGAAGACCTCGAGGCGACCGTCGGGGTTGCGGTTGACGGTGGCCGCGCCCCAGAAGCCGGGCGTGGTCCGCATCTGCGCCTGCTTGGCCGCGGCGCCGGAGCGGATCGCCGGCAGCCGGGCGTACAGCTGCGCACCCGGGCACGCGGTCTGGTTCACGTCGCGGTGCCCGACGATGGCCGCATGCCCCTCGAAGGGGTTGTTGACGTCCCACCCGTGGAGCTGGAGCTTCCAGCCGATGAGCGCGCTGAACGAGTTGACCATGGCGTCGGTGGGTGCCTGGGAGTCGAACTCGCCGATGCCCACCATGCCGCTCGACTGGTAGTTGTCCTCGAACGCGTGGGCGCCGATGACGGCCCGGTCGATGCCACCGGAGCGGGTCTCCCAGATGCCGCCGAAGCGGTCGACGGCGAAGTTGTAGCCGATGTCGTCCCAGCCGCGGCCGTCCATGTGGAACGCCTGGATCGAGCGGAGGATCCCGGGGACCTCGGCCGGCGAGTAGGCGTTGGTGGTGACCGAGTGGTGCACGATGGCGAACTTCGCCGACGGCGCGACCTCCGGTGCCACCTTGGGAGCCCGGGCGCCCCAGGACGTGCGCGGGTTGATGGTCGGCTGGCCCGAGGTGGGCACGGTGGTGGAGGTCTCGGCGTCGTCGGGTGCGACCGCTCGCGTGCCCTCGTGCACCAGGACGACCGACGCCTCGGTGGTGTCGGCGGGGACGTTGATCTCGTACCCGTCGGCCTGGCCGACCCAGATCGGCTCGCCGACCGGGATGCCACCGGTGACCTCGAGGGAACGAGCCTCCTCGGTGCTCCCCGGCGTCGGCCCCGAGTCGGCCGAGAACGTCATCGGCTCCCACGGTTGCCAACCCTCGTCGGTGTGGACGCGCACGAAGGCGTCATCGGGGCGGGCGGTGACCCCGGCGAGGCCGATCATGGTGAACGGCGCGACGTCCGATGCCACGGACCGGGCCCGGTCGGCGGAGACCGTCGGCCCCTCGGGGATGGGAGCGGGGTCGGGGGCCGGGACCGCGGTGCCGCTCGTCGTGCCCTCGGAGGGCCCGGAGCCGACGACGGGTTCGAGGTCGACCGTCTCGCGTTGGGCCGTGGCGGACGGAACCGATGCCGGCGGCGCCGCCGCCCGACTGTCGGTGGTCTGGGCGCCCACCGGAGCGGACACCAGGGCCATCCCCGCGGTGAGCGTGATCACGCCCACCGCCGCGGCCAACCGGCGGCCTCCTCGCACGGTCGTCGGACGCGTCGCGCTGCTGATCATGTGGGTCCACCTTCTTCGTTCGCACCCCGGGACCGGAACGTGCCATGTTCCCACACCGGCCGACCGTCACATCGCGCCCCGTCTCTCGCCCGCTGCGGATCCGGGTCAGGGTCCGGGTCCGGGTCGGAGAGGAACCCGGCGAGTACGGTGCCGGCATGGCTGCGCCGGTGAGGACACGGTCGACCGATGGTCGCGGCATCCCCGCGCCGCCCGACCCGCTCCAGCTGCTCCGAGCGGCCAGCGGCGGCGACGGCTACGTCCACCTCCAGACCATCCCGTACCGAACGCACCACCTGCTGGCGCGTGCGGTGCTCGACGTCGCCCCGCCGGGCGGCCGGGTCTTCGAGGCGGGGGTCTCGTCGGGCTACTTCGCGTCGGTGCTGGTGGCCGGTGGTCTGCGAGTCGACGGCCACGAGCTCGACGAGGAGGCGGCCGAGCGGGCGCGGGAGGTCTGCGAGCAGGTGCACGTGGGCAACCTCGAGACCTTCGATCCCGAGGTGCTCGACAGTCCCTACGACGTGCTCCTGTTCGGCGACACCCTCGAGCACCTGGCCGATCCGGTTTCGGTGCTGCGACGGTTGCGCACCCGCCTGGCACCGGGCGGCGCGCTCGTCGTGAGCGTGCCGAACGTCGCCAACTGGATGGTGCGGCTGAGCCTGCTCGCCGGGCGCTTCCGCTACACCGACCGCGGCATCATGGATCGCACCCACCTGCGCTTCTACACCCGCGCCACGTTGCGCGAGATGCTCGTCGAGGCCGGGTTCACGGTCGAGTCGATGGTGGGTGCCGTCCCGGTTCCGTTCGTCACCAGCGAGGGTGCGGCGCGCCTCACCCACCGCCTCGGCAACCTCCGCCCGTCGTTGTTCGCCTACGGCTTCGTGGTCGTCGCCCGCCCGACCCCCTGAACGTCCGCCGCCGCGCCGGTGGCCCCGGGTGGTCTCAGATCAGATGTCGAAGGTGATGTCGCCGACGGCGTTCCCGACTGCATCGGGGGCGAGCCGGGCGCCGCTGCGGAGGCGGCGGGCCAGGAGCAGGGCCATGGCGATCGACGCCGACGCGGTGGCGACGGTGAACCCGATCGAGACCCGTTGCACCGGATCGTCGCCCAGCGCGGTCGACGCGAACAGGACCACGACCCCCACCGCCCACCCGGCGGTGGCATCGGGTGCGCCGCCCAGGGCGATGAGGCCGAGCGAGAGCGCCATGGCCACCAGGAACCCGCCGCTGGCCGCGGCGAGCAGGCCGACGGTCATGCGGTCGACCGCGTAGGCGCCGCCGAAGAAGGTCTCGATCACCCACGGTCCGATGGTGAACCCGGCCACGCACCCGAGCGCCACCAGACCGCAGACGAGTGCCGCCAGGCGCACGATGCCGTGGCGGAACGCCTCGAGCTCGCCCTCGGCCGCCAGCCGCGACAGGCGGGGGAGCAGCGCCGCCTGGACTGCCTGGAACAGGAACAGCGGGACGCGAGCGACGACCAGGGCGGCGGTGAACAGCCCCACCGCGCCGGCGTCGTCGGGGCCGGCGTACAGGCCGACGAGGATGGGGGCGGCGTTGATGAGCAACTGCGCGAGCAACGACGCCCCGAGCAGCCAACCGAGACCCCAGATGAGCTCACGCCACGGGAGCTCGGGGCCGGGCTCGGACAGATCCCGTCGACCGACGACGAGAACGAGGGCGGTGATGAGCGGTGCGATGCCGAGGGCGAGCCCGACCGGCCCCGCCACCCGCACCCCGAGGCCGAGCACGACCAGGCCGATGGCCAGGCGCAACGACGAGTCCATGCCCAGGAACGCGCCGTAACGGCCGAAGCGGCCGTTGCCGGCGAGGATCCCCTGGCTGATGTTGGCCGTGAGGTAGCCGACGGCGCCGAGCATGAGCCCCACGACGAGCAGCCCCTGGTCCTGGAAGAGCCACTCGGACAGGGACGGGGCGAAGAGGGCGGCGGCCGCCACGATGACGGCCACCACGCCGCTGCCGAGCGCGACCGTGCGCCGGATCACCGAGCGCCCGCCGTGCCCGTGCACCCGCAGCGCGGCCAGGCGTCGTCCGATCTCCTGCTCGAAGGGGACGAAGAAGCCGCCGAACAGGAAGACCAGGAACCAGAGCTGGGAGAGGGCGCCGAACTCGACGGGTCCCAGCACCCGGCCCGAGATGGTGAGGTAGGCGAGCGACGTGATCCCGGTGACCGCCAGGCCGATGCCGACGCTGAAGGTGCCCTCGGGGAACGGGTTGCGGGACGTGATGGTCTCGATCAGCGTCATGTCGACGCGCTCAGATCATCCGGCGGACGAGCCGCCAGTACGCGGCCATGACCCGGTCGATCGGCGCGACGAAATCCGGGAGGCCGATGTTCTTGGGGTCGAGGTGCTCGCTGTAGAGGTGCGCCAGCTCGCGCTCGTCGCAGAGGCGCACCGATGCCAGCTCCGCCCGACGCGTCCGCAGCCATGCCCGTCGCCGCCACAGCCACCGGTAGCCGGCGAGCTTCTCGCGGAGCCAGCCCTGCTTGGTCGCGTAGGCCACGATGCCGACCTCGAGGCCCAGCAGCAGCGGCAGGGTCAGGAGCAGGTGGCGGGTGCTGAAGCTCGACAACGCCATCGCCAGTCGGTTGCGCTCGAGCAGGCGGAACTTGATGGCGTTGCGGGAGAACTCGTAGCGGTGCACGACCTCCGCCGTCGGGACGTACTCGACGGAACGGCCCTGTTGCCACGAGCGCAGGCTGAGATCAGCGTCCTCGTAGTAGGCGAAGAACGGTTCGCACAGTCCGCCGAGGTGGTCCCACCACTCGCGCCGGGTGACCATCGCCGCACCGCTCGCCGCCGTGGCGGGCCGGCGGACCTGGTGGTCGGCGACCGGCTCCTCGAAGGACCCGGCCCAGCTGACGCCGAGGAAGTGCACGGCGTTGCCCGCCGAGTTGAGCAGGTCGGGCTGGTCGGCCAGGCGCACGCACGCGGTGGCGATGCCGACGCCGTCCTCGCCCGCGACGCGGACGAGCTCGGCGAGGGCGCCCGGGTCGACGATGGCATCGGGGTTGACCAGCGCCAGGAACTCGCCGGAGGCGTGCGTGGCCCCGAGGTTGCACCCGCCGGCGAACCCGGTGTTCTTCCCGGGCCGCACCATCGTCACCGCATGACGGGTCGCCACGCGGTCGACGAGGTCCCCGGTGCCCCCGTTGTCCACCACGATGACCTCGGTGCGCACGCCCTCCGACGCGACGACGGCGTCGACGGATCGCTCCAACCAGTCCTCGGGCCCGTAGGCGACGATGACCACGCTGACGCTGGGGAGCGGCTCGCCGGACGGGTTCACGAGGGAGCGAGGGTACCGCAGGTCATCGACCGGCCCGCCCACCCCGGCGAACTACCGTTGGAGGGTGCTGTTGGCGATCATCCCTGCGTTGAACGAGGAGGAGACGGTCGCCGACGTCGTCCGCTCCGTGCGGGGTCACCTCGATGCCGATGTCCTCGTCATCGACGACGGATCCCGTGATCGCACCACCGAGCGGGCGGCCGCCGCCGGCGCGACGGTGCTCCGTCACCCGTTCAACCTGGGCGTCGGCGCCGCCCTGCGCACCGGTTTCCGCTACGCGCAGAGCCACGGCTACGACGCCGCCGTGCAGATCGACGCCGACGGCCAGCACGAGGTCACCGAGGCCAAGCGCCTCGCCGATGCCGTCGCGGCCGGCGCCGATCTCGTGGTGGGCTCGCGGTTCGAGGCCGGGTTCGAGACCTCCCGGCTGCGGCGCATCAGCATGCGGTTGCTGTCGCGGCGCATCAGCCGGTACCTCGGCGTCACCATCACCGACACGACCAGCGGGTTCCGTGGCTTCGGACCGGTCGCCATCGAGCGCTTCGCCGGCGCCTACCCCCGGGCCTACCTGTCCGACACGGTCGAGGCGCTCATGATCGCCGGCGATTGGGGGCTGCAGGTGGAGGAGATCCCCGTTCGCATGCTCCCGCGGCAGGGCGGGCAGCCGTCGGCCGGGACGGCCAAGAGCGTGTACCACCTGCTCCGGTTGTCCCTCGTCATCGCCCTGCACCGCGTCCGTCGCCCGCTCTACGTCCGAGGAACCGATCCGTGAACCTGCAGATCTTCGTCATCGGGCTCGGCATCGCGATGTTGATCTTCGTCATCGAGGTGGTCCGCCGCCGGCGCCTGTCGGAGGGCTACGCCCTCCTGTGGATCGCCGTGGGCATCGGCGGTGTGCTGCTGGGGGTGGCGCGCCCGCTGATCGACCGGTTCTCCGATTCGCTCGGGGTCAGCTACGGGGCGAACCTCGTGTTCGCCTTCGTGTTCGTGTTCCTCATCGTCGTGAGCATCAACCTGTCGATGCACGTGTCCAAGCTGGAGGACCAGGTCAGCTCGCTCGCCGAGGAGCTCGCGCTCGTCCGTGGACCTCAGGGCGGGTCCGCAGGCGCGGACGACGACGCTCGGCCCGGGGGTCACCCGGACACCGATGACGGTGTCTGATCGGCGCGCATGGGGCCCTCCGGTCGGGGAGCGCCTCGACGGGTGAGCGCCTCGTCGGACCTCGGTGCGCTGCGGATCGGGGCTATCGGTCGGGTGCCGCAGGTCGTGTCGAGGAGGGCGCTGATGTTCGGCGCGGTCGCCGCGCCGCGTTGATGGTCAAGCCCAGGACCACGGCGGCGCCGGCAGCGGCGAGCAACGCAGGGAAGGTCTGCAACATCCCGAGTGACACCGCCTCGGGGTGGCCGATCGGGTAGATCCGTTCGAACGCCTGCTCGTCGGCGTCGGCGGATGGGCAATAGGCGGTGACCACGGGTTCGCCGCCGCCGTCGGTGAAGGCGGCGTCGGGAGCGCGGTCCTCGGGGGTCGAGCGGAGGAGCGCGCCGGGTGGGATCTCGATGGTGAACGGGCCGGTGACCGGTTGGGTCAGGCGATAGGTGGCGATGTCGTACAGCGGCCCGCCGCCGGTCGCTTCGGTCGTGGTGGTGGCGGAGCGCACGACGAGCGTCGTCGGGATCGCCGTGGCGGGATCCGCTGCGTCGACCATGAAGCCCACGCCGATGGCATCGACGGGGCAGTCGACGTCGATCCGGATGGCGGCACGCCCTCGTTCGGCCTCGAGCGCCCAGTCCTGGTAGACGACGGGTGCAGCTGCGTGATCGATCGAGGCCTTCAGGTAGGCGACGTCGATGAAGTTGCGGGCGACCTGCACCTGGAGGACGAGCGACGCGGTGACGAGCGCGGCGACGAGTGGGGGCGCCCACCGTGCCCCCACGACGAACACGGCCGCGGCCGCCACCATC
>JBBSTY010000178.1:0-6897 GCA_038235385.1 Acidimicrobiales bacterium | reverse complement strand
GTGACCCCGTCGGACACGCCCACCGCCGCGGCGGCCGCCGCGGCCGCCGCGCAGGCCGCGAGCAGCAAGACGTCGCGGAACAAGTCCAAGACCAAGGCCAAACGCACGTCACGTGGCCGGGCCGGGAGCGACGGCCCCGGCACCCCCGCAGAGGTGGCCGCCGAGCCGGCCACGACCGAGAAGGCGACGAAGGTCACCGAGGTCGACGATGCGAGCGTCGAGATGGCGGCGGACCCGCCGGCATCCGCGGGCACCCCCACCGGTTCCGGTGCCCCGCGCGCTCGCGTGCCCCGGGCCACGAGGCCGCCGAAGGGGTCCCGAGCGGCGAAGCCGGCTCCGTCGGCGCCATCGGGCGAGCGTGCGCCCGCCGCCCCGGCTGCCGCGACCGCCGATGAGGTCGAGCTCGACCGCTCCCAGATCTGGGGGATGGGCGACATGGCCATCTGGTGGCTGGTCTCGTTCGTCGCGACGGCGGTGTTCTCCATCGCCGTCGGGGGGTGGCTGATCAGCAACGGCACCTACGAGGTGTTCTGGCCCAACGACGAGGGATGGGCCGTCGGTGAGGTCGTGGGGCGGCTCGGGACGGGTCAGGCGCCCCAGGTCACCGTCGGCCTCAACGGCGCGCCGCTGTGGCTCCAGATCGTCTTCCAGATCCCGCTCTGGGCGGTGCTGGTGGCCGGACCCCTCTACGTGGCCCGGCGCAAGGGCCTGAGCCTGCGCGATGACTTCGGCTTCTCGTTCCGGAGGGTCGATGCCCCGATGGGCTTGGCCATCGGTGTGGCCAGCCAGCTCGTGCTGGTCCCGGCGATCTACTGGCTGCTGTTCAAGGTGACGGCCGAGCAGGACGTCTCGGCGTCGGCGCGGGCCCTGACCACCCGAGCCGACGACATCTGGGGCCTCCTCGCGCTCGGGTTGATCGTGGGCGTCGGCGCCCCCTTCGCAGAGGAGCTCTTCTACCGAGGTCTCAGCCAGCACGCGATCGCCAAGCGCTTCGGCCCGCGCCTCGCCGTGCTCCTCGGCGCGGCGTTCTTCGCGCTCAGCCACCTTCAGCTCGTGCAGTTCCTGGGCCTCTTCGCGTTCGGCCTCGTGCTCGGTCTCCTCACCAAGCGCTTCGCCCGGTTGGGGCCGGCGATCTTCGCCCACATCGGCTTCAACCTCACGGCGGCGGCGGTCCTGGTGTGGAACCTCCCGCTGGCATGATGGGCCGCCCCGACGCGATGGCTGCCCCACCATCGCTGTCCCGAGATGCAACCATGACGGACCCATGACCGACGCCCTCACCGACGCCGACACGCTCGTGGTGGACGAGATCGACCTCGACCACGCCGAGCCCGACCTCGACACCACCGGCCCCGACGGCGACCCCCCGACGCGCGGGTCGATGCGCCATCGTCTCGGCCAGGTCCCCCTCGAGGGATGGATCACCTTCGGGATCGTGGCGCTGTGCGTCACCTTCGTCGTGTTCCAGCTCCACCCGGAGTGGCTCATCAGCGACACCACGCCCGCAGGCGGCGACATGGGTGCCCATGTCTGGGCGCCGGCCTACCTGCGCGACACCCTCCTGCCCCAGGGCCGGCTCTCCGGGTGGACCCCGGACTGGTACGCCGGTTTCCCCGTCTTCCAGTTCTACATGATCATCCCGTCGCTCGCGATCGCCCTGCTGAGCTTCGTCCTGCCCTACGGCGTGGCGTTCAAGGTGGTGGCGGTGAGCGGGGTCGTCTCCATGCCGTTCTCGGCGTACTTCTTCGGTCGGATGTCACGCCTTGCGTTCCCGGCTCCGGCGATCATGTCGGTCGCGGCCACGCTGTTCCTCTTCGACCGGAGCTTCTCCATCTACGGGGGCAACATCGCCTCCACCCTCGCCGGCGAGTTCGCCTTCTCGATCTCCCTGTCGCTCGGACTCCTCTACCTCGGTGTGTTCGCCCGGAGCCTCGAGACGGGCCGCTACCGGGGGTGGGCGGCCGTGCTCCTGGCGCTCACCGGCCTGTGCCACCTCATCCCCCTGATCTTCGTCCTCGTCGGCACGGTCATCTGGTTCGTGCTCCGCCCGGGCAAGGGCCAGGCCGTCGTGCTGGCCACGGTGCTCCCGGTGGGCGGCGCGCTCACCGCCTTCTGGTCCCTGCCGTTCGTGTTCCGCGTCGGGTACATGAACGACATGGGGTGGGAGAAGGTCGTCCGCTACGGCGACTGGCTCTTCGATCGGGGCAACCTCGATGATGCCTCGCTCCCGAACGTCCCCGACCTCAAGTGGGTGATCGCCCTCGCTGCGGTCGGGCTGCTGCTGTCGCTGGTCTACCGGCGTCGGGCAGGTCTGTTCCTCGCCCTCCTCGCGGGTGCCATGGCCCTCGGCTTCCGCTACGCGCCCGACGGTCGGCTCTGGAACGCCCGGCTCCTGCCCTTCTACTACCTGGCGCTCTACCTGCTCGCGGCCGTCGGGGTCGCCGAGCTCGCCCGCCTGTTCGCGTCGCTGTTCGCGCGCGACATCAACCGTCCGATCCGCTGGCTCCCGATCGGGTTCGCCGTCACCTCGTTGCTCGCCGTCACCTTCACCGTCGCCATGTCGCTCCAGAGCATGCCGTTCGGCCGCACCAACGCGGCGGGCGCCTACCAGTGGCCGTCGGGGGTGGGCAGCTTCACGTGGCCCTCCGCGCTGTCGGTGAGCACCACCGACCGCGGGTTCGTCGGGTCGTGGGCCGACTGGAACTTCACCGGCTACGAGGGGGTCTCCACCGTCGGCGGCGCCGAGCAGTACCGCAAGTCGTATCCGGAGTACCACGATGTGGTCACGACCATGGGCGACATCGGTCGCGAGCGTGGCTGTGGGCGGGCGATGTGGGAGCACGAGGAGCAGCACGACCGTTACGGCACCCCGATGGCGCTGATGCTCCTGCCGTTCTGGACCGACGGCTGCATCGGCTCGATGGAGGGCCTGTACTTCGAGGCATCCGCCACCACCCCCTACCACTTCCTCGACCAGGACGAACTGTCGTACGCGCCGTCCAACGCCCAGCGCGACCTTCCCTACGACCCCGGGCCCCCGGATCAGGCGGAGTTCGACGAGGGTGTCGCCCACCTCCAGATGGACGGCGTTCGCTACTACATGGCGATCAACGACGCGACGAAGGCGTTGGCGGGCCGGAACGGCTCCCTCGCCACCATCGCGACGTCCGGGCCGTGGACCATCTACGAGGTCGCCGATGCCCCGCTGGTGGTGGGCGTGGCGAACCAGCCGGCCGTGCTGACCGACCAGAAGACCACGGGCAAGGAGTGGCAGGAGACCTCGGTCTGCTGGTACGAGGACGAGAAGAACTGGGACGTCCTGCTCGCCCAGGACGGTCCCGCCGAGTGGCAGCGGGTGACCCGAACGGTCACGCCCGACCCCGCGGCTTCGCCGGCCCAGCGCTGCGAGCCGGCGGACGACTGGGGCTGGTTCTCCGCCGACGGCGGGCCCGACGTCCGAGCCGAGGGCGCGGTCGAGGTGTCCAACGTCGAGACCGGCACCGACACCATCTCGTTCGACGTCGACCAGCCCGGCGTGCCGGTGCTCGTGAAGGTCTCCTACTTCCCGAACTGGCAGGTGTCGGGGGCCGTCGGCCCGTACCGCGTGACGCCCAACTTCATGGTGGTCGTGCCCGACAGCAACCACGTCGAGCTGAGCTTCGGACGAACCCCGATCGACTACACCGGCTACCTGGTCAGCCTCGTCGGCCTCGTCGGCTTGGTCATGCTCATCCGGGCGCGACCGGTCAGGGTGGCTGGCCCCCGTCGGTTCTGGGGCAAGGCCGAGCGGCCCGATCTCTACCCGAGCGTCGCTCCCGATCTCCGCTTCGAGGTCGACCAGACCTTCGAACACGATGCCGCCCTCGCTCTCGCCGGCATCGTCCCCGACGTCGCGACGGGCGAGGATGACTCGACGCCCGATGCGGTCTGGGCGAACGCCGACCCGGGTAACGACCTGCCTCCCGAAGCGGCGATCGACTCGCCCGACGCGGCGTCGGTGGAGCCCCTGCCCGTCGCGCCGCCCGGCGCGGTCGGATCGACCGAGACCCCCCGCGACGGGCCGGCGATCCCCGACCCCGGCGCAGCGAACGACCGCCCCGGTGACCTCGCGGCCGATCGGGGCGATCCCGAACCGGACGGCTCGTCGTGAACGTCCGGCGGATCGCGCTCGTCGCCGGCGGCGCCGTCGCGGCGGGCGCGGTGATCTCGCGGCGTCGGGCAGGCCACGCCCGGGTGCGCACGGACCTCGGCCGCCGGCGGGACCGACCCACCCCGCCCGGCGAGGTCCGCCTCAGCGTCGTCGTCCCCGCCTACCGCGAGGAGCGCATCGGCACGGCGGTGGCCCGTCTCCGCCTCGAGCTCGACAAGGTCGCCGACGACGGAGGCCTGGAGATCGTCGTCGTCGACGACGGGTCGCACGACGGCACCGCCGAGCGCGCCGTCGTCGCGGGCGCCGACCAGGTGATCCGCCAACCGGTCAACCGGGGGAAGGGCGCTGCGGTGCGAGCGGGGGTGCTGGCGGCCAAGGGCCGCACGATCGCCTTCACCGACGCCGACCTCTCGTATTCGCCCGATCAGCTCGTCGGCATGCTCGAGGAGGTGGAGGCCGGCTGGGACGTCGCCGCCGGGAGCCGCCGCCACACCGACACCACCACGCTGGTCAAGGCCGGGCGCCTGCGTGAGCTCGGCGGACGGGCGATCAACCTGCTCACCCATGCCGTGCTGCTCGGCCAGTACCGCGACACGCAGTGCGGGCTCAAGGCCTTCCGCTCCGACGTCGCCACGTTGATCTTCTCGCACTCCAACGTCGACGGGTTCGCCTTCGACGTCGAGGTCTTCCACCTGATCGAGCGGTACCGGCTGTCGCTCACCGAGGTCCCCGTCCGGGTCGAGAACTCGTCGCGGTCCACCGTCCGGGTCGTGCGCGACGCGTTGCGCCTGGTACGAGACCTCTTCCGCATCCGTCGCTGGGCCGCGCTCGGCGTGTACGACCTCGAACCGGGCTACGAGGGCCCGCTCGGCGTGCTCGACCTCGAAGCGCCACGCGACGCCCGAACCTGAGCGTCGCCCGGTTCGGGCCGGTTCGCGCCGGGGCGGCGACGGCTAACGTCACCGCCCATGGCCATCGACATCACGCGGTTCGACCCGATCTTCAAGGCCTACGACGTGCGGGGGACCGTGCCCGATCAGCTCGACGCCGAGATGGTCGAGGCGATCGGTGCCTCGTTCGCCGCCTTCGCCCGGCGGGAGTCCGACGGCGGGGCGCAGCGGGTGCTGATCGCCCGCGACATGCGTCCGAGCGGGGTCGAACTGGCCGCCGCGTTCGCCCGTGGCGCCATGGCCCAGGGGGCCGATGTGGTCGACCTCGGGCTCGCGTCCACCGACCTGCTCTTCTGGGCGGCCGGGCACTTCGATGCGCCGGGCGCGATGCTCACCGCGTCGCACAACCCCGCCGGGTACAACGGCATCAAGATGTGCCTCGCCGGCGCCCGACCGATCGGGGAGGACACCGGGCTCGCCGACATCAAGGCCGACGCGGCCGCGGGGCTGGCGCCGGTCGCGGTGCCGGGCACGTCCAGCACCCACGACGCGCTCGCCGAGTTCTGCACCCACGTCCACTCGTTCGTCGATATCGACGCCCTGAAGCCCCTGAAGATCGTGGCCGACACGGCGAACGGCATGGGTGGGCTCATCGCCCCGGCCGTGTTCGCCGACCTGCCCTTCGACGTCGAGATCCTCTACGGCGAGCTCGATGGTACCTTCCCGAACCACCCGGCCGACCCCATCCAACCCGAGAACCTCGTCGACCTCCAGGCCCGGGTGCGCGAGACCGGCGCCGACATCGGCCTCGCGTTCGACGGCGACGCCGACCGCGTGTTCCTCGTCGACGACCAGGGTGCGCTCGTGTCGGGCTCGCTCACCACCGCCATCGTGGCCAAGGTGATGTTGGCCAAGAACCCGGGTGCCACCATCCTGTACAACCTCATCTGCTCCAAGGCCGTGCCCGAGGTGATCGCCGAGAACGGTGGCATCGCGGTGCGCACCCGCGTGGGTCACTCGCTCATCAAGGCGGTGATGGCCGACACCGGCGCCGCGTTCGGCGGTGAGCACTCGGGTCACTACTACTTCCGCGACAACTACCGGGCCGACTCGGGCATCATCGCCGCGCTCACCGTGCTCGAGGAGCTCTCGCGCTCGGGGATCTCCTTGTCCGAGCTGCGCACGCCCTTCGAGCGCTACGCCGCCTCCGGCGAGATCAACACCAAGGTGGCCGACCCCAACGCGGTCATCGACCTCGTGGCCGCCGCCTACGCCGGCTCGAACCCCGAGGCGTCCCAGGATCGCCTCGACGGCCTCACCGTCGATCTCGGCGACTGGTGGTTCAACCTCCGCCCGTCCAACACCGAGCCGTTGCTGCGCCTCAACCTCGAGGCCGCCACCCCGGCCGACGTCGAGCGCCACGTCGCCGAGGTCAGGGCCCGGTTCGCCACCGGCGGCTGAGCTCCTCGAACGTCTGCTCGGGGCCGGCGGCCATCGGGGTGTCGAAGGCGCCGGGGACGGTGCGCAGGCGGGCCGTCGGCCCCTGGCTGCGGGACCACGACAGCCCGCCGGCGAACGCGATCGCGACCACCAGCGCGACGACGGCGAGTGGCCGTGAGCGGTGCCGGTCGAGCGCCGTTTCTCCCCGCTCGCCGACGCCACCTCGATCCGATCGAGCCCACCCACGTCCAGGAGCCGACCTCCACGGGCGCCGACCGTGTTGGCGATCAGCGAAAGTCGCGTTCTGGGATCAGCGAAAGTCGCGGTGGCGGGGCGGGCGGCCTCCTGGTGGTGTGAGGCTAGTGGCGGCTCCGTTCGGGGTCGGTGGTGGCGGTGGTGAGGGCTTGGTGCTCGCGT
>JBBSTY010000177.1:0-6904 GCA_038235385.1 Acidimicrobiales bacterium | reverse complement strand
GTCGCCGTCGGGGTCGAGGTCGTTGGCGACCAGATCGAGGTAGCCGGGGATGCCCGGACGCACGGCGAGGTCGTCGCGCACCGCGACCGGGGGCCGGTTGACGCCGGCCTCGGTGGCGTCGACGCGGATCTGTGCATCGGCGGTCTTCTCGCCGTCGGTGATCGTGTACCCGAACAGCCAGGTGCCCGCCTTGGAGGGTCGCACCCGCAGCTCGCCCTTGTCGTCCCAGGACACGTCGAGGTCGGCCGGTTCGGCCACCGAGGCGATCTGGAAGGCATCGCCGTTGGGGTCGACGTCGTTGGCCAACAGCGAGACCGAGGACTCGTTCCCCACGACGGCGAGGAGGCGGTCGTTGCGCGCCGTCGGGCCGACGTTGACCTCGGCGGCGGTGACGGTGACCTCGAGCTGACCCTCGGCGGACGCGCCCCCCTCGTCCTCGACGGTGTAGGTGACGATCCGGGTGCCGACCGCGCTGCCGCTGGCGGTGTAGGCGACCTCACCGCCGGAGCGGAACGAGACCGATCCGTCGTCGGTTCGTGCTCCGACGACGGTGAGGGCATCGCCCTCGGGGTCGTGGTCGTTGCTGAGCACGTCGTGGCGAACCGAGCGGCCGGCCACGACGGAGGTGTTGTCGGGTTCGGCCACCGGCGGGTTGTTGACCCCGGCCGTGGCGATGTCGACGGTGACCGCCGCGCGCCGGGTGCCGCCCGCCGTGGCGATCTCGTAGGTGAACGTGATCGGCGCGGTGCGGTCGACGGCCGGGGTCACCTGCACCGCGGTGCCGCCGCGCACGACGTCGACCATGGCGGCCGCGGGGTCGGGCGGCAACGGCACGGTCACGACCGGAACCTCGCAACGCGGGAACCGGTCGTTGTCGAGCACCGGGACGATCACCGGCCGACCCGGCCGGGTACCGGCGCGATCGTCGGCCAGCTCGGCCGGGGTGGTGTCGGCATCGCAGCTGGCCGGATCGCGCTGCACGACCTCGGTCTCGGTCTCGGTCTCCTCGCGGTCCTTGTTGAGGGCGTCCTCCCAGTTGTCGACCTCGAGCGGCTTGTCCTCGGTGAAGAGCACGTTGACGCCGGTCGACGTGTCGTTCAGGACGACGCGGTTGCGGTTGATCCGGAACTGCATCGGACCGCCGACCCGGGCCTTGGCGACCTGGTCGGCGATGACGTCACGGCCTCCGCACGCCTGGGCGTAGCGGGGCGTGGCCGTCCAGGCGCCGTAGGCGCACCCGTCGAGCCACACCGGCGCGACCGCGTCACCGGTGCCCCCGTCGGTCACCTCGCGCACCTCGCCGGTGTCGAGGGACACGCCGAGGAGCGCGTCGTCGGTGCCGACCAGGACCTCGGCGTTGGCGGGTCCGGGGAGCTGGAGGACCGGTTGGTCACCTCGCCCGTCGAGATCGACCGGCGCCCGACCGGGGATCACCAGCCGGGACGAGGCGGCGTCGAGCACCACGACCTGTCCCCCGACGGCGGTGATCTGGGGCTCGCGGTCGACCGGCGCGATGGCGACGGTGGTGGCGTCGGTGTCGGTCCCGGCCACGTGGATCTCGGGCGAGCCGGGCGCGTAGGCATACGTGGTGCCATCGGTGCCGACCACACTCACTGCGTCGACGCCGGGCTCGAGCACCGGTGGCGTGGTGGCGATGTCGAGTTGGGCCAACCGGGCGCGGGTGGTGGCCCACACCTTGCCGGAACCGGGGTCGTCGAGCGCGCCGACCGCGCCGCCCAACATGGCCTCCCCCCGGTCGGGCAGCTCGACCGGCTCGCCGAGCCGGGCCAGGGCGACGTCGATGGGCACCATGGTGCGGTTCTCGGGGACGTTGAGGACGACGACGTCGTCGACCTGGGCGATGTCGAACGACTGCGTCGGCGAGGGCACCGCCACCTCGATCGACCCGGTCTGGGTGTTGATGCGCCCGGCCAGGCCCTTCTGCCAGTTGACCACCCAGATGCCGGCGTCGTTGAGGTTGACCTTGGTGGCGTGGAAGCCGTCGGACCGCAGGGCGAGGGCGACCACGGTGACCACCAGCACCAGCGCGACGCCGGCGGCGATCCACCGGTTGAACGAACGGGTCGGGTGCGCGGGAGCGGGGGCGGGGGCGGTCATGGGGAGAGGGGTGTCGAAGCGCGCGCGATCACCAGGGCCGCCGCGTTCTGCCTCGGATCGTACCCAACCAACCTCGGAGAGAGAACGTCTTCGGCCACAACACCCAATGCACCAGACGGTTCGCCGCGACGGAAGGGGCAGAACTCCCCGTACCGCGAGCGGTGGTCCGGCGCGATGCTGACCCGGTCCCCGATCCGTCCGCCCTGTGGGAGATCACTGTCCCGGATGCTCGAACTCGCGTGGGCCGCACGCACCCACACCGGTCATCGCCGGTCCCGAAACGAGGACAGCGTCCTCGCCCGACCCGGGCTCTTCGTCGTCGCCGACGGCATGGGCGGCCACGCGGCCGGCGACCTGGCGTCGCAATGGACGGTGGAAGCCCTCAACATCGCCGCGTCGACGTCACCCATCACGCGGTTGGCGGTCCTCGAGGCCGTCCGTGATGCCGACGCCAGGCTTCGTCGGTTCGCCCACCGCGAACGCCAGGGCGTCGGCACGACCGTGTGCGCGCTCGCCGTGACCGCCACCGGAGCCCGCGAGCGTCTGGGCCTCCTCAACGTCGGGGACTCCCGCGCGTACCGGCTCCGCGATGGTCGCCTCGAGCAGCTGACCCACGATCACTCGGTGATCCAGGAGCTGCTCGACACGGGCGCGATCGACGCCGACGAGGCCCGCCGACACCCGGAACGTCACGTCGTCACCCGCTCGCTCGGCGCCGACGTCCACCTCGAGATCGACTGGTGGAGCCTCGATCCGGCGACCCACGACCGCTACCTCCTCACCACCGACGGGCTCACGAAGGAGGTGACCGAGAACCACATCCGCGACATCGTGCGCGCCGAGCCCGATCCCCACCGAGCCGCCGATGCACTGGTCGGAGCTGCGCTGGCCGGAGGAGGACGCGACAATGTGAGCGTGATCGTCATCGATGTCGTCCTCGTCGACCAACGCGTCGCTCCGATCGACGGGCCCGACCCGCTCGACGGCGACACGACACCCCGTTCCACGTCCAGGTCCGCCGCCGCGCTCGACGCCGACACCGAGCCGTCGGTACGTCTTCGGTGACGCTGCCATCGGGAACGTTCCTCGGACCCGGCGACGGCACCGCCATCGTCGGCGAACGCGGCTCGGCCCTCATCGGCGCCGATCCCGCCGACTGGCTGCCCCAGACCCTCGTCCCGCTGCTGATGGCCGACGCGCCGGCGGCACCGATCGGCGAGGCGCTGGCCCGGGCCGCGGCCGCTGGTCCGCTCGCCCCGCTCGCCATCGTCCTGGTCGAGCCCGAGGGGGTCCGCGTCCTCGTGAGCGCCACCGCCGTGGTCACCACCACCGACCAGGCCGGGTTCCCCACCCACCACACCAGCGACCTCCGCTACGCCTGGGCCGAGCACCTCGTGCGCACGCCGGCGTCGTTCACCGTTCGCCTCCACCCGGGAGCCGATCCCGGCACCGCGACCCTGGTCGTCCCCACCGGCATCGCCCGTGCGGACGTCATCCACCGCCGCTTCGCCGCACCGGCCCCTCCCCCGACGCCCCCACCCCCACCGCTTCCACCCCCGGTCGCTCCCCTCCCGCCGCCACCGCCGCCCGGACCACCACCCGCGCCCCTCGTTCCTCCACCACCGATCCTCACCACGACCGTCCCACCAGCGCCGCCGTCGTCGATCGAGCCGGACGCCGAGGCGCGCTACGACTTCGGTCACCTCCTGGCCGACACCCAGTACGCCAGCGTGGAGGATGCCGCCGTCCGCACCGCCGACCAGGGTCCCGAACCGCCGTCGCTCCCGCCGCTGCCACCCGATGCCCCGGCGGCGCCGCCCGCGATGGCCACCGCTCCCGCACCGCCGGCACCCGCGATGGCCACCGATGCCGCGATGGCGACCCCTCCGCTCGGACCGAGTGCGGCGGAGTCGTTGTCGCCGCACACCCAGACCTTCGACACCCGCACCTCGCGCCCCGAGCCCCCGCTGGTACCCGCACCACCCGGCCCACCCGCACCACCCGCGCCGCCCGGCCCACCTGCGCCACCCGCACCGCCCGGCCCACCCGCACCGCCCGGCCCACCCGCACCGCCCGGCCCACCCGCGCCACCCGCCCGGCCGGTGGTGCCGGACCCACCCGCACCGCCGCGCCGACCGGCCGGGCTCATCGAATCGGTCCCCGGCGTGACGCCCTCGTCGGCGTCGTCGGCGCCCCCGCCGGCCCCACCCGAGGCGCCGGCGCCCCCGACGGTGATCGCCGCACCGCCCCCGCCCACCTCGCCGCAGACCGCGACGCCGCCGAGCGCCCCGAGCCCGATCGTCCCTCCCGCGCCGACCGGCTGGGCGGCACCGGAGCCGATCACCCCCGACGTCGCCGCTCCCGATGCGCTCGGCACCCCGCTCGCACCGCAGGTCGCGGCCGAACCGCCGCCCGCCGCTCCCGCCACGCCGTTGCCGCCGACACCAGCACCACCGTTCGTCCCCCCCGCCACGTCGTTGCCGTCCGCACCAGCACCACCGTTCGTCTCCGCCGCCGCGCCGCCCGGGCCGACCGCCGAGTCCCCCGTCGCGCCCCCGCCGGATCCACCACCGCCCTCGCCGCCGGTCGGTCACGAGCTCCCACCCCGATCCGACGCAGACCCCGAGCCGGGCGACGATCTCGACGACGCGCCCACCGTCGGGTTGGCCCAGCTCCGCGCCGCGCAGGCCGCCGCCGCCACCGAGGCGTCGCGGCCCCGGGTCCAGGCCGTCCACTGCCCCGCGGGGCACCCGAACCCGCCCTACGGCGACCCCTGTCGGCGGTGCGGGCTGCCCATCAGCGACCGCACCGTCACCACGATCACCCGTCCACCCCTCGGCGTGCTCCGGGTCGTCGACGGTGACGACATCGACCTCGACGGTCCCCTGCTCATCGGCCGCAAACCCGCATCGGGAGCCGTCATCGAGGGAGAGCCCGCCCGGGTGGTGCGCATCCCCGACCCCGACACGGTGCTGTCGCGCACCCACGTCGAGATCCGTCTCGTCGACTGGCAGGTGCAGGTGATCGACCGCGACTCGATGAACCACACCTACGTGACCGTTCCGGGTCAGAGCCCGGTCCAACTGCGCCCCACCGAGCCGTTCCCGATCCCGGTCGGCACCGTGGTGAGCCTCGGCGATGCCGTCCGGCTCACCTACGAGGTCACCGAGTGACGGGCGAGCCCCGATGAGCCGGGCGCGCAGCGCACCCCCCGACCTCCCCGGGTTCACCCTCGTCGAGGGCATCGGCAGCGGCGGGTTCGCCGACGTCTTCCTGTTCACCCAGCACCACCCCAGCCGTCCGGTGGCGGTCAAGGTCCTGCGCGCCGAGTACGTGTCCGAATCGAGCCTGCGTCAGTTCGCCAACGAGGCGAACGTGATGGCCCAGGTCTCCGAGCATCCCTACATCGTCACCATCCACGCCTCGGGCATAGCCCCGGACGGTCGGCCCTACATCGTCATGGAGCACTACCCGGGCGAGCACTTCGGCATCCGCGCCCGGGGCGGTCGTCTGTCGGTCGCGGAGGTGCTCCGCGTCGGGGTGCAGGTGGCGTCGGCCGTCGAGACCGCGCACCGCGCCGGGATCCTCCACCGCGACATCAAACCGGCGAACATCCTCACCAGCAGCTACGGCCGGCCGGGCCTCACCGACTTCGGCATCGCCAGCGTCGCCTCCGAGGGAGCGGTCGAGACGGCCGCGGGCGTCACCGTTGCGTTCTCGAGTCCCGAGGTCCTGCTCGACCCCGGCCACAACGGATCGCAGGCGTCGGATCTCTACTCGCTCAGCGCCACGATGTTCAGCCTGCTCACCGGGCACTCGCCGTTCTGGGTCCCGGGCGGCGACAACACCGAGACGGCGGTCATCGGTCGGGTCGCCAGCCACGCCGTCCCCCGCCTGAGCCGTCCCGACGCACCGACCTCGCTCGTGCACCTGCTGGCCAACGGGATGGCCCCCGATCCCACCCACCGCCCGGCGTCCGCCGTGGCCTTCGCTCGGGCGCTCCAGTCGATCGAACAGGAGCTGTCGCTCGCTCCCACCCACATCGAGGTCCGCGACGAGTTGGGGGGCGTCGCCGATCCACCGGTGCGCGATTGGAACGAACCCGACGAGGACGGGACCCGGCGGGCCACCCCCCAGGTCGTCAACCCCGATCCGGTCCGGTCGCCGGCGGCCGCACCGCCGCTCGCGACGCCGCCCGACGCGCCCATGCCGTCGGGTGCCGCCCCGCACGGCACCGCGGCGGGACAGCCCGAGCCCGCTCCACCTGTCTCGGCGTCGGCGCCACCCCAGGCGCCCGGTGCGTCTCCGTCGCCGTGGGCCCCCGGGGTCGCACCCGCCCCCCGATCGAAGCCGCCGGCTCCGACCCCCGCGTTCGAGGAGGACCCCGAGACGGTCATGAAGCGGCCGGCGCCCCCCGCCGCACCGAAGATGTCGATGGCCGATCGGCTGTCCGGGCGCGACGGCGGGCCGAACCTGACGCTCGTCATCGGATCGGTGGTGGGCGTGCTGCTCGTGCTGTCGGTGGCGGTCGTGCTCGCGACCCGCGGTGACGACGAAGCCGCACCGCTCGGCCCCGAGGCCACCACCACCCTGCCCACGGTCGTCACCGGCGCGGCACCGGATCCACCGAGCGACATCACCGGCTCGGTGGATGCGGCAGGGACGCTGACCGTCTCGTTCGTCGCCGAGACCACCTCGGCGCCGTCGACGTTCCGGGTCATCCGTTCGCGCGGGACCTGGCCCGGCGCCCGGCCGTGGATCGACAGCGACGCGACTGCGGTGACGG
>JBBSTY010000176.1:0-6913 GCA_038235385.1 Acidimicrobiales bacterium | reverse complement strand
CGAGCAGGCGTGCGACCTGATCGATCGCCGCCGCCGCCTGGGCGCCGTCGGAGATCGCCACGTGGCTCAACCTGCGATCGGACGGCAGCCGCTTCATCATCACCAGGTGGTCGAGCGGCGAGCCGTCGCTCCCGATGACCGTCAGCACATCCTCGTAGACATCGGGGGCGAGACGGCGATTGAGGTCGACCTCGCGTCGGCACAACGCGCCGCGCGCGGCGACGGTGGACTGGTCGACGAAGTCGAAGGTGACCGGCTTCTTGAGCTTGTACACCTGGTCGCCCACGAAGAACAGGACCGAGACGTGGGTCTCGACAACCGACGCATCCATCTCCAGCTCCTTCCAGCGTTCGCGCGCACCGGACCCGAGCCGTCCACGGAACGCACTCGGTCCTTCGATCATGGCCGGGCGGGGACCGTTCCACCAAGAGCACAACGTCCCACGCCGACCACGCCGGGCGTGCTGCGGTGCGCCTGGACCCGAGGCACGCCGCGTCACCCGACCGCACATGTGCCATTGGGCCCTTCCGCGGCGCCCGACAGTCGGCGATGCTGGTCGACTGACCAACCACCCGGCAAGGAGCCCCGATGATCCCGCGCACCGTGGTCGTGCCGCTCGACGGTTCGCCGAGCGCCGAAGCCGCCCTGGAACCCGCCGTCGAGCTGGCTCGGGGCTTCGACGCCGCGCTCCACCTCATCCGTGCCACCTGGCATCGCCCACCCGACGGCGAGGTCGCCTACCTCGCCGATCTCGCCGCGAACGTCGACCGGGGCGGCGCCTCCCCCGCGATCACCATGTCGACGCCGATCGGGTTCGCCGCGAACACCGTCGCCGATCTCCTCGACGCCACCACGGCACCCCTGCTCTGCATGTCGTCGCGTGGGCACACCGGCATCGGCGAGCTCGTCCTCGGCAGCGTCGCCATCGACATCCTGCTGCGCATCACCACGCCCAGCGTGCTCATCGGGCCCCGGTTCCGTTCGGCGACGGCCACGGGCCACGACGCACCGATCGTGTACTGCTTCGACGACTCCCCCGCTGCCTCGCGCCTCGAACCAACGGTCCTGGAGTGGGCCAGCGGTCTCGGACGTCCAGTGCACGTCGTGACCGCGCTGCACCGCCACGGTGCGTTCCTCGGCGGCTCACCCGCCGGTGAGGTCCGGGAGGCGGCTGAGCGACTCACGGGGCGCTACCGCGCTGCCGGCCTGGTCGCCGAGCACGTCATCGTCGACGGCGTCGAACCGTCTCGGGTCCTCGCCGACCACGTCGACGAGTCCGGGGCGGCACTCGTCGCCGCCGGCGCCACGCGTGGCGACCCGTCCTCGGTGGCGGCCCGGATGACGCGCACCGTCCTCGGATCGACCTCCGAACGGCTCGTCCGCCGAGCGACCGTCCCCGTGCTGATCGGCCCCGGCGCGCCCAGCTGACCTGCGGCTCTCGAGGACGTCGGCCCCCGTGCCGATCTCGGGTGCGATCGTGCCCCGGCGGCTGCCGACAGGACCTTCGCCCCTGACGGCGCCCCCCGATCGGCGCCATCATGGGGAGCGGCGACCGAAGACCGGTCGCGCACCGCCCGAGGAACGAGGACCCGCCATGGCCGACGACACCAGTCAGCTCGAAGCTCGCATCGCCGAACTGGAGAAGGAGCAGACCGCGCTACGCCACCAGCTCGCCGAGGCCCAGGTGGACCAGTGGAAGGGTCGCATCGACGACCTCGAGGTGCAAGCGCACCTCGGCACCCGCGAGCTCGCCGACCGCATCGACCCCCTGGTCGAGACGCTGCGCAACCGGTGGTTGGACGCACGCGAGCAGGTCGACAAGTCGGCCGACACCGCCTCGGACGTGTTCGCCACGCTGCGATCCGGCCTGGAGGACGCCATGGCCGACATCCGCAACGCCCTGTCCGAGGCCCGCCGCTCCGCCACCCAGTAGCGGCCGGTCCGGCGCGAGCGGTCAGTCCGAGGTGACCGATCGCTCACCCGCACCGAACTCGAGACCGTCGAAGTCGCCGCTCGTGCGCCAGCGGTCGATGTAGTCGAAGTACGCAACCGGCCCTTCGGGGTACCCGCCGGCGAGCAGTCCCGGGCGCCCCAGCGGCTGGCCCTCGTTGTTGTAGTAGCCGGGGGTGCAGTCGGGGTTGCCGAAGACCCCGCGGTCGCTCGTCTCGATCCTCGCCACCCACGCCTGCTCGGCCTCGGCCGTGACCTCCACGGTGTCGGCACCGATCTCCTCGGCGTGGGCCACGATCGTTGCGATGGTGGCGGCCGCCTCGGTGAGGTTGTGCGGGATGTTCGAGATGAGGTTGGCTCCCTGGGTGGGTCCCACCACGAAGAGGTTCGGGAACCCGTGGACGTGGATGCCGTGCAGGCTCTGCATGCCGTCGGCCCAGTGCTCGGAGAGCCGCAACCCGTTGCGCCCGGTGGCGTCGAAGCCGGCGCGCCGGGCGAACGCGGTCCCGACCTCGAAGCCCGATGCGTAGATGAGGCAGTCGAGCTCGTGGTGGACGCCGTTGGCCCACACACCGGTCTCGTCGATGCGCTCGACTCCCTGGCCGTCGGTGTCGATCAGCCGGGTGCCCGGTTCGTTGTAGGCATCGAGGTAGTCGTCGTGGAAGCACGGGCGCTTGCACAGCTGGCGGTACCACGGCTTGAGCTTCTCGGCCGTCGTCTCGTCGCTCACGATCTGATCCACCCGTTCCCGGATCTCCTCCATCTTCTCGTCGTCGCTGGCCTCGTACGCACGCCGGAAGGTGTCGGGGGTGAGATCACCGCCGCTGGCGACGTCGGACATGATCCGGTCCCGGATCCGTTGGGAGATGTCGGTCCACCCGTCCTTCACCAGATCTTCGTCAGCGAAGCCTCCGGTCTGCAGGAGGGTGAAGTTGTCGAGCCACTTCTGCTGCCAGCCCGCCTCGAGGGTGGCGAACCAGTCGGGATCGATCTCGTGGTTGTTGCGGATGTCGATCGATGACGGCGTGCGCTGGAAGACCAGCAGTTCCCGGGACGCCCGCGCCAGGTGCGGGACGCACTGCACGGCGGTCGCCCCCGTGCCGATGATGCCCACCCGCTTGTCGGCCAGCTTGTCCATGGGGGCACCGGCCGGGTCGCCTCCGGTGTAGTCGTAGTCCCACCGGCTGGTGTGGAAGCTGTGCCCGGCGAACGTCGAGATGCCCGGGATGCCCGGAAGCTTCGGACGGTGGAGCGGACCGGTGCCCATGGCCACGAACCTGGCGCGCATCTCGTCGCCGCGGTTCGTGCGGATGACCCAGTGCGAGCGCGCAGGATCCCACTCCAGGTCGGTGACCTCGGTGGAGAGGCAGGCGTTCTCGTACAGGTCGAAGTGGGTCGCGATCCGCCGGCAGTGCTCGAGGATCTCAGGCGCATGGGTGTACTTCTCGGTCGGCATGTGACCGGTCTCCTCGAGCAACGGGAGGTAGATGAACGCAGCCGTGTCGCACTGCGCGCCCGGGTAGCGGTTCCAGTACCAGGTGCCCCCGAAGTCGCCGCCCTTCTCGATGATGCGCACGTCGTCGATGCCTGCCTGCTTGAGGCGCGCGCCGGTGACGAGTCCGGCGAAGCCGCCGCCGATGAACGCCACCTCGACCTCGTCGACGAGCGGCTCGCGCTCGACCACGGCGACGTACGGGTCCTCGACGTAGGACGCGAAGACGCCCGTGACCTCCACGTACTGATCGTTGCCGTCCGGGCGCAGACGCTTGTCGCGCTCGAACCGGTACTTCGCCCGCAGCGCCTCGGCATCGATCACCGGCGCGTCGGTCGGGCGCTCCTCGGTGGTGCTCATGACCAGTCCCCCGTTGTCATACGATTGCCTGAATTGTGGCACGTCGAACGCTCGGTCAGGACCCGATGTGTCCGACGTCACGACGTTCCAGCGTCACCCTGCCGGGTACCGCTCGGCCAGTCGAGCGAGGACCTCGAGGCACTCGTGGGCGCAGTCGCCGATGATGTCCGCCACCGGGAGCACCGCATCGATCCTCCCGGCGACCTGGCCCGACAGAGCGATCCCGGCCTCCATGTCACCGCCGAAGTAGAGGTCAGCCGGGTTCCCGAACTGCGCCATGGCGTTCTGCTCGTGGTCGAAGACGAGGCTGGAGGTCCGCTCGGTGCGCAGCGCTCGCAGGGCGGGCGACGCGTGCTGGTTGAGGAACACGGTGTCGGTCTCGGCCGCCGCGACGATCGCGTCCTTCCAGTTGTCGTGCACCGGCGACTCCAGCGCCGACACCATGCGGGTGCCGAGTTGGATGCCCTCGGCCCCCAGCGCGAGCGCGGCGGCCATGGTGGGCCCGTCCACGAATCCGCCGGCACCGATGATGGGGAGGTCGATCGCGGCAGCGACCAACGGCAACAGGACCATGGTGGCCACCGGGGTCGGGCTCTTGAACCCGCCGCCCTCGCCGCCCTCGACGATCAGGCCGTCGACGCCGGCGTCAGCGGCCTTCAGCGCGGCGCGGAGGGTGGGCACCACGTGGAACACGGTGAGCCCCGCCGCCTTGAGCTGCGCCGTGTACCGGGTGGGGCTGCCCGCCGACGTGGTCACGAACCGAACCCCCTGATCGATCACGAAGTCCACGATGACCTCGGGATCGCGCACGAACGCCTGAGCGATGTTCACACCGAAGGGCTTGTCGGTGAGCTCACGCATCTTTCGGATCTCGCCGCGCACGACGTCGAGCTCCCCTGACGACGTCTCGATGATGCCCATCGCTCCGGCGTTCGACACCGCCGACGCCAGCGGAGATCGGGCGATCCACCCCATGGGTGCCTGAACGATCGGGATGTCGACGCCGAGGAGCTCGGTCACGCGGTTCACGAACATGTCGCCATCGTGGCACGGCCGGGTTGGCTCTAACGTGCCCACACCGCGTGCGCGGCCGGCCGGTTGCCACGCTCGAACCAGGGGGATCCATGCCACGACTGCACCAGGTCACCAGAGCCGAGTCCGACGCACCCATCGTGAAGGTCATGTACGACCTGCTCTTCGGCGACCGCGACCCCGTCGCCGAACCCGGCACCGCGACCGGGACGCCCGGCGACTGGTGGCCGGCCTTCGCCAACGTGCCCGACGTCCTGGAGCACGCGGTGCAGGGCTTCGGCCTGTACCAGAGCCCCACCCGCAAGCTCGATCCGGTGCTCCGCGAGCTCGGTCAGTCGCGGGCCGGTTGGGCGGCCGGCAGCCAGTTCGTCTACTCCCAGCACTGCAAGTCGCTGCGCGGCATCGGGGTCGACGAGGAGCGCATCGACGCGGTCCGGTACTGGCCGGCGGCCACGTGCTTCACCGACACCGAACGCCACGTCCTCGCCTACGCCGACTGCCTGGTCTACGACCACGGACGCGTGCCGGACGAGCTGTTCGACGCGCTGCAGGGAGCGCTCGGCGACGAAGCCCTGCTCGAACTGACCTACATCACCACGCTCTACCTCCAGCACGCGGTCATGTCGCGTGCCCTGCGCACCGAGTTCGACGACGTCGACGATCGCATCGTCGAGGTTCCCGGCCCGGAGGGAGTCGACGCCGTCTCCGGGCTCCACATCGCCCAGCCGGACTGAGCGAGCCACCGGCGCCGGAGCGCCCGTCGAGGTCACCCGCGGCAGCGTGCATCAGGTGGCCGAGCGGTTGGCCTCCACGAGATCGACGACCTCTCCCATGATCCGGCCGAGCTCGAAGTCCTTGGGGGTGTAGACGGCGGCGACATCGGCCGCGAGCAGACGGGGCCGGTCGGCCTCGGGGATGATCCCGCCCACGATGATCGGCGCCGTGACCCCGGCGGCGCGCACCAGGCGCACGACATCGGGCACCAGCTCCAGGTGGCTGCCCGAGAGGATCGAGAGCCCGATGACGTCGACATCCTCGTCGCGGGCGACCGCGGCGATCTGCTCGGGGGTGAGTCGGATCCCCTGGTAGATGACCTCCATGCCCGCATCCCGCGCCGCCACGGCGATCTGCTCGGCGCCGTTCGAGTGGCCGTCGAGTCCCGGCTTGGCGACGAGGAAGCGGGGTGGGCCACCCTCGAGCGCCTTGACCGTGTCGGCCACCTCCCGCAACGTGGTCCCGGCACCGTGCCCAGCTGCGGCAGCCACGCCCGTGGGAGCCCGGTACTCGCCGAACACCTCGCGCAGCACGCCCGCCCACTCCCCCGTCGTACCGCCGACGTGGGCGAGATCGATGGTGGCGGGCATGATGTTCTCGTCGGTCCCGGCGACGCGTCGGAGCTCCTCGAGCGATCGCTTCACCGCGTCGTTGTCGCGGTTGGATCGCCACTCGACCACGTCGGCGATGGTCTGCTCCTGGACCCGCGGATCGACCTTCATGATGCTCTCCTCACCGCCGAGCGGGGATTCCGCCGTCTCGGTGAACACGTTCACCCCGACGACCTGCAGCGCTCCCGATTCGATGGCGCGCACCCGCTCCGTGTGGCTCGTCACCAGGCGACCCTTCAGCTCGTCGATGGCCGCGAACGCACCGCCCATCTCGATGACGTCGTCGAGCTCGGCCTGCGCGCCGTCGATGAGCTCCTGGGTCTTGGCCTCGATCACGGTGGATCCGGCGAAGATGTCGTCGTACTCGAGGAGGTCGCTCTCGTACGCGAGCACCTGTTGCATGCGCAGCGCCCACTGCTGATCCCACGGTCGGGGCAGACCGAGCGCCTCGTTCCACGCGGGGAGCTGCACCGATCGGGCTCGCGCGTCCTTCGACAGGGTGACGCCGAGCATCTCGAGCACGATGCGCTGGACGTTGTTCTCCGGCTGTGCCTCGGTGAGCCCGAGCGAGTTGACCTGCACGCCGTAGCGGAACCGGCGTGCCTTGGGATCGGTGACCCCGTAGCGCTCGAGGGTGATCCGGTCCCACATCTGCGTGAAGGCCCGCATCTTGCAGGTCTCCTCGACGAAGCGG
>JBBSTY010000175.1:0-6993 GCA_038235385.1 Acidimicrobiales bacterium | reverse complement strand
TGCAACGGGGCCGGCTGCCCCTCGACGTCGGTCTCCCCGGAGCCGTCGCGGCGGCCGGCCCCAGGCCCTCGCCGGCCGCCGCCCACGCCGTCGTCGTGTCGTCGTCGCCGGGCGCCGACGAACGACTTCGTGAAGCGCCGACCGAGGCCGACATCGAGTTCTCCGAAGCGGTCAACCCCGAGCTGGGCGGGCTCACGGTGCTCAACAGCAACGGCGAGCGCGTCGACAATGACGACACCTCCCAACCCAGCGCCACCTCGCTGCGCACGACCCTCCGACCCGATCTCGACGACGGCACCTACGTCGTCAACTACAAGGTGATCTCCGCCGACGGCCACCCGGTCAGCGGTGCCGTCGTCTTCGGGATCGGCAACGCCCAGCTCGGCGACGTGAGCGGAGTCGCCCAGGCCAGCGATCCGGCGGGCGAGCGCGTCGCCGCCGTCGCCCGGTTCCTCACCTACGTGGCCGGTCTGTTGGCCACCGGGTTGGTGGTGTTCACGGTCTTCATCCACGACGGCGCCGCGGATCGCCGCGCCATGGTGCACGTGGTCCAGGTCGCCACCGTCGTCGCGGCGCTCGGAGCCGTCTTCACCATCGCCGCGCAGGCCGCCCTCGCCACCGGGCAGGGTCTTGGTGCGTTCACCGAGCTCGACACCCTCCGCGGGGTCCTGCGCCAGGGCATGGGCTGGTCCACCGCCGTGCTCTTCCTCGGCCTCGCGGCGTGCCACGTCGCCGTCACCACCCGCCGCCCGATGCTCATGCAGGGACTGACTCTCTACGGCGCCCTCGCGGTCACGGCGTCGTTCGCCTTCTGGGGTCACGCGGTGGAAGCGCCCAACGCACTGCTGGCCATCGTCGCCGACATCGTCCACGTCACCGTCGCCGCCGTCTGGTTCGGTGGCCTCGTCGGGCTCACCATGGTCCTCATCACCCGGACGCGCGCGGCACGCAGCGACGGCCTCGTCGAACCGACCCTGCTCGTCGGGAGCGCTGCGGCCTCCGCCACCGGGTCGGCCACGGTCCTCGACGACGGCGAACGCGCGTCGTCGACCTTGACCGCCGTGCTCGAACGACCCGGGGTCCCCGGTGCCGCCGACCCCGAACCACCTGCAGGGTCGCTCGCGTCCACCGTGGCGATCGTGCAGTCGTTCTCCACCACCGCCGCCGTGTCGGTGGCGCTCCTCGCCGTCACGGGCCTCGCGCTCGCGTGGCAGGAGGTCGGCTCGATCGGCGCCCTCACCAGCACGTCCTACGGCCAGACCCTGCTGGTGAAGCTGGCGCTCGTCGCCGTGATCGTGGTGCTCGCCGCCTACAACCGGTTCCTCCTGCTCCCGTGGCTCCTCGCCCACGACCCCCTGCACGGCCCGGGTGACCACCGCGCCGACCACGAGGCCGTCACCCCCTCGACCGACGCCCCCTCCACCCACGCGGCCGACACCGACGAGCACCGACGCCAGGTCGACGAGGGGCTCGAGGCCGGGTGGCGTGCCCTGGTGCGCTCGGTCGCCAGTGAGGCGTTCGTGCTCGTTGCGGTGCTGGCGGTCACCGCCGTGCTCGTGAACGTCGTCCCCGGCCGCAGCGAGGCGGTCCCACGCGGTCCCTTCGTCGAGACCCAGGCGCTCGGCGACGGCACCGTCACGCTCACGGTGACCCCCAACCAGCCCGGGGTGAACAGCTTCCACATCGACCTGCTCGGTCCTGACGGCCGACCAGCCGACCTCGCGCAGAAGGTGACCCTCGAGCTCATGCTCCCCGCCAAGGACATCGGCCCCCTCGAGCGCGAGACCGTCAAGGCCGGCGTCGGCCACTTCCTGCTCGAGGGGATCAGCGACCTGTCGATCCCGGGCGAGTGGCAGATCACCCTCAACGTCCGCGTCGCCGACTTCGACCAGACGCGCGTCACCTTCACCGACACGATCGGATGACCCTGATGTTCCTCGCCGTGCTCGCCCAGACCTCCACGACCCTGGCCGGGCTCCCCACCGAACCCCCCGAGAACCCGGCCAGCACCCAGGCGTCGCTCGTGTTCTTCGCCGTCATGGCGGTGATCATCGGCGGCGCGGTCATCTTGTACCTGCGCAACCGACGTCGGCCCACGGACGCCCCGTGAACGACGCCGACCTCCGCGCCGCGCTGCTCGCAGCCGACGCCACCATCGGTTCCACCGACCCGAGCTCGCTCGCCCTCCCGGTCCATGCGTGCCCGGGCTGGACCGTCGAGGACCTCGTCGGCCACCTCGCCCAGGTGCACGGATGGGCGACCCGGATCATCCTGGCGGCACCTGGGGAGCGGGTGACGCGCCGGACCACGGGGACACCGGGCGGCGCGGCCGTGCTCGACGTCTTCGCCGACGCCGCCGCCGGCCTCGCCGATGCCCTGGCGCACGTCGACCTCGACCGCGAGGTGCACTCGTTCGTCGGACCGCGCCCGGTGCGCTGGTGGCTGCGGCGCCAGGCGCACGAGGCCACCATCCACGCCTGGGATCGTCAAGCCGCGGACGGATCGCCCGATCCCATCGATGCCGTGCTCGCGCTCGACGGGATCGACGAGCTCTTCGACGTGTTCTTCGACCCACGGCTGGTGGCAACCGACGCGTTCTCCGACAGCGGCGACTCGATGCACATCCACGCAGACGAACCCGGGGGCGAGTGGTTCGTGCGCATCGCCCGCGACTCGGTAGAGGTCACCCGTGAGCACCGCAAGGGCGACCTCGCGCTGCGAGGTCCGGCCGCCCACCTGCTCCTCGTGCTGTGGAACCGATCGCGGATCGACGACGAGGGGATCGAGGTGGAGGCGTTCGGGCCGGTGGAGGTGCTCGCTCGGATGCAGGCGGCGGTGGCCGTCTGAGCACGGGTCCGCGACGAGCGGTCAGGGACCGTCGTCGCGCACGCGTGCCACATCGGCGATCGCAGCGCGCAGTGCCTCGATCCACTCGCTCTGGTGCTCGCCGACCAGGCGGACGCACCACGCGAGGGCCTCGCTCCGACTGCGGGCCACCCCGGCATCGATCAAGGTGTCGAGCACGGCTCGTTCGTCCATGCGCAGCCGGGTCATCACCGGCACGCTCTGCGTGGTGAACTGCTCATTCACCTCGTCGCACCGCACCCCCCACGACACCTTCCGGCCCCACAGGGTCTCGGCATCGTCGGCGATCGTCATGCGCGTCTGGCGGGTGTCCTCACGGAAGGCGGCGATGCGGCAGATCGCCGCCGCTTCTCGGACGTCTGCGCCCCCCTCGGGTTCGACGTCGGGTCGGCGGAGCTGGCCCACGACCAGGATCTCCTCCCGATCGGTGCGGCACTCGACGGGTGCGTCGAACCACTCGCCCGGCACGCGGTCGGTGAACCACGCCTGCACATCTGCGGTCGTCCAGCTTCGTCCCCGTGCCACGATTACATGATTACACAGGGGTTCTGATCGGCCAAGCCCCGATCTCCCGCCGGGGTGGCCCGGACGGCGACGTCAGCGGGTGAGACCGACGGGCAGGTCCGTGTCGGGCACCTCGTCGAGGCGATCCTTCCACTCGCTCGCCTCGGCGATGGCCGCTGCGTAGGTGGCCTTGCGACGGGCGACCCGACCCACGCTCCCCTCCGGACGGGCCGTGGCCTGGCCGGTGTACTGCGCCTCGATGCCCTCCTTGAGCATCTGCAGCGCCTCGGAGCGGAGCTGGGAGACGCGCGACTCGGTGACGCCGAGGAAGCGAGCCAGTTCCTGCGATGTACGACCCTCGAGGAAGTACCCCACGATGACGAGCCGCTGACGCTCGGGCAACAGGCCCACCGCATCGCGGAGGTAGGTGTGCAGCTCCCGCGCCTCGAGCTCCTCGAGCGGTTCGACCGAGCTGCGGTCGCAGAGCACGTCCACCAGCGTGAGGTCCTCGTCGGAGTCCTTGGACACCTCGTGCTCGAGCGCCAGGACCACCGAGCGGAACATGCGGTCCTGCAGACGGCTCAACTCGTCGCGGGTCATATCCAGCGCGTCGGCCATCTCCGCCGGGTTGGGCACGCGACCCAGCTCGGTGGCGAGCCGCTGCTCGACCGCCTCGAGCTTGCGGGCCAGGTTGCGGACCGACCGTGGAGCCCAGTCCGCGGCCCGCACCGCATCGAGGATCGCGCCCCGGATCCGCTGCGCGGCGAACCGATCGAACGGCACCCCCCGCGACTCGTCGTAGCGTCGGGCGGCCTCGACCAGGCCGAGCGCTCCGGCCCGGGCCAGCTCGTCTCGATCCACGTGGCGCGGGAAGTGCACCGCCACCTGGAACACGATGTGCTTGACCAACGGCAGGTTCGCCTCGATGAGTCGAGACAGCTCCTGGTTCTCGCCCTGGGTGCGTTGCAAGGTTGACGCCCTCCACCTCTCGACCAGCGCCACAACATCGTCAGGGGAAGCGCGGAACTTTAGGACAACGTCAATCTTTCTTGATGAATCTCACCGTTGTCATTCGCGTTCCGGGTGGACCCGACGCTCGGGAAGGCACCGTCAGGCGATCGGTGCGGCCGGCTCTCCGTGGAACACCGCGGCTCGAACCCCCCGGGGCGCGAGCTCGGCGAGGAAGGCCACCGGATCGACCTGCTCGGCGAGCCCGGCGGCACCGCTGCGGGCGAGCTCCCCCGAGGCCGCGAGGCGAGCCGCCACGGCGGCCACCGCGCCGGCCGCGACCGCAGGCCGATCCATGGCGCCGAGCACGACGATGTCGCGCCGCGAGCCGCGCCGACCGCGGACCTCGACCCGGAGGGCACCGGGGCCGCCCTCGGGGTGGGTCGGCCAGAGCATCGGCAGACGCGCCGTGAGACGATCGCGGCGGGTGGCCGCCATCCTCGCCGTGACCCGTTGCACCCCGGCGAAGGCGGGCACGAGCAACAAGGCGTCGGCGAGCGCGGCCCGGTAGCAGTCCTGGCCACCGATGGGGTCGGGGAACCAGCACAGCTCCCGGCCCGATCCCCCCGGCCGCTCGACCCAGCCCCCGTCGCGCCAGTCGATCGCCGATCCGGCGAGCGCGAGGTGGTGCGGGCGGGCACAGGCAGGGCCGCCGGTGCCCGAACGGGCCACGTGGATCTCGTCGACCTGATCGAACCGTGCAGCCCCGTGGCGAGCGAGGACGCACGAGAGCCCAGGTGCGAACCCGGCGCCCACCACGATCGGCACCCCTCGCTCACGCGCCTCGAGGTCGAGGTCGAGCAGACCACGGATGTCGGCGACCGAGTCCGACACCGACACCACCGGGACGCGGCGAGCCAGGAAGGTCTGCGCCGAGCGCACGTGGGTCCCGGCCGGTCCGGCGAGCACCACGGCGTCGACGTCGAGCGGATCGTCGTACCCGCCTCGGTCCACGACGGCGGGCGAACCGAGGGACTCGGCAACGGCCGCCACCCGGTCGGCCTGCTCGTCGCGCAGGACCACCGACGTGACATCGGGACTCGAGACGAGCTGGCGAGCGAGCCGGGTTCCGACCGCTCCCGCTCCGAGAACACCTATGCGCATGAGCACCCGACCGATCGGGTCGACGGGGTCGGGGAGGTCACTCGAACTCGGGCCCGGAGAGCTCGCGCCATCCGCCGTCCTGCGGGGGAACGCCGCCCGATCCGCGGGCGCGCAGCACCGCGGCGATCAGCCCGGCGAGGCCCAGGGCGACCAGCGCGCGCCGAAACATCCTCATCGTGCGCCGCGCCCCTCGGTCATGAGCTGCTCCCTGGTGAACGGCACCGGATCGCCCGGAGGGGTCCCACCGGAGCACGGTTCGTGGGGCTAGCTGGAATCGAACCAGCGACCTCACCCTTATCAGGGGTGCGCTCTAACCGACTGAGCTATAGCCCCGTACCGGAACGGGAACCCTAGTGGGTCGCGCGCGAACCGTGCGAGCCGAGTTCACCCCGGTCAGCGGGTCGCGGAGAGCGACCACCGGCGGGCGCCGGAGGGGGCGAGGCGAGCTCGGTGTCGGCATCACCGCGATCGGATCGCAGCCGGCGCAGGAGCTTGCGGCCACCCGGGCGGCGGGTGTCCACCGGGCGACGGGCGTCGCCGAGCTCGACGACGGTCAGGCGGACGCCGCCCGTCAGATCGGTGATGAGGTTGAACATGACCGACAACATCACGGTGAAGGCCGTACCGGCCAACACCACGACGACTCCGGCAGCGGACGCCGCTCGGAACACGGCGCGTCCATCGAGCTCGAAGGTGATCTCGCCGGTGGCCTTGGCGTAGAAGGTCTCGATGTTGGAGATGGCACCGGCGGCCTGTCCCACCCGCCAGAGGATCACGCCGGCGACCAGCAGGATGATCCACACGCAGAGGTAGAAGAACAGCGAGAACTTGAAGACCGACCACGGCGAGACGTGGCGGAGGATCCGTCGCACCTTGCGAGCCCGGAGGCGCCCGACCGACTGCCGTTCGTCGTCGGCGAGATCGGTGAGATCGACCGGGCGGGGCCGGCGGGAACGGGTCTCGCCCCAGAACTCGGCCTCGTCATCGTCGACCCATCGGTCGTCGAGCGTCGAACGACCGACCCGCACCGTGGTGGACGTGCGACCATCCGAGGCGGGTCGTGGGTGCACGACGGTGGAGGGCTCGACCAGCCGGGCCTCGAACGCCTCCTGGCGGAGGTGGCGTTCGACCGCGGCGAGCGCGCTCTCGGCGCTCGACGCAACCAGGATGGCCGACGACGCGCGGCCAATCGCGTGGTCGCTGCCGTTCCCGGCGGGGTCGGGGCCAGGCATCGGCCGCTGCTCGGGAGACATCACAACCAGCTTACGGGTTGGCACGGCCACGTCATGACTTCTCCTCGCACCCGGTCGACACCGGTCGGCAGCCGACCAGTGTCGCCTACCCGCTCGACGGTGCGGTCGCGACCCGGGCTACGTCGGCACGGGAGGTGGCCCGCGCCGAGCCCACCTGCACCCCGACCTCGACCGCCGACCCGTCGACCCGGTACGACTCGATCGTCGCCCCGTTCTCACCCGCGACCGATTCGGCTCGGCGTCGGCCTCCGCCGGCCTG
>JBBSTY010000174.1:0-7024 GCA_038235385.1 Acidimicrobiales bacterium | reverse complement strand
TCCACGCAGGTGCCCCGCGCGACCCGTCGATCGACGCGTCGGCGACCCGCGACGCGGTCACCGACCTCTGGCGATCCAACTTCGATCAGGTCGCTCGCTTCCGCGGGAGCGTGCTCGACGCTCATGGCTTCGACCGGACCACGGCCCTCGCCGAGCAGGCGATTCGGGCGCTGGACGGGGTCTTCGGCGAACGCATCGCCGAGGGGTGGATCTGCGACGGGCACGGGGATCTGCTCGCCGACGACATCTACGTGCTCGACGACGGTCCACGGATCATCGACTGCCTGGAGTTCGCCGACCACTTGCGGTTCGGCGATGTCGCCGCGGATCTGGCGTTCCTGGCGATGGACCTCGAGCGGCTGGGTGCCCCCGACCTCGCCGATCAGCTCATCCTGGCCTACGAGCGCGAGTCGGGCGCCGGGATCCCCCGGACGCTCCTGCACCTGTGGATCGCCTACCGGGCGCAGGTGCGGATGATGGTGGCGTGCCTCCGTGCCGATCAGGAGCCCGACGGCGCGGCGGCAGCAGACGCGACCGACCAGGCCCGACGCCTGCTGCGGATCTGCGTCGACCACCTCGAGCGAGCCATCCCCCAGATGATCCTGGTCGGTGGCTTGCCCGGCTCGGGCAAGTCGACCGTCGCCGCCGGGCTGGGTCAGGCGCTCGGCGCAACCGTCGTGCGATCCGATGTCGTCCGCAAGGAGATCGTCGGGATGGAACCCACCACCTCGGCGAGCTCGTCGTTCGGCACCGGCATCTACACCGAAGAGCTGACCGAACGGACTTACCTCGAGCTGCTCGATCGCGCCGCCGCCGACCTGGCACGGGGCCGATCGGTGGTGTTGGACGCCTCGTTCACCGCTCGGCGCGACCGTCTCGTCGCCCAGCGCATGGCCGAGACGAGCGGCGCCCGACTCGTCGCACTGCGGTGCTCGGTTCCGGGGTCGGAGGCGCATCGGCGCATCCAGGCCCGGCTGGAGCACGGCGAGGATCCCTCCGACGCCGACGCCCTCGTCGCGGCGCGCATGGCCGAGCTCGTCGAACCGTGGCCCGAGAGCATCGAGGTCTCGACCGTGTGCTCGCCCGACGAGTCGGTGGCCCGAGCCGTCGCCGCAGTCGCCCAGGCCCGACGCTCCTGATCGAGGGGCTCGCTCCCGAGAGGACCTCGCCGGCGAGGGTGCTCGCCATCCACGCGGCGACGTCCGGGGCCGACTCGTCGCCGATGAGGGGTGTGGGTGACCCGGGGTACACCTTCTCGGTCGGCCGGGCACCACGTCCGCGGTCGGTGGCGGTGCGCGGTGCCGACCCATGTCGATCACCTGCGTGCGTCGCTCGCCGATGACGCCGCGGCCGATGTCCGCTCGAGCGGGATTCGGGTACGGTCGAGCGATGGCAGGATCCGCGGCTTCCACACCGAACGACGACCGTTCGTCCTCCACGAGGCGCGCCCCGACGGGGCCCGCCTCGGCGGTGTCACCGTTCGACCCGTTGCGGCTCGGGCCGCTGGAGCTGCGCAACCACATCATCAAGGCCGCGACCTTCGAGGGGGTGATGCCCCGAGGTGCCGTCACCCAGGAGCTGATCGACTTCCACGTCGCGGTGGCGCGCGGCGGTGCCGCCATGACGACCGTCGCCTACTGCGCGGTGTCGATGGGTGGGCGCGTGAGCAGCCACACGCTCGTGTTCGACGAGCGGCTCATCGACGACCTCACCCGGCTCACCGATGCGGTGCACGCCGAGGGCGCACTCGTCTCGGCCCAGCTGGGGCACGCAGGCTACGTCGCCCAGAACCAGTCGAAGAAGCACCCGAGCCTCGCCCCCTCCACCCGGTTCAGCGCACCCGCGATGGGTGTGGTGCGGGCGGCGACACCGGCCCAGCTCGATCAGGTCGTCGCCGACTTCGAGCGGGCGACGCGGGTGGCGATCGAGGCGGGCTTCGACGCCATCGAGGTGCACCTCGGCCACAACTACCTCCTGAGCTCCTTCCTCAGCCCCAACCTCAACAAGCGCAAGGACGACCTCGGCGGCAGCATCGCCAACCGCACCCGTTATCCCCGGAGGGTCCTCGAGGCTGTCCGCCGGGTGGCCGACGGCAAGGTCGCCGTGCTCGCCAAGTTCAACATGGCCGATGGCGTCGAGAAGGGGCTGTGGCTCGACGAGAGCATCCAGATGGCCGAGCTCGTCGAAGCCGACGGTCACGTCGATGCGCTCGTGCTCACCGGAGGGAGCTCGTTGCTCAACGGCATGTACTTCTTCCGAGGCGACGTGCCGATGCGGGAGTTCGCCGCCGCGCAGGGCCCGATCGTGGGTGCCGGGCTGCGCCTGTTCGGTGGGCGCATCTTCCCGGAGCTGCCGTTCGAGGAAGCCTTCTTCCTCCCGTTCGCACGGCAGTTCCGCGACGCGTTGGACATGCCCCTCGTCCTGCTCGGCGGCATCAATGAGCTGGCCACCATCGAGACGGCCATGTCCGAGGGATTCGAGCTCGTCGCCATGGCGCGAGCGCTCCTGCGTGAGCCCGATCTCGTCAACACGTTCGCCACGCGGCGCCGGGACGCGAGCCTCTGCGTGCACTGCAACAAGTGCCTCCCCACGATCTACTCCGGTACACGCTGCGTGCTCGCGACCTGAGCCGGCGGGTGCGTGCGCGCCCCGCACCGGTGGTTGGGATCACCGAGCGGTCGAGGATGCCCGAGGGTCGCGGTACTTGCCCAGCTCGAGGCGGGCGACCATGGCCCGATGGACCTCGTCGGGTCCGTCGGCGATCCGCAGGGCGCGGGCCATGCCCAGGAGGTAGGTGAGCTCGGGATCGGCCACGCCCTCGCCTCCGTGGATCTGGATGGCAGCGTCGACGACGCGCTGGAGCACGGCGGGTGCGACCGCCTTGATCGCCGAGATGGACACCAGGGCGCCGAAGACCCCGGCGGTGTCGAGCTCCCACGCCGCCTTCAGGGTGAGCAGGCGCGCCTGGTCGATCGCCATCCGGCTCTCGGCGATGATGTCGCGGTTGGCACCGAGATCGACGAGGGGCCGGCCGAAGGCGCGGCGGTCGACGGCCCGTTCGCAGAGCCGCTCCAAGGCCCGCTCGGCTGCGCCGATGGCGCGCATGCAGTGGTGGATCCGTCCCGGGCCGAGTCGTCCCTGCGCGATCTCGAAGCCTCGTCCGGGTCCGGCGATGATGTGATCGGCCGGGAGGCGCACGTCGTCGAACCGGATCTCGGCGTGGCCGTGAGGCTCGCCCAAGTGACCCAGCACCGGCAGCATCCGCACGATGGAGACACCGGGGGTGTCCATCGGGACGACCACCATCGAGTGACGCCGGTGGCGATCGGCGGCGGGATCGGTGACCCCCATGAAGATCACGAACCGGCACCGGGGGTCGCCGGCGCCGCTCGTCCACCACTTCAGCCCGTCGAGCACCACCTCATCGCCGACCAACGAGGCGGTGGCGGCCATGTTGGTGGCGTCGCTCGACGCCACCGCCGGCTCGGTCATCGAGAAGCCCGAACGGATCTCACCGGCGAGCAGCGGCACCAGCCACTGCTCCTTCTGCAGGTCGGAGCCGTACTGGAGGAGCACCTCTGCGTTGCCGGTGTCGGGTGCCGAGCAGTTGAACACCTCCGGGGCCAGGAAGCTGCGACCGGTGACCTCGGCCACCGGCGCGTAGTCGCGGTTGTCGAGCCCGGCGCCGTGCTCCTCGTCGGGCAGGAAGAGGTTCCAGAGGCCGAGCCCCTTGGCCTCGTCCTTGAGCGCCTCGACGATCGGTGGGATGCGCCAGGTGGTCCAATCGTCGCTGTGCACGAGTTGGTCCCGGTAGGTCTGCTCGTTGGGGAGCACCCGCTCGCTGATGAAGCGCTCGGCCAGTTCCGTCACGACCTGTGACCGTTCGCTGTGGTTGAAGTCCATCGGTTCTCCTGGTGCGTGGTGTGGGACGAACGCCGAGGCGCCCACCGCTTCCTACGCCCACCCCGGCGAGATCACCAGGGTCCGACGTCACGTCCTCGCCCGGCCCCGACCGCGGCCAACCGGGAGGACCGCGGGAGCCGTCGGGGCCAGGCCCCGGTCCCGGCGCTCGATCGCGGTGATCGGGGGCGCCACGGCCCAGGTCCGGGCCTGGCGCCGCTACGGTGACGGCACCGACACCACCGAGGAGCCAGGTCATGAAGGTTCACGTCGATCCGGAGAAGTGCCAGGGGCACGGGCGCTGCTACGCGCTCGCGCCCGAGGTCTTCGAGCCCGACGACCTCGGCAACGGCGTCGAGATCGGCGATGGCGTGGTGCCCGCTGCGCTGCAGGACGTCGCCCGCCGAGCGGTGGAGAACTGCCCGGAACAGGCCATCGAGCTCGAGGAGGTCGGCTCGTGAGCACCGACGACCGCTTCGACATCGACGTGCAGACCGCGATCGCCGAGGGCCCCGTGGGGGTCGACAACGAGGTCGTGGAAGGCCCGGTGTCGGACTGGGCCACTGACTGGGATCACGCGTCCGACGTCTACGCGGCGGACCCGTACCCGATCATCGAGGACCTGCGCGATCGATGCCCGGTCGCCCACACCGAGCGGTACGGGGGCGCCTGGTTCCCGACGCGCCACGAGGACGTCTCGGCGATCGCCTACGACACCGAGCACTTCACGTCGCGGTCGGTCGTCCTGGGCAACCACCGGCCGCCCGTCGAGTTGGCTCCGTTCGGGATCTCGCCGCCCATCTCGTCGGACCCGCCCGTCCACCACGGCGCTCGGAGGCTCCTGCTCCCGGCCTTCGCACCGCAACAGATCGCCACGCGCGAGGCGAGCACCCGGGCGTACTGCGAGGAGCTCCTCGACGCGGTCGAAGGACAGGACGTGGTGGACGCTGCGGTGGACTACGCGCAGCACATCCCGGTCCGGGTCATCGCCGACATGCTCGGGTTCCCCCGCGCCGACGCCGACGTCTTCCGTGGCTTCGTCGCCGATGTGCTCGAGGGGATCAACGAACCGCTCGAGACGCGCTTCGAGTCGATGCAGGGTCTGTTCATGTACCTGAGCGAGCAGATCCAGGATCACGTCGCCAACCCGCGCGACGACCTCACCAGCTTCCTCATCGACGCGGAGATGGACGGCGCCAAGCTCGATCCGTTCCACGTCGCCGGCACCATCGCCCTGCTGCTCATAGCCGGCATCGACACGACGTGGAGCGCGATCGGGGCGTCGATCTGGCATCTGGCGGGGAACCCGTCCGATCGCCAACGCCTCGTCGACGAGCCCGACCTCCTCCCCACGGCGATGGAGGAGTTCCTCCGCGCCTATGCACCGGTCTCGATGGCGCGGCTCGTCAAGGACGACTTCATGTTCAACGACACACCCATGAAGGCCGAGGACTGGATCCTCCTCTCCTTCCCGGCGGCCAACCGTGATCCGGCCCTCTTCGACGATGCCGACAAGGTGATCATCGACCGGGAGGTGAACCGGCACTCGGCGTTCGGGCTCGGCATCCATCGCTGCCTCGGCTCGCACCTCGCCCGCCTCGAGCTCCGGGTCGCCCTCGAGGCGTGGCTCGCCCGGTTCCCCGAGTTCTCGCTCGCCGATCCCGGTGCGGTCACCTGGTCGCACGGCCAGGTGCGGGGGCCCCGGGTCCTGCCCGTGACCATCGGGAGCTGATCGACCGCGAACCGGCACCCGGGGAACGAAGCCGCTCCAGGTGCCATCGGCGTCCAGGCTCGATGGCGGAGGATCGAACGACCTGGGCGTCGACGACCTGCGGCGCTAACGTCTCGACGATGTCGCCGCGACCTGACCGTGGTACCGATCTGGTGACCGTGAGCCCGGGCGAGCTCGAGCCTCTGTTCGAAGCGCACCGCCGTGAGCTCACCGGGTTCTGCTATCGGATGCTCGGATCGGGTTCAGAGGCCGACGACGCCGTGCAGGAGACCATGGTCCGTGCCTGGCGATCCCTCGACGGCTTCGAGGGTCGCTCATCGGTGCGCTCGTGGCTGTATCGGATCGCCCACAACATCTGCATCGACATGATGCGCAGCCCGCAGCGGCGCGCCCGACCGATGGACCTGGGTCCGGCCAAGGACCACGCCGAGGCGGTCCTCGGCCCGGTTCACCCCGAGACGACGTTTGTGCAGCCCATCCCCGACGGGCGTGTCATCGACGTCGATGGCGACCCCGCCGAGGTGGTGGCCGCTCGTGAGTCGATCCGCCTCGCGTTCGTCGCGGCCCTCCAGCACCTGCCGGCGCGTCAACGCTCCGCACTCATCCTGTGCGAGGTGTTGAAGTGGCAGGCCACCGAGGTGGCCGACCTGCTCGACACCACCGTCGCCTCGGTCAACAGCGCGTTGCAGCGGGCCCGGGCCACCATGTCATCGCTGGCCACCGAGGACCTCGACGCTCGGGTCACGCCCGGCCAGGAGACGTTGCTGGCCCGCTACGTCGACGCCTTCGAGCGCTACGACATCCCGGCGTTGGTCACCCTGTTGCGCGACGACGTCGTGCTCGACATGCCACCGTTCGACCTCTGGATGGTCGGACCGGACAACCTGGCCGCGTGGTTCCTCAACGAGGGCATCGTGTGCGAGCACGGCCGCCTGCTACCGGTCGAGGTCAACGGCAGCATCGGCTTCGGCAACTACCACCTCATCGAACCGGGCCTCTGGGAGCCGTGGGCGATCCAGGTCATCGACATCGTCGGCGGCCGCATCGTCGGCCATCACAACTTCCTGTACCCCGACCTGTTCGACGACTTCGGTCTTCCGCCGCGGATCGTGGACCCCGGCACCTGACACGAGCGGTCCGCGGTCCGCCGTCCGGCACCCGCGCAGGTCGGCGTGCCCACTCGCTGTCCGGCCTCGGATCGCAGCTCCGGCACCTGATCAGTCGCCGTCGCGGCCGGCCTTCCAGTACCCACGGACGGTTGCCCGGCGGCGCGGGATGGCGCGTTCGTCGAAGAGGTGCTGGCGGATGCGGTGGATCCCAGCGGCTTCACCAGCGACCCAGATCCTCGTGTCGTCGCCGATGGGACAACCGGCGATGGCGGTGGCGAGGGCG
>JBBSTY010000173.1:0-7063 GCA_038235385.1 Acidimicrobiales bacterium | reverse complement strand
GAGCAGGTCGGAAACGGCAGACTCGTCAAGAGCCATCGGCGTGATCTCCTTGGTGTGCACTTTGGTCGGTACACACCGAGCATCACGCCGGTGGCTCAGCCGCCGGTGGACCCGAACCCCACCACGCCAGGGGACTCATACCTCGCCGCCGTCCTGGTCCTGGCCTCGGCGTGTGGGGGTCTCGGTGTCGACGAGGGTGCATCGTCGTCGGGACCATCGGGGTCCGCCGCCGCGACGGGCGACGGCGACGCCGGCGCGCCCTCCGGGACGAGCCCCGTCGGCACCGGTACCGAGGGCGACGGCGCGGGCCGCGGCGGCTCGGGTGGCGACGGGGGTGCCCCCACCCGGTGGTCCGACCAGCCTGCGGTGGCTCCCATCGGACAGACGATCGACGGGTCGATGGTCACGCCGGATGGGCGTACCCGAACGTGGCACCTGTACATCCCGACCACACTGGCCGCCGACGAGCCGGTGCCGCTGCTCGTCGGCCTCCACGGCGGCACCGGGTCCGGACCGCAGTTCCAGCGGAGCAGCGGGTTCGACGGCATCGCCGAGGCCAACGGGTTCCTGGCGGTGTTCCCCGATGGCGTCGGAGTCGGGCCGAACGACACGCTGCGCACCTGGAACGGTGGCGGCTGCTGCGGACGGGCCATGAAGGACGATGTCGACGACGTCGGCTTCGTCTCGTTGCTGATCGACCAGATCACGAGCGAGTACGACGTCGACCCGGCGCGGATCTACGCAGCCGGCCACTCGAACGGCGCCGTGCTGTCGATCCGGCTGGCGTGCGAGTTGGCCGACCAGATCGTGGCCGTCGGGTTCCAGGCGGGCAGCATGGAGATCGACTCGTGCACGCCGGCGGTCCCGATCTCGATGCTGCACATCCACGGCGAGGCGGACGACAACGTGCCCATCGAGGGCGGGGTCGGCTCCGGCGTGAGCGCCACGGATTGGAACCCGGTGATCGACGGGCTCCTCCGGCTGGCTGATGCGCAGGACTGCCCGGATCCGACGACGGTCACCGCCGCGGACGACCCCGGCCCGAGGATCCAGGTGTGGTCGCCGTGCGACGAAGGCACAACCATCGAGTACGTGGTGGTTCCCGGAGCCGACCACGAGTGGATGGGCGCCGATCGCGGCCGGGGGTCGGAGCCCCCGTTCGCCGGCTTCGATTCGAGCGCCGCCATCTGGACGTTCCTCGCGTCGCATCCCCGGCGATAACGTCGGCGCCGATGCTGCGCCTCACCGGAACCGCCTACGCCCAGATGATCGGCCACGCCTACGACTGCCTGCCCGAGGAGGCGTGCGGCCTCATGGCAGGCGACTACGGCGGGGAGCGCACACCGGTCTTCTACCCGTGCCGCAACGCCGAGGCGTCGTCGCGGATCTACACGGTCGACACCACCGACCACCTCCGAGCCGAACGTCACGCCGAGGGTCTCGGCCTGGACATCGTCGGCGTGATGCACAGCCACACCCACACCGATGCCTACCCGTCGCCGACCGACGTCGCCCAGGCCGTCGACCCGTCGTGGCACTACGTCATCGTGTCCCTGAGAGACGAGGCGCCCGTGCTGCGCTCGTACCAGATCCGCGACACCGCGATCCACGAGGAGCAGGTCGTCATCGTCGGACCGTGACCTTCACCGTGACGTCCACCGGAGGCCGGGTGCCAGCCGCGAGCCGCTCGCCGAAACCGACGCGAGATGTGTGGAGCCGACCGGTCACCAGGTAGATTGTCTACCGAATCGGTCAGGTTTCGTCGTGGGTCCGGACCCGCGGTCGACTCGACCACATCTCCCGGGAGCCGCACATGGCCGTTCTGAACTCGGTCCTCGACATGATCGGCAACACGCCCATCGTCGACGTCAGCCAGCTGAGCCCCAACCCGAACGTCCGCATCCTCGCCAAGATGGAGAACCAGAACCCGGCAGGCTCGGTGAAGGACCGCATCGCGCTCAACATGATCCTCACCGCCGAGGCCGACGGGTCGCTGCGGCCCGGCCAGCAGATCATCGAGCCGTCGTCGGGCAACACCGGCATCGCCATGGCGATGATCGCCCAGCTCCGCGGCTACCCGATCAAGATCGTGATGCCCGAGAACGTCTCGATCGAGCGCCGTCAGCTGCTCGAGGTGTTCAACGCCGAGATCATCCTGTCGCCCGGCTCCGAGGGCTCGAACGGCGCGGTGGCGAGGGCCATCGCCCTGAGCGAGGAGCACCCCGATTGGGCGTTCCTCTACCAGTACGCCAACGAGGCCAACCCTCGTGCGCACTACGAGACGACGGGTCCGGAGATCTGGCGTGACGTCCCCGAGATCACCCACTTCGTGGCCGGTCTCGGGACGTCGGGCACCCTCATGGGGGTGGGCACGTTCCTCAAGGAGCAGAACCCCGACATCCTGGTCTACGCCGTCGAGCCGCCCCTCGGTGAGGCGGTCGAAGGTCTGCGCAACCTCGACGAGGGCTACATCCCGCCCGTCTACGAGAAGTGGGGCGGTCCCGAACTGCTCGACGGCAAGCGCATCGTCCGCCCGAGGGAGTCGCTCGAGTGGACCCGCCGACTGACGTCGGACTGCGGCATCTTCTCGGGCATCTCCGCGGGCGCAGCGCTGGCGGGCGCGGTCCGGGTCGCCGAGAAGATCGAGTCCGGCACCATCGTCTTCATCGTGTGCGACGGCGGGTGGAAGTACCTCTCCACCGGCGCGTGGACCGACGACCTCGACGTGGTCGTCGAGCGGGCGTCGAAGATCATCTACTTCTGATTCCCTGTCGGGGATCGGGCACGACCAGGACCACCACGCGCTCGCGCGCACCGGTGGCGCCACGACGGTGGCGCCGCCACGACGGTCCGGATCAGTCCTCGACGATCTCGCGTCCCATCGGCCACAGCGCCGGGACCGACAGCTTGAACGCCTGCACGCCGAAGGGGATGCCGATGATGGTGATGCAGAGGAGCGCGCCGGCCACGAGGTGGGCGAGGAACATCGCCCAGCCGAACAGGATCAGCCAGATCACGTTGCCGACGGTGTTGATGACGTAGCTCGAACCCGGCTTCCGGATCGCTCGACGGCCGAACGGCCACAGCGAGAACTGCGCCATCTTGAACAGCTGGATTCCGAGCGGGATGCCGATGATGGTGATGCAGAAGAGCAGCCCGGTGACGGCGTAGCCGATGCCCAACCAGATGCCCGCCAACACGAACCACAAGATGTTGCCGATGGTCTTCATGGACGTCCGTTCGTGTCGGTGGACGCGCCCGATGGCGCCTGGCGCAGCGCCGTGAACCTAACCTGACGGGGTGGATCGACGGGCCATCGGCGTCTTCGACAGCGGGTTCGGCGGGTTGACCGTCGCGCGCGCGCTGATCGACCTCCTGCCGCACGAGGACCTGGTGTACTTCGGCGACACGGGACGGTACCCGTACGGTCCTCGTGACCTCACCGAGGTGCGGGACTTCGCGGTGCAGATCACCGAGTACCTGGTGGCGGAGCACGACGTCAAGATGGTGATCGTCGCGTGCAACACCGCGGCGGCCGCTGCGCTCGACGAGCTCGATCACCGCCACCCCGCCATCCCCGTCATCGGCGTGATCGAGCCGGGCGTGCGGTCGCTCGTGTCCGCCACGCGCAACGGCAACGTCGGCGTGATCGGCACGGTGGGCACGATCGGCTCGGGGGCCTACCAGCGCTCGGTGCACGACGCGGACGCCGGCGTGAAGCTCACGTGCGCGGCGTGTCCCGGGTTCGTCGAGTTCGTCGAACGGGGCGACACCGACAGCGATCAGGTCTACGTCCTGGCCGAACGGCTCCTCGCCCCGCTCGTCGACGCGCAGATCGACACGCTCCTGCTCGGATGCACCCACTACCCGTTCCTGGCCCGCACCATCAGCGATGTCATGGGTCGCGACGTCGTGCTCGTGTCGTCCGCCGACGAGACCGCGTTCCGTGTCCGTCACGTGCTCGAGACCTCCGGTCTCGCCCACCCGGAACGGCCCGACCACGCGGCGCAGCACCGGTTTGCCTCGTCGGGCGAGGTCGCGCTGTTCCGCGACCTCGGACGCCAACTGCTGGGTCCCGAGCTCGATCACGTCGACGCCGTGGTGTGGCCGTGATGGCCGACACGACCGATGACGGCCGGGTCGGCGCATCCGACGGGTTGCAGCTCACGGTGCTCGGATCGTCGGGTAGCTACCCGGCAGCCGACACGGCGTGCTCGAGCTTCCTGGTGCAGGGCGGAGGCGTGAACCTGGTGCTCGACCTCGGTTCGGGCGCGCTCGCCAACCTGCAGCACCACATCCCGATCGGCGACATCGACGCCATCGTGATCAGCCACAGCCACCCGGATCACTGGCTCGATCTCGGGGTGCTGGCCACCGCCTGGAAGTACGGGCTCGGGCGCGAGGGGCTCACGGTGTACGGCACGCCAGACACGAGAACGAAGGCCGAGGCGCTGCTCGACGGTCTGGCACCCACGTTCCGGTGGATCGACGTCGAGGCCGGAGCGGTCGTGCCGCTCGGTGGCCTCGAGCTCACCTTCACCTCCACCGACCACTACGTCCCGACGGTCGCCGTACGCGTCGCCGATGGCGCGTCAGCGCTGGCGTACTCCGCCGACACCGGTCCGGGCTGGTCCTTCGCCGAGTTCGGCGCCCCGATCGATCTCGGCGTGTGCGAGGCCACCCACCTCCTCGACCGCGAACCCGAAGGGGTGCTCCACCTCAGCGGTCGGCAGGCCGGTGCGATGGCTCGCGCCGCAGGTGTCACCCGGCTCGTGTTGACCCACGTGAGCCCGGGCGTCGACGCCGAGGCCGTCCGGGCCGAAGCGGCCGCCGCGTTCGGCGCGCCGGTCGAGCTCGCTCTCGAGCACCGCACGTTCACCATCTGACCCGCAGGCGCATCGGTTCCGGTCGGCTGCGCCACCTCGATCTCGGGTCAGGGCTCGGGAGCGGCCGGCGGGCCGGATGCGTTCGTCGTCGGGTCCGGTGACGGCAAGGGCGTGATGCCGTCGAGGCCGGGCGGGAGCGATCGCACCTGGTCGGCCACAGCTGGGAGGAACCCGGCGAGGACGGTGGTTCGTCGCCAGAACATCGAGATCTGGCGGTGGGGGACCGGATCGATGAAGTGGAGCAGAGCGATGTCGTCCGACGCGGCGACCGGCGACTGCACCGCCAGCGACGGCAGCAGCGTGACGCCGACACCGGCCGCCACCATCTGGCGCAGGGTCTCGAGGCTCGTGGCGCGGAACCCGGTGGCCTCGTTGGCACCGGCGAGCTGGCAGACGGCGAGCGCCTGGTCGCGGAGGCAGTGGCCCTCCTCCAGCAACAGCAGGTGCTCCGTGGTGAGCACCGACAGGTCCACCGGCTCGCGGCGTCGTGCCAGCGCGTGATCGGCGGGAACCGCCAGCACGAACTCCTCCTCGAAGAGCGGTTCCTCGTGCAGTTGGTCGTCGTGCACCGGTCGGGCGAGGATTCCCACGTCGAGCGTGCCCGCGCGAAGCCGATCGTGCACCACCTCGGTCTTCTCCTCGACCAGCAGGAGCTCGAGGTTGGGGAAGCGCCGGTGCAGCGACGGGACGACGTGGGGGAGGAGGTAGGGGGCGAGGGTGGGGAAGAGCCCCATCTTGAGGCTGCCCGACTCCGGGTCGTGGGCCTGACGGGCGATGCGTGCGATGTTGTCCGTCTCGGCGAGCACGACTCGGGCCCGCTCGACGACGCGTTCGCCGGTCTCGGTCATCATGATGCGGCGCGGGTTGCGCTCGACGAGCTCGACCCCGAGCTCCTTCTCGAGCTTCTTGATCTGCGTCGACAACGTCGGCTGGCTCACGAAGCACGCCTCGGCGGCACGTCCGAAGTGCCGATGGTCGGCGACGGCGACCAGGTAGCGGAGGTCCCGCAGGTTCATCGCTGCCCTCCTCGGGTGTCGGTGGTCCCGTCGCCGGCTCGCTGCGCGGCCCACTGCGGGCCATGGCCGCTCGTCGGGACTCTACCGGCGTGTCCCGACGGCACCTGACGTCCGCACGGGGCGCCGACCATCGACGTCGACCGCCAGCGTTGGGCCACAGGTGGGATGGCCGGACGGCCGATCGCTGCCGGGCCGGACCTCAGACCGACGCCGGCACTCCGGCATCGATCGTTGGTCCGTGGTCGGGCGCCTCCTCCTCGGCCGGCGCCGACGTGCGGATGAGGTGGTCGAAGGCGCTGAGGGCGGCCGTGGAGCCGGCGCCAAGCGCGATCACGATCTGCTTGTAGGGGACCGTGGTGCAGTCGCCGGCTGCGAACACGCCGGGGACCGACGTCCGGCCGCGATCGTCGATGACGATCTCGCCCCGCTCGGAGAGCTCGACGGTGCCGTCGAGCCACTCGGTGTTGGGGAGCAGGCCGATCTGCACGAAGATCCCGTCGACGTCGAGCCGGTGCGACACATCGGAGGTGCGATCGGTGTAGGCGAGGCCCACGACCTTCTCGCCGTCGCCGATCACCTCGGTGGACGACGCGCTGAGGATGATGTCGGCGTTGGGCAGGCTCCGCAGTTTGCGCTGCAGGACCTCGTCGGCTCGGAGCTGACCGTCGAACTCCACGACGGTGACGTGGGCGACCACGCCGGCGAGGTCGATGGCGGCTTCCACGCCGGAGTTCCCGCCGCCGATGACGGCGACACGCTTTCCCTTGAAGAGGGGACCGTCGCAGTGCGGGCAGTAGGTGACGCCCTTGTTGCGGTACTCGTCCTCGCCGGGCACGTTCATCGAGCGCCAGCGGGCGCCGGTGCTCAGCACGACGGTCCGCGAGCGGAGGGTGGCGCCGTTCTCGAGCTCGACGGCGACGAGGCCGCCGGGCGAGTCGGCGGGCACCAACCGGGTGGCGCGCTGGAGGTTCATGATGTCGACGTCGTACTCCTTGACGTGCTGCTCGAGGGCGGCAGCCAGCTTCGGACCCTCGGTGTAGGGCACGGAGATGAAGTTCTCGATGGCCATGGTGTCGAGCACCTGGCCGCCGAAGCGCTCGGCGGCGATGCCGGTGCGGATGCCCTTGCGGGCGGCATAGACCGACGCGGCGGCTCCGGCGG
>JBBSTY010000172.1:0-7101 GCA_038235385.1 Acidimicrobiales bacterium | reverse complement strand
TCTCGAGCAGCGCGACGGCCTCGGGTTCGGCGAGGCCCACACCGGTCGCAACGGCGTCGGCCGGCATCGGTGACTGCAACCGGAGCGCGAGCAGCACCCGAAGCGACGGATCCGATTGGGTGCTCATCGCGACGAACTCTACCAGTCGGTCCGCGCGCCAGAACCCGGGCGCGCCGTGCCCCGGGGCTCCGTGGAACGCCCCGGGGAACGATGTCAACGTCCCACGCGCATCGTGTCGGTCAGGATGCCGACGCCGCGCCGGCGTCCCCGTTGAGCTCGGTGCCGAGCGCGAACTGGTCGTACTCCTCGCCCGTGTCGGCCCAGTCCTCGAACTGGATGACGCCGATCTCCTGGAACCGCTTGCGCAGCCAACCGTCGTTGGGGTCGAGCAACCCGAGCTTCTTGCAGTTGGGCACGATCTTCGAGAAGAGCATCTGGTTGAACATCTGCGCCTCGGGGGTGAGACGGGTGAGCTCGATGGCCTCCCTCGGGGGCATGTCGAGCCGCTCCCAGACCTCGCGCTGGAACAGCATGCGGTCGCGCATGCGCACCGCCGCCTCGAACGCGAACTCCTGGCGCTCGCGCATCTCGGCATCGCTGAGTCCCTGGTAGTACTCCTTCAGCGAGAGCACGCCGAACGCGACGTGGCGGGCCTCGTCGCTCATCACGTAGCGCAGGAGCTGCTTGAGCAGCGGTTCGGGGGTGAGCATGTGCATGAACCCGAACGCCGCCAGCGCGAGCCCCTCCACCATGATCTGCATGCCGAGGTAGGTCATGTCCCACCGGCTGTCGTTGATGATGTCGTCGAGGAGCAGACCGAGGTGGGCGTTCATCGGGTAGTGACCCGAGAGCTTGGTGTCGAGGTACTTGGCGAAGACCTCGACGTGGCGGGCCTCGTCCATGACCTGGGTCGCCGCGTAGTACTTGGCATCGATCCACGGCACGGTCTCGACGATCTTGGCGGTGCAGATGAGCGCGCCCTGCTCGCCGTGCATGAACTGCGAGAGTGCCCAGTTCTGCATCTCGATGTCGAGGTTGACCCACTCCTTGTCGGTCCAGTTCTTGAAGCAGGTGGTGGAGATGTCGAACGGGACCTCACCGCTCATCCCGAGCATGGCGAGCTGCTCCTGGTCGACGTCGATCGACCAGTCGAGGTCGGTCTCGCCGTTCCACTGCGAGTGCTTCGCCTTCTCGTAGAGCTTGTTGAGGGCCGGTCGGGCGCCCTTCTCGTAGTCCCAGGTGAAGATGGCGTCGGCGTTGTCCTTCACCACGTGGATGGTCTCGTGGAGGTGGGGGTTCTCGATCGACAGGATGGCGTCGAGATCGTTGACGTCGCTGCGGCCGATCATGTCTTCAGTGGTGGACATGGGTTGTCTCCTTGTCGTTCCGACGATCATCGGCGGCGATGCTCGACGGGGGTCCGGCGGTGATGAGGTGAGGGAGGTAGCGGCGCACGAATCGGTCGGCGGTGCGCATGTCGCCGAGGTCGAGGCGGGGGTCCGGTTCGAACCCGTAGGACACGACGACCCGCGCCACCCACTCGCCGACCGCCCGGGCGTCGTCGGGTTCGAGGAACGTGGCGAGGACGATGGCACCGAACGCCGCCGACGCCTCGAGCAGCGGATCGAGGGCGTCGAAGGAGATGAACGGGAGCACGACCTCGGGCTCGTGCACGACGAGCTGCTGCAGGGCGTGGTGGCCGGCGATGACGCGGACGGATTCGGCGATGGCGAGGGCGACCCGTCCGACGACCGTCGTCTCCGAGCCCACCCGATCACGCAGGTGCCAGAAGAAGCGCTCGAGCTCACGGTCCGCCGCCGCGAGCATGAGCCCGTCCTTGCCGCCGTCGACGAGTCGGTAGACGGTGGCCCGGCTGCACCCCGCTTCCCGGGCGACATCGTCGAGCGTGGTCTTGTTGACACCCCAGCGGGCGACGCACACGAGGGTGGCGTCGAGGATGCGGGAGCGTCGCGCCGACGCCGACCCGGGGGCGTCCGCCACCGGGGCCACGCGCCCGTCGACCACCATCGGTGACGCACCGGCGCTCGGCGAGGGCGATGAGCCCCTGGTCGCTCCGTCGTCCGGACGGGCGTTCACGATCGCATCTCCCCTGGGCGTGGCAGCCATCTCATGAGACAATAAGCGCGATCTTGTGTCATTGCCAACGATCGCGGGTCGCCGTCGTGCTCCCGGCGTCAACCGCCTCCGGCACGCGTCGAGGCCACCTGGCCGAGGCCGACGAGGTCCGCGGTCGGGATCGGGTTCGGTGACAGCACGGCGAGGAGCCAGAGCCGATCGGCATCGGCGGCGACGAGGACGGCCCGGTACCCGACGCGACCCGTCGACGCGGTCACCTCCTGCGTCCACCCGATCGCGGCGTCGCCGAGGGCCGAGAGGTCGAGCATCGACGCCAAGGTCAACGTCGACGGCTCGGCCGCGCCCAGTTGCTCCTCGAAGGCGGCGCAGCCGGGCACGGCGTCGGCGCGCAGCTCCTCGACGAACGCGGCGGCCTCGTCGGCCCCGGGCTCGGCGACCGCCTCGACCACGAGCGACACCGTCGACCGGAACACACGCGACGACCCGGCGGCGAAGGGCGTCTGGACGGTCGCACCGCACGGACCGTGCAGGGTCCCGAGGGTGAACTGCTGGGGATCGAGCACCGGTTGCTCACGGGTGTCGAGCCCGAACGCGGGGAGCGGCCGGACGTCGTCGATCCCGAGCAGCTCGTCGGCGAGATCGGCGGGATCCTGCCCACCGGGACTCGGCGGCGGTCGGAGGTCGGTCGACGAGCCGGTCGGCGGCTCGGGGACGGGTTCGTCGGCGCCCGAGCACGCCCCCAGGATCGCCACGACCGAGACGAGCGCGATCGCAACGCCCATCCGCACCCCGCTCGCCCGACCCCACATCACGTCGATCCTACGGGTCGGACGTGTGCGGGGACGGGTCACCCCGGTGCGCGCTCGACGATGCCGGGGAGGAACTGGGTCGCCACGAGCCGGTCGACCGCGTCCTCGTCGGCCAGGTCGGTCCCGCCCTGGCTGCCGAGGTAGGAGAGGTACAGCCGGGCGCAGTAATCGGCGGCCTCGGCCGGGTCGATGCCGGGCAGGAGACGCTCGCGACGCACCTCGCGCTCGAGGTAGACGACCACCGCCTCGCGGAGGACGGCACCGATCTCGGCGAGTTCCCGGAAGATCTCCTCGGGCTCGGTCGAGACCAGCCGCTGGAGCAGCTGATGGTCACCGATGGCCTCGTGCCCGACGACGAGTGCGGTTCGCAGCTTCTCGTGCAGACCGTCGAGCTCGTCGACCGCGGCGACGATCCGGGCCAGGAAGTTCTCGATCTCCCAGGCCACCGTCTCGGTGACCACCTGATCCCGGCCGCCCGGGAAGTAGCGGTAGACGGTCGCTCTGGACACGCCCGCGGCCCGGGCGACGTCCTCGAGGCTGGACCGCCCCATCCCGAGCCGCTCGACCGAGTCGAGCGCACCCGCCAGGATGCGAAGCCGGGTGTCGGACCGCACCGCCATGTCAGTGCGACGTGGCGGTCGACGCGAGGTCCGCGACCTCGGCCGCCGACGGATCGACGTCGACCGGCCCGATGGCGCCCTCGGCTGCCTTGTTCCGCGCCGTGCGGCGCAGGAGGAGCGGGTACACGATCGTGGTGAGCGTGGCGAAGATGAACCACTGCCCGGCGTAGTTGAGGTGGGAGCCGTCGGTGAGCTCGGGGGGAGGAACGGGCTCCGGGAGCTGCCCGGACTGCGCAGGGTCCTGCCCGACCAGGTTCACGAACATCGGGAGCAGCGCGAGATCGACCTGTTGCTGGAGCCGGGGGACGTCGACCCGTGACAACTTCGCGAGCCGTTCACCGTCGGGGTCGGTGATCCCGAGACCGGACTGCTCCTGGCTGTCGACGACCAGCCCGGTGACCTGGACCTGGCCGCTGGGCGGCGCGTAGAAGGCCGGTTCGACCTCGTCACCGGTCTGGATGGGGATCCACCCGCGGTTCACCACCACTGCGTCGCCGTCGGCGAGCACCAGCGGGGTCACCACCCAGTAGCCCGGCGCCCCCTGGTTGGTGCGGTTGCGGATGAGGACCTGGTCGTCGACGGCGTAGACGCCCTCAGCGCTGACCTGTCGGAACACGGCGTCGCCGACCTGGTCCGGCGTGTCCCCGGCCGACATCGTCTCGGTGACCGGCACGAGGGCCATCGACTCGCGCTCGCGGATCAGGTCGTTGGCCTCCCGTCGGCCCATGAGGCGGCCGAACTGCCAGAAGCCGAGGAACACGAAGAGCACCACGCACCCGATCACGAAGAGGTGCGAGAGGATCCATCCGGGACGAAAAGCCCACCGGTACCGAGCCACCACCCCAGGTTAGGGGCGAGCCCGACGGCCACCCCATTCGTCGCCCCGGGCCGGGGTCAGTTCCCGGAGGTGGGCAGCACGTGGTCGGCGTAGGTGTCGCGGAGGGTCTTCTTGGAGAACTTGCCGACGCTCGTCTTGGGCACCTCGTCGATGAACACCACATCGTCGGGGAGCCACCACTTGGCGACGCGGCCGTCGAGGAACTCGAGGACCTCGGCGGCGGTGAGCTCCTCACCCTCCTTGACGACCACGCAGGCCAACGGACGCTCGCTCCACTTCGGGTGCGAGACCCCGATGACCGCGGCCTCGGCGACCTTGGGGTGGGCCATGATCTCGTTCTCGAGCTCCACCGAGCTGATCCACTCGCCGCCCGACTTCACCACGTCCTTGGTGCGGTCGACCAGACGGATGTAGCCCTCGGCGTCGACGGTGGCGACGTCGCCCGTCTTGAGCCAGCCGTCGGGCGTGAACGACTCGGGCGACCGGTCGTCGTCGTAGTACTCACGGGCGATCCACGGGCCGGCGACCTGGAGCTCGCCCCGGCTGGTGCCGTCCCACGGCTGGAGCTCGAGCGTGTCCGGATCGGCGATGCGGAAGTCGACCCCGATCGAGACCAGTCCCTGCGACGAGCGGTAGTCGGCCTGCTCGTCCTCGGTGAGCGAATCGGCCAGGTAGCTCTTGACGCGACCGATCGAGGCGACCGGGCTCGTCTCGGTCATGCCCCACGCCTGCAGGATGGGGAGGCCCGTCTGCTCCCGGAACGCCTCCGACAGCGCCTTGGGCACCGCGGAACCGCCGCACGGGATGAGCCGCAACGCCGAGAGGTCGCGCCCCTTCAGCTCCGGCAGCACGCCCATCCAGATGGTGGGGACCCCGGCCGCGATGGTGACCTTCTCGTTCTCGATCAGGTCGGCGATGGCCGTGGGCGTCATGTTCGGGCCGGGCATCACCAGGTTGGCTCCGCAGGCGACCGCCGCATGGGCCAGGCCCCAGGCGTTGGCGTGGAACATGGGCACCACGGGCAAGATGGTGTCGCGCTCGCCGGCACCGAGGCTGTCGGTGGTGAGGCACGCCAGGGTGTGCAGGTAGGTCGAGCGGTGGCTGTAGACGACGCCCTTGGGGTTGCCGGTGGTGCCGCTCGTGTAACACATCGACATCGCCTGGTTCTCGTCGTCGACGTGCCACTCGACGGGGTCGGCGGCGGCGAGGAGCTCCTCGTAGTCGTAGGTGCGACGACCACCGTCGGCGCTCGGGATCTCGCCCCGTCCGTCGTCCATGATCACGATGTGGGGGTTCGAGTCGAAGGTGTCGAGCAGCGGCCAGAGCAGGCCCAGCAGGGACCGGTCGACGAAGATGACCTCGTCCTCGGCGTGGTTGACGATGTAGGTGACCTGCTCGGGGAACAGCCGGATGTTGAGCGTGTGCAGCACCCGGCCGGTGCACGGAGCTGCGAAGTAGAGCTCGAGGTGGTTGGCGGTGTTCCACGCGAAGGTCGCCACCCGGCCGTCAGCGCTGATGCCGAGGGCATCGAGTGCCCCGCCGAGCCGCCGCGTGCGATCGGCCCACTCGCCGTAGCTGCGGCGTTCGATGCCGGTCGCCGTGGCCGTGACGATCTGCTTCTTCGGGAAGAGGGTCTCGGCTCGATCGAAGAGGTGCGGCAGCGCGAGCGGACGGTCCTGCATGAGGCCTTGCATGTGTTCCCCCTGGTGAGCGAATCGTACGGACGCGGGCAACGCGGGGCCCGGGTCCGGTTCGGAGCGTACGCGCTCGACCCGGCGAGTGCGCCACCGGGTCCGGTGGTGCTCGCGGACCCGGGGGGTGCGACAATCGTTGCTTGCCCTCCGCCGACGATCCGCCCGAGAACGAGCCCCCGGCGTCTCGGGCCGACCCGTCCGAGGGCGCGCCCGGTGGTTCCCGAGAGCACCCCGGACTGGGACGCCGGAACCTGACCCTGCTGGTTGCGCCCATCATCGCTCTCGTGGTGGCCAGCAACCTCGGCAACGCCTTCTTCCCGACGTTGTCCACCGAGGCACCGCTCCTGCTCATCGCGCTCAACGCCGCCAACCGCAACCTGGTGCTGGCCGCCGCCCAGCTCCCGTTCGCGCCCTACCTGGCCGTCGGCGTGATCCGATTGCTCATCCCCGACATCTTCTTCTACGCGCTCGGCCACTTCTACGGAGACCGGGCCATCGTGTGGATGGAGCAGCGGACGCCGCGCTTCGGCACGATGATGCGCTACCTCGAGGACCTCTTCGGTCGCTACGGCCACGCCATCGTGATGGTGTTCCCCAACAACCCGGTGTGCCTGGTGGCCGGCGCCGCGCACATGCGTCCGCGGGTGTTCTGGACCCTCAACGTCATCGGCACGATCGGCCGCGTCCTGCTGATGTGGTGGATCGGCGACGTGTTCCAGGGAACGATCGACTCGATCCTCGGCTTCATCGGCGACTACCGCCTGCCGCTCACCGTCGTCACGGTCGGCCTGGTCGGCTTCACCTTCCTCCGCGAGGTGAGGACCGGTTCCACCGAGATCCAACAGCTCCTCGATCTCGACGACGACCCCGAACCGAGCGGCGAGGACGACCCGAAGAGGATCGGGCCATGACCGCTGACGACGCCGCACCGACCGGCGCGTGGGACCGACCGCTGTTCACCCCCGGAGGCACCGATGCATTCATCGCCTTCGTGGTGTTCGGCGCGCAGGCCGACCTCCTCGAGATCACCACCGAGGAGCACC
>JBBSTY010000171.1:0-7117 GCA_038235385.1 Acidimicrobiales bacterium | reverse complement strand
TACTGGAACCGCTACCCGGGCTGCATGTGCGACGTCGAGTCGTACATCTACATGCCGTTCCTGGAGGAGACCGGATACGTCCCGACCCAGAAGTACGCTCCGGCCACCGAGATCTTCGAGCACTGCCAGCGGATCGGCCGCCACTTCGAGCTCTACCCCCACGCGCTGTTCCAGACCGAGGTCGAGTCGGCCGAGTGGGACGAGGACGACTCGCGGTGGACCATCGTCACCACACGCGGCGACCGTCTGCGGGCGAAGTTCTTCATCACCGCCAGCGGCATCTTCGCCAAGGCCAAGCTCCCCGCCATCGAGGGCATCACCGACTACGCCGGAAAGGCGTTCCACACCGCTCGCTGGGACTACGACTACACCGGTGGGAGCCCCACCGAACCCATGGACCGCCTGGCCGACAAGCGCGTCGGCATCATCGGCACCGGGGCCACGTCGATCCAGCTCGTGCCGCAGCTGGCGCGGGCGGCAGCCGAGGTCTACGTGTTCCAGCGAACCCCGTCGGCGGTCGGCGTCCGCGCCAACGCGCCCACCGACCGCGAGTGGTTCGCGTCGCTGGAGCCCGGCTGGCAGCGCGAGCGCACGCTCAACTTCACCTCCGCGGTCACCGGCGGCCAACCCGAGGTCGACATGGTCGGCGACGGGTGGACCGACGTGCTGTGGGTCGACACCCAATCCGAGGCGGCCACCTCCGAGGAGTCCGCCGCCCTCGAGCAGGTCGACTTCGAGACCATGGAGTCGTTGCGGGCCCGGATCGACGACGTGATCGAGGACCCCGACACCGCGGCGGCGCTCAAGCCCTGGTACGGCAAGCACTGCAAGCGGATCTGCTTCCACGACGAGTACCTGCAGGCGTTCAACGAGCCCAACGTGCACCTGGTCGACACCGACGGCCACGGCGTGCAGCAGGTCGTGGCCGAAGGACCGGTGGTCGGCGACACCGTCTACCCGGTCGACCTGCTCGTCTACGCGTCGGGTTTCGAGGTCACGACCGGCGCGGTGAGCCGGCTCGGCTTCGACCCGGTGGGCCGCGACGGCGTCCGCCTCGGTGAGCGGTGGGCCGACGGCGCCCACACGCTGCACGGGATCCTCACCGCCGGTTTCCCCAACCTGTTGATCTGCCACTTCGTGCAGGCCGGGTTCGGCTTGAACTTCACCCACTACCTCGGCGAGCTCGCCGACCACGTCAGCTCGCTGGTGGCGCAGTTGCTCGCCGACGGTGTCGAGACCATCGAGGCCACGCCCGAAGCCGAGGAGGAGTGGCTTGCGTTCCTGTGGAAGGTGGGCAAGGGCTTCGGCCGGTACTCGGCGTCGTGCACCCCGAGCTACGGCAACTCCGAAGGTGCCCGCACCATGGTGGCGGCCCGCAACGCGGTCTACCCGGGCAACCTGATGGGCTACGTCGCCAAGCTCCGTGAGTGGCGTGAGGCGGGCGGCTACCCGGGCACGGTCGTTCGGGTCGGTGCGCCGGGACAGCCCGAGCCGGTTCCCGACGGGCACTGACGACGACGGACCCGCGCCGACGAGCCGCGGTCAGGCCTCGGCGGCGAACCAGCCCGACGGCGCCAACTCGGCGCCCAACCTCGGGACGTACTGGTCGAAGAAGATGCGAGAGACGAGCTCGCGTCGGCTGCGGACGTCGGCCTTGTCGAACACCGACTTGAGGTGGTCCTGCACGGTGTAGCGCGACATGTGCAGCGTGCTGGCGATCTCCTTGGTGTCGACGCCCTGGAGCACGAGTTGGGTCACGTCACGCTCGCGCGAGGTGAGCTCGAACGCGGCCACGACGAGCGGCACGATCTCGGGCGGCCTCGCCTCCTCGATGGTGACGACGACGTCGCCGCTCGATCCGTTCGTGCTCGACAGCGGTGATGCGTGGAGCACGAGCCACCGACCGTTGCTCATGCGCACCCGGGCCCTGGGCAGGACGCCGCTGGTCCCCGCCGCGTAGCGCCGGGCGCCGGCGACCAACGCACCCACGATGGCGGTGGCCGGAGCCATGTTGGGATCGGCGGAGATCTCCCGCAGCACCGCGTCGGCCCCCACGCTGAGCTGACTCGTCTCGTCGTCGGCTCCGACGATCACGACCACGGGTCCGTGGGCGCGGTCCGAGGTGGGGCCCGCGGCGAGTCGCACCAGCAGCCCCGACCGCAACCCGGTGGCGAACTCGCCGGACAGCGAGGCCATGAAGGCGACCTCGGCCTCGGAGAACGGCTGCTCGCCATGGCTGCGGAACAGCGCCATGCCGCCCCAACCCCGGTCCCGCTGGCGGCCGACCATGCGCAGCTCGTCGTGGTAGCCGAAGTGGGGTTCCATGAAGTCGCGCACGCGAGTCGAGCGGCGGTGGTCACCGTCGGTCTCGAGCCACACCGACAACGCGGGTTCGTCCTGGGTGACCAGATCGACGAACGACGTGGGGTCGGTGTCGAGACCGGCTCGCGCGATGACCTCGACATCTCGGCGGACGCGTTGCCGGGTGAGGTCGCTCGTCATCACGACATTGTCGAACAGGCCGCTCGCCGCCGCCATCCCACAAGTGTGGGGGATGGGTCGGCCCGCAGCTGGCAGGGCTTCGGCGCCCCCGCGTACGCCGGCGCGAGAATCCACGAGACGGGGGTGGCGCCCGGGCGCATCTGTCCCGATGGTGTGAACCATGCCCATGCCACCCCCACCGATGTCGACCCACCCATCGGGGCCCGTCCCGCCCCGCTACCACCCCATGGAGATCGCCCCGGAGACCTGGGTCATCCAGGCCACCGTGGGCGAGGGGGTCGCCCCCCAGGCCGTGCACCTCAACGCCATGGTGATCCGCGGCGCCGAACCGGTGATCGTCGACACCGGGTGTCCGGTGTTCCGGGACCAGTACCTGGAGGACCTGTTCGAAATCGTCGAGCCCGACGGCGTGCGCCCTCGAGCTGCTCCGCGCCGTGCCCGCCGCGCCGGCGCCGCCCCAGCCCGACCAGGGCGTGCTCGACCTCATCGTCGCCGCCATGGCGGACCCGACGGCCTGACGCCGCCGCTCGACCTCGCATCGACGTGGTGCCACCACCTCGTCGTCGACCTTCCCCTTCGACCTTCCCCTCGATCGACCGATCGACCGATCGGCATCCCCGAACCACCAGGAGCTCTCATGTCCGCGCCCGTCCCCACCCCGTCCTTCGTCCCCGCCCCGCGCCGCCAGCGGGTGCAGCAGCGGGCCGTGATCGCCGCCTTCCTGGCCGGCGCCGTCGCGGTCGCCGGCTGCAGCTCGGGCACGTCGGTCGATGCCTCGTCGTCGACCGTGCCCTCATCGGTCACCACGGGAACCCCGGTTCCGTCGACCGCGACCCCCGGGACCGGTGCGCGCCACGACCACGGCGTGATCGAGGTCGAAGCCGTCGACTTCGCCTTCGAGAACCTGCCGAGGACCATCGAGGCGGGTACCCGGCTGACTCTCTCCAACGGGGCGACGACCGAGCTCCACGAGCTCGTCGCCATCCGCCTCCCCGCCGACGATCACGGGCTCGGGCCCAACCATGACCTGCGATCTCGTTGGTGGCCGATCGTGGCCCACCCCGGCCCGCCCACGCCACCGACGACGCAGCGGCCTCGTCTCAGGCGCTGGCGTTCCAGTCGAGGACGAACGCCTCGATGTTCCGGGGATCGACGAGAGCGGCCAGCCGAACGCCTGGCGACAGGCGGTGGACCTGCAGGGCCGGCACCACGATCGATTGCGTGGCCGGCACGGGTGGCGCGCCGCCCATCAGCACCAGGACGGTGACGCGGACGACCGGATCGCCGTTGACGTAGCCGGTGGCGGGCTCGACCGACAGCACCTGGACCTCGACAGGAGCGCTGCCCTCCGGTCGTGCCGCGAGACCGACGGTCGAGGCCTCCAACGACGAGGTGAGCGCCGCCATCTTCTGGTTCATCTCGGACAGGCGAGCCCCGGTGCCCGGAGCGTTGCGGCTCAGCTCCTTCGCTTGGCGCTTGGTGTCGCCGAGGTCCTTGAACAGGCCCATGTCAGCGACCGGTGTAGAGCGCGTTGAACTGCGCGGCCACCGACGGATCCGAGGCGATTCGAGCGTTCCACCCGTCCATCGCTTCCTGCCACTGGGATGCGCCGATGCCGTGTCGGGCGGCGAGCGCGGGGCCCTGGGCCTGGTCGTAGCCGACCTCGGCGAAGGCTCGGGAGATGGTGGCGTAGAGCGGGAGATCGACGCCGGCGATCGCGCCGGTGCCGGCGCCGCTGGGAGCCGCCGTGGAGGTGACCGACGCGCCCGGAACCGCATACTGGGCGGCGGCCGCCGACTGGACCGCGGCGTTGGCCTTGGCGGCCTCGGCCAGCTGGGTCGACTGGGCGATCAGCCCGGGCGCCTCGTGCACCATGTCCTTCATCTCCTTGATCTGTTTGAACAGTCCCATCGGGGAGGTACCTCCTGACCAGCGGCCGGCCGATCCGTCCGTCACCTGGACTCTGCGGGGATCCGACGAAGGTGTCATGAGTAGTGGGTACTCACCGATGCGCGGGGAGGTTCGGGCACCACGCTCGGCATGCGTAGGGTCACGGCATGAGAAGAACGCTTGCCAGACCGATCGCTCGGACGGTTCGCGTCGCGCTCCTCACGGCGTTGGTCGCCACCGCGCTGGTGGCCCGGAGTGGCGAGGTCAGCGCCGCCAGCGCAACGCCGGTGGCGGACCCCGCTCGGGTGTGGTCCCACCTGGTCGCGCTGCAGGAGATCGCCGACCGCGAGGGCGGCAACCGAACGACCGGCTCGCCGGGATACGCCGCGTCCGAAGCGCATGCGGTCGCATCGTTGGAACAGGCAGGGTGGCAGGTGACCGTGCAGCGGTTCACGCTCCCGGGCACCGTGCCGACGGACCCGCCCGCGCTGTCCCAGACAGGTCCCGTGCCCGCGACGTACGACATGGGCACCGATTTCGCCCTCACCACACCACCGTCGGGTGATGATGTCGACGCACCGCTCGCACTCGTCGGGATCAGCGGCGTCCCCGGTCCGGGCGACGGCTCGACGGCGTGCGAACCCGACGCGTTCGACGCCTTCCCACCCGACGCGATCGCGCTCGTCGTGCACGGCTCCTGCGACCCGCTACTGGTCATGATCAACGCGTTCAGCGCCGGGGCGGCCGGCGTCGGCTTCATCTCCGACGGCACACCGGGCGAGCAGGACCCGGTGCAGGTGGACGTCGGCATCGGACTCGGGCTCGCCTCGTTCTCGCTCTCCCATGCCCTGGGGGCGTCGCTGGTCCAACAGGTCCGCAGCGTCGGACCCGTCACCTTGAACTTCGACAGCGGCTGGCGGCCGGGCACCGTGACGAGCAGCAACGTCATCGCCGAGCGACCGGGGACCGACCCGAGCCGCGTCCTCGTCCTCGGAGCGCACCTCGACTCGGTGCCCCAGGGGCCGGGGATCAGCGACAACGGATCCGGCGTTGCCGCCCTGCTGGCGCTGGCCGAGGCCTGGGGCGCATCGGGCGCGGCCACCGGCCCCACGCTGCGGATCGGTCTGTGGGGCGCCGAGGAGCTCGGGCTCCTCGGGTCGCAGGCCTATGTCGGCAGCCTCAGCGCCACGGACAGGGCTGCCATCACGACGTACCTGAACTTCGATCAGTTGGGCTCGCGCAACGGGTTCCCGTTCGTGTACGACCCCGCCACCGCGTCCATGCCGGAGACGGTGAGTCCCGGGTCCGACGCGCTGACCGTTCGGTTCCGTCGCCACTTCGCCGCCGCCGGCATCCCGACCGAGGGCATCTGGACCGACGGTCGGTCCGACGATCGTTTCTTCGCCGAGGCCGGCATCCCTGTCGGCGGGCTGTTCTCCGGAGCCGAGCAACCCAAGACCGGGGAGCAGGCCGATGCCTACGGCGGAACCGCCGGCGAGTCGTTCGACACCTGCTACCACCTCGAATGCGATGACCTCGACGGCGTCAACGTGACGTTGCTGAACCAACTGGTCGGTGGCATCTCCGCCGTGGTCGGCGAGCTCGCCGAGGTGGGCGTCGGGCCCACCACCACCACCACCACCGCTACTGTCTCGGGCTCGACGATGCCTGTCGCGACCCCGATCGCCGGTCCGGTCGTCGCGGCTCCAGCCTTCACGGGCTGACGACGCCCATCGCGCGGGTCGCCCCTCGCTACGCCCGCCGGCGGCGGGTGGCGCCGACGGCGACCCATCCGGCGGCGAGGAGGAGCGAGGCGAGGAGCGCCAGGCGGAGGATGTCGGTGCCGGTGACGGGGAGCGGTCCGGTCGCCGGCGCGGTGGGGGTCGCGGCCGGGGTCTCGGCCGGAGTGGCCGGCGCGGGCACGGTGGCCGCTCGGTAGATCGCGGCGGCGGCGAGGGGGGTGGTGCCGTTGGCGCCCCCGACCGCGAGCACCGAGCCGTCGGGCAGGACGATCGCCGACGCCGACGTCGTGGCAACGGGGAGGTCGGTCGTGTTCTGCCAGGTGTTGGTGGCGACGTCGTAGATCTCCGCCTCGGTCTCCACGTTACCGGCGGCGGTGCCGCCGATCAGCAGCACGTCGCCGTCCGGCAGGGTCACCGCGGTGGCGTGGGTCCGCACCGTCCCGAGGGCCCCGGTCCACGACCACTCGTCGGTGCCGGGGTCGTAGAGCGTGCCGCGGGCGTCGTTGCCGGCCACCAGCACCCGCCCGTCGGCGAGCGTCGTCGCGGTGTCCAGCATCGAGGCGCGGGGCATGGCCGCGACCGCGTGCCAGGTCTCCGTGCTCGGGTCGAAGGCCTCGGCGGAGGCGACGGGCTCGGTCGTGGCGAAGCCGCCGGCGACGAGGACCCGTCCGTCGGCGAGCGAGCTGGCGGCGGCGAACCCGCGCCCGGTGGCCATCGATCCCACCGGGTGCCAGCCGTCCGATGCGGGGTCGTAGCGCTCGGCCGTGGCCAGCGAGCCGTCGGGCCCGAGGCCGCCGGCGACCAGCACGCTGCCGTCGTCCAGCACGGTCGTGGTCGCGTGGGACCGGGCCGCGCCGAGGGCGGGACCGGCCGCCCACTGCCCGGCGGCAGGGTCGTAGAGCTCGACCGTGGCGAGGGCGTGGTCACCGGGCGAGCCGGTGGTTCCGTCGGACCCACCGGCCACGAGCACCCGGCCGTGGGGG
>JBBSTY010000170.1:0-7183 GCA_038235385.1 Acidimicrobiales bacterium | reverse complement strand
GTCGTTCAGGTCTGTCGGGGATCCGGCGAGGTCCGGGAGGGTGCCTCGGGCCGGTCACCCGCGCCGGGCGCACCGGTGCTCCCGGCGATGAGCTCGTCGAGCGAACCCACGGTGAAGCTCGCGTGGGGATCGACGCCCGAGTCCACCGTCTGCTCGGTGGGCGGGCTCGTGGCGTCGATCCGGCGGCGGGACTTGCGCCAGTTCCGCACCCACCACACCAGCAGGAAGAACCCGGCCCCGATCGACAGGATGAGCCCGAGGCCCGAGATGGCGGTGGACCGGATCTCGATGATGTCCGAGCCGATCTGGCGCCGGTTGTCGGGGGTGGCGACATCGATCGACATCGAGAACGTGCCGCCGGAGACCGTCTCCACACGGACGGGCACGCGGTTGCGGCCGGGATCCAGGCGGACCTCGAACTGGTCGCCGTCGGGGAACGTGAGCTTGGGGCTGGCGAGGGTCAGGGTGACCTCGACCGGGTAGGCGAGGCCGTTCTCCAAGAAGACGGGGAGCTCGTACTCGGTCTGGGTGAGCGTCACCTGGTCCTGGTCGGGGATCTGCACCGCCCCGACCGCGTCGTGGACCGTGCGGGTGCTGGTATCCAGGTACTGCTGGCGCTCGGTGGCGTCGAACCCTGCCGCGCCGGAGACATCGAGGAGCTGACGGAGGGGGAGCACGAGCTGCGGAGCGGTGTCGACGACCATCGACTCGTAGGCGCTCAACGCGAGCTCGGCGTCATCGAGGCGATCCGGGTAGTCGCCCATGTCCGTCGACCCGTCGGTCGAGGACTCGGAGTCGATGCTGCGGATCGAGCCCGAACCGTCGGTGGGCCCGTCGGGTCGCGCGATGGCGAACAGGCCGTCGAGCGTCGCCGGGGACACGATGGCGGCGCCGCCGCCGTCGGGCGACGGCCGTGATCCCAGCGCGGTGAGGAACGGTCCCAGCGACCGGAACGCCAGCTCGTCGTCGGGGACGGTGAACGTGACGCCGCGCGCCGCGGTCGGGAAGTCGGCCACTCGGGGACGCTGTGCCCCGAGGTAGGTGACGGCGAGGTCGGCGACGAGGATCTGCGCGTTGAGGGCGGGATCGTCGGTGGTGACGAGGCGACGCCCGAACGCAGGATGTGCGGTCACCGCCCGGAGCTCGTCGCCGGCGCCGTCCTTCACGGTGAACGGCTGGACAGCTCGCGCCTGGGCGCCACCGGGATCGTTGGTCGTGCGTGGGTCGACCGGGCCGACGATCGATTCGGGCAGCACCACCTGCTCGATGCCGTTGGCGCGCAGCTGTGTGAGCGCATCGGCGGTGATGTCGGTGTCGGCGACCCAGGTCCGGCTGTCCACCGGCGCTCGCTCGGGCAACACCGCCTCGGTGACGTTCGCTCCGTGGGAGATCTGGTAGGCGATCACCGAGTCCATCCCCGAGCTCGTCCACGCCGGGAGGTCGATGTCGACGTAGGTGGAACCGAGCACCGACCGACCAACCAGAGCGGACTGGAGCGCGCCGATGAGCTCGGCGCCGGTCCCCACGGCCGGTCCGGCGTCGGTCGGATCGGCTGAGGCGTCGAGGGGCGGGAGCGGCCCGGCGCCGGCGAGCGCTTCGAGGGTCTCGGGTGTCGCGTCGACGGTGACGGGCACCGACGGTGCCGAGGCGAGCGCGTCCACCATGCGCTCGGTCCTGCGGATCGCCGCCGGGTCGAGCGCTCGGGTGCCGTCGGGCCGGAGCGCGACGGGTGCGTGGACATCGACCACCGGCGCCACGGTGAGGGGCGGCGCGGTCTCGGCGTCGGTGGGGAGCCGCACGAGGTAGGTCGTGAGGCTGTCGAGCACGGCCCCACCCTCGGGCTCGGTGAGCGTGACGGTGAACGGGTACACGCCCGGGTCGGCGATCGCGAAACCGACCAGGGGTACCTCGGCGCCCTCGGGGACGATCTGGAACGAGGCGTTGATCCGGCCGGATCCGTCAGCGGGCGGGAGCGAGGCGAGCGCGAAGGTCTTGGGGCTGTTGAACGGGTTGCCCTGCGTGCCGGCGGAGCCGTCGACCCACGCATCGAAGCGGGCCTGGGCGGTACCCGGATCATCCGGCGCCGTGACCGAGGGCCAGACGGTGAAGGTGACGTCGGCCTCGGTGGGGGCTCCGGTGACGTCGAGGTCGATGCGCAACGTGTCGGTGGGTGAGACGAACGGGGTCTGCCCCACGAGCGCGAGCCGGGCGGCACCCGCCGGTTCGAGTCCCGTCTGCCGCGGCCCGACCGACGTCGAGGCCGACCCCCGGTCCGACCCGATCGTCAGGATCGTCAGGAGCGCCAGGACCACCGCAACGAGGGCGGCTGAGGACGCGGGCCCCCGCCGCCGCGCGCGGGTAATGGTGGCGGACTCGCGCCGTGGTGGTGCGCGAGGGGGGGCTCGCCCACGGCGAGACCCTCGACCTCACGCTCGAACCCGAGGTGCTGGTAGAGCCCGAGCGCGGCGACGTTGTGCTCCTGGGTGTTCACCAGCAGCGACGTGGCTCCCCGTGACGCGACCCACTCCAGCGCGTCGGCGACCAACGAGGTGCCGATGCCGTGGTGCTGACGGTCCGGATCCACGGCGAGGCGCTGGAGGTAACCGATGGGGCCGGCTCGACCGGTGATGGCGTACCCGGCGAGCCCCTTGCTCTCTGCGACGCGGACGCGACTCGACGGCGTGGCCCGACGGGCGTCACGCAGGCCGTGGTCGTCGAAGCGCCAGAACGGATCGAAGGCCCGGCCGTCGAGCGCGAGGACCGCAGCTCGATCGAACCGTGTCGCCCGACGGAGCCGGATGGGACCGGCACGACGGATCTGGCGCAGGTCGTGGCGCAACAGGTGGAGACGTTCGTGGACTCCGAAGCCCGCCGCCAGGAACGGGTGCTGCTCGGTGGGGGTGAGGGCTGAGGTCAGCGCCGACCGGTACCCCCGAGCGGCGAGGTCGCGCAGGCACTGCTCGATCGTCTGGCTGGCCGGCGGTCGCCCGGGCGCCGGCACGATGTACGCGATCGAGCGGTCGCCGCGCCACGGCCCGACGCGGAACCGGTCTGCGCCCCACTGGACGACGTCGAGCTTGCTCTTGATCATGGAGTGTTCCCTCGCCGGGGACGGAGCGCCGTGCCGGCGAACGGGTGGATGCGTCGCGAGGCGGTGCGCTCCGAGGATACGTCGCCCTCCTCCGGGTCATGGACCGCACGCCCCGATCGGGTCGGATGGGTGGCGCGGTCCGAGGGACCGGTCGGTCGTCGACGACCGCCGGCGAACCGAGCCGATCACCCCGGGCGACCGTAGGGTGGCGGCGTGAGCGTGCTCTTCACCACCCACCCCGACTTCCTGCTGCACGACAGCGGGGACCACCACCCGGAACGTCCCGAGCGCCTGCGCGCCGTGTCCGCTGGGGTCGACGAAGCCGGGTTGCGCGACGTGCTCGTCCCGTTCGAGCCGGTACCGGCCACCCGCGACCAGGTGGCGCGCGTGCATCCCGGCCGGTACGTCCAGGCGATCGAGGAGCTCTCGCTCACGGGTGGGGGACAGATCGACGGCGACACGAGGTGCGGGCCGCACTCCTTCGACGCGGCGATGCTCGCGGCAGGCGCCGGCCTCGAGGCGGTCCGCCGGCTCGATGCCGGTGAGGGAACCGCGGCGTTCTGCGCGGTCCGGCCCCCCGGGCACCACGCCACACCGCGGCGGGCCATGGGCTTCTGCCTCATGAACAACGTCGCGGTCACCGCCACCGCGCTGGCCGACCGTGGCGAGCGGGTGCTGATCGTCGACTACGACGCCCACCACGGCAACGGCACACAGGATGTGTTCTACGACGATCCTCGTGTCGTCTACTTCTCGATCCACGAGTACCCCCTCTATCCGGGCACCGGTTCGCTCCACGAGACCGGCGCCGGCGCAGGGGCCGGTACCACCATCAACGTTCCCGTGCCGGCCGGCGCGACCGGCGACGTCTACCGCCACGCGGTCGACACCCTGCTCGCGCCGCTCGTCGATGGGTGGGCCCCCACCTGGCTGCTCGTCTCGGCCGGCTACGACGCGCACCGTCGCGATCCGATCACGGGTCTCGGACTGACCTCGGGTGACTTCGCCGACGTCACCGAAGCGGTCGCCTCGCTCGTCCCGGCGGGCCGGCGGGTCCTCTTCCTCGAGGGGGGCTACGACCTGCGCGGACTCGCGGATTCGGCAGGTGCGAGCCTGGCCACGCTGGCCGGTGTGGAGCATCGCCCGGAGCCGGCCTCCGCGGGCGGCCCGGGGATGGTGGTGGTCGACGCCGCTCGTCGGATCCGCGACGCCAACGGCTGGACCTGACGACGGCCGGGCCCTCGACGCCGTTCCTGTCGGTCCGACCCGGCCGGTAACGTGCCGGGGTGATCCCCGAGACGTGGCGACCCGTGATCGACGAGGCTCGGCCGTTGGCCGAACGCTTCGAGGCCGCCGGCAAGCGGCTGTACCTCGTCGGCGGCGTGGTCCGGGACCTGCTCGACGGGCGTGTGCTCACCGCCGGCTCGGATCTGGACTTCACCACCGATGCCCGCCCGGACGAGACCAAGCAGATCGTCGCCGGCTGGGCCGACGCGCTGTGGACCCAGGGCGAGCGGTTCGGCACCATCGGCGCGCGCCACCAGGGGCGCTCCTACGAGATCACCACGCATCGGGCCGAGGCCTACGACCCGGATTCGCGCAAACCCGAGGTGGTGTTCGCCGACGCCATCGAGGCCGATCTCGCCCGGCGGGACTTCACCGTCAACGCGATGGCGTTGGCGTTGCCCGACCCCCGACTCATCGATCCCCACGGCGGTGCCGACGATCTCGTGCACCGACGGCTCCGCACGCCACTCGGCCCGGCCGATTCCTTCGGCGACGATCCGTTGCGCATGCTCCGGGCCGCTCGTTTCATCGCCGGCTACGGCCTCGTGCCCGAACCCGACCTGGTGGCCGCGGTCACCGAGATGTCGCCTCGGCTGGGCATCGTGTCTGCGGAGCGGGTGCGTGACGAGCTCGACAAGTTGATGGTGGTCGACGACCCGTCGGCCGGGCTCTGGTTCCTGGTCGACACGGGCCTCATCGACCAGTTCCTTCCCGAGCTCACCGCCATGCGGCTCGAGCAGGATCCGATCCACCGCCACAAGGACGTGCTGGCGCACACGATCGCGGTGGTGGCCAACGTGCGCTCGCGCCTCGACGACGGCACCCCGAACCGCACCACCCGGCTCGCCGCGCTCTTCCACGACGTGGGCAAGCCCCGCACCCGCGCCATCGGTGCCGACGGGGTGAGCTTCCACCACCACGAGGTGGTCGGCGCACGCATGACCCGTGATCGCATGCGTGCCCTGAAGTACTCGAACGACGACATCGAGCAGATCACCCGCCTCGTCTACCTCCACCTCCGCTTCCACACCTACGAGATGGGCTGGACCGACAGTGCCGTCCGCCGGTTCGTGCGCGACGCCGGCGACCTGCTCGACGAGCTGATCGAGCTCACCCGTTGCGACTGCACGACGCGCAACAAGCGCAAGGCCGACCGCCTCGCTCGTCGCATGGATGAGCTCGAGGAGCGGATCGCTGCGTTGCGCGAGCAGGAGGAGCTCGCATCGATCCGGCCGGACGTCGACGGCACGCGCGTGATGGAGCACCTGGGTCTGCCGCCGGGTCCGCTCGTGGGCCAGGCGCTCGCCCACCTGCTCGAGGTGCGCCTCGACGAGGGGCCGCTCGACGAGGCCGACGCGCTCGAGCGTCTCGACCGGTGGTGGGCGGACCGCGAGGGCACAGACCGCCGTGTCACCGACCCGGCATCGTGACGTCGTCCGGCGAGGGCTTGCACGCAACCCGCTGGCGAGAGGTGTCGTGTCAATAGGTCTTTGGTACTGTTCGGCCCCACACGTCGGACCGACTCGGGAGTGACCCTCACATGACTCGAGACAACGACAGCCGGGTGGTCGTCCTCAGTCGGTACCTCGCGGTCCTGGCTGCGGCAACCATCGTGCTCTCGATGCAAGCGCCCCACTCCGACAGCGTGGCGCTGTCGTTCATCAGCGCCACCCGCTTCGTGGTGGCCGTCGCCGCGGTGATCTTCGGCTTCATCGGCTGGTTCGAGCGCCGCTTCCCCCTCGAGGACGACGCCATCGACCTACGCAGCGAATCTGCCAGGGTGCCCTCGCACCACTGAGGGGCGGCCTCCGACGGAGCGTCAGAGCCCTTCTTTTCGGGCCCGCAGCACCAGCGTCGCTGGAACGCCGTTCATGATGGGGCAGAAGTACTCGCTGCGCACGGCATCCGCGCCGACCGCCGGCTCGAGCAACGTGTCGACCCGGAAGTTGGCGCGCATGAGGCCGGTGAAGATGTCGGTGATCGACCGGGGGTACGACACACCTTCGGCGTCCCCGTCGCGCCACGAGCGAGGCGAGCGATCGAAGTACGAGTGGGCGATGCGCAGCGGGTCCGACGATTCCTGGTCGAAGAGCTCGAAGACCGGGTGGGGGAGTGAGAAGACGAGCGCGCTCTCCTGGCGCAGGACCCGGTGCACCTGACGGAACACGCGATCGAGGTCGGGCACCGACGCGAGTGCGTAGGTGCTCAAGACCACGTCGATGGTCTCGGCCCGAACGAACGGCAGTTCTGCGAGGTCGCCCTGGTGGAGCTCGACCTTGACCTCTTCACGGTCGCAGGCCGCCCGCACCTGATCGAGGCGCTCCGCGGAGGGATCGACGGCGATGACCTTCGCGCCCTGCTTGGCGAGGGCGATCGACGACTGCCCACCCCCGCATCCGAGCTCGAGGACGCGCTTGCCCTCGACCGGACCGAGCAGCCGCAGGGTGCGTTCGTCAGCGATGTCGGGGCCGTAGCTCACCACGTCGTAGGACAGGTGCGCTCCGCCGGGGAACGGCGCCGTGGGCCGGCCCGGGGTTGCGGCCTGCGGGCGGTCGTCGCTCGACGCCGCCGACTGGAGGTGGCGGGTCGTGGGGTGCCCGGAGGTGATGTCGCTGTCGGGGGGGATGTCAGCCATGAGTCCTGCTGGTGGTGCGGGGGAGCGCCGTCGGATCGAAGCGGCGCGGTCGAGAGCAGTCTGGCGCGGTGCCGTCGGCCGCCGCGGGCTCCGCGCCGAGGCTCTCGACGGGATCACGGTGCGGCGGCCGCCGCCGGAACGGTCACGCGGCGCCGGCGGTGAACTCCTCG
>JBBSTY010000169.1:0-7318 GCA_038235385.1 Acidimicrobiales bacterium | reverse complement strand
TCCAGCGAGCGAAGCACCCGCTCGCGCGCTATCGCCCACGGTGCGCCCGACAGGAGCCGGGCCCTCGGGTCGCCCCACTTGTCGGCACCGGTGGCATAGACGTCACGGCAGCGCAGCGCCCGCCACAGGGCCTCAAGCACGCAGAAGGTGTAGGCCGCCTTGTCGATGAGGCCCGGCGCCAGGGTCGCGTTGGCATAGACCAGGCGTCTCCACGACCCCTTCACCAGGTCCTGGTGTTCCTCGATGTCCAGCCTGGTTCGATCCTTCCGCTCCTCCTTTTCCTCGCCGTGACGGGAGCGCTGGTGGTGGCCGGTTGCCGCCGAGGTCGTCTCGCCGGAGCCTCGATCGCCGCGTTGGCCTTCGTCCAGCTCGTCGCAGGAGTCGTCGCCGCCTCCCGCATCGAACCGCCGGTGCTTCCCTACCTCGTCGTGTGGATGCTCCCCTTCTCGATGTTCATCTGGGTGGCAACGGCGTGGGGGGCCTGGGATGTGTTCCTTCACGACCTGATGCGGTCCGCGATGAACCGATGGTCGCGACCGCGCCACGCCGCCGCGGTCGGGCTCGGACTCGTGCTGGCGGTCACGTTGATCGCCGTCCCGATCATGCGCACGGGGAACGCCTGGCTCGCCGTACCACCGCCGCGCCAGGATCAGGCAGGTGCCGTGCGTTCGGTCGCGTCCCAGCTCGACCGGGTTCTCCCGAACGACGCGCGGCTGCGCGTGGAGACGACCGGCGACGCCTTCGCTCAGGCCGGGCCCGGCGTCATCGCCGCCCTCGCTCGGTCAGGTCGTCAGGTCTTCACCAGCGACGGCGGCGGCGGCCTGAAGTGGGGAACGACGCGCACATGGGACGACCAGGCGGTCGAGAGCACGATCTTGATCGTGGTCGAGCCCGTGCGGACCGACACAGGGATGATCGCCGCCTGTGATGGCGATCCCGACATGACCCGGATCGCGTCGTTCGACCCGCTCTCCGAACAGGAGGTCACCGAACTGGAGAGCCTGGCGATCGTTCGGTACCTCCACCAAGGAGCACTCGACGACGCCAATCGGGTACGGATCGCCGAGCTGGAGCCGCGATCTCTCCGGGTGGCGGTGTACGAGGGTGGGGACACCTGCGGTTCGTGACCTGAACGGCCGTGTGGTCTCGAGCCGCAGCGGATGGATCGTGGTCGAGGTCGGTCGGCCAGTGGTGCGTCGGAGTCCCGCGGGCGGGCGGCGTCGACCTCGCAGGGTCATCTGCTGCGGAGCAGGGCGTTGACGCGTGCGGCCTGGTGTGTCTGGTGCTCGTGCTCGGGGAGGTTGGGCGCGTCGAGCGCGGCCCGTGCGTACAGCTCGGCCGCCAGGTCGAGCTCCCCGTTGCGTTCGTGGAGGTGCGCGGCGACCGCCGTCCAGCGGGGGATCGAGGGATCGATGTCGGCGAGCGCAGCGAGGCCGGCGGGTGCCCCGTCGGCCTCGCCGACCGCTGCCGCGCGGTTGAGCCGCACCACCGGGTTGTCGCCGAGCTCGACGAGCTCGTCGAACCACTCCACGATCTGCACCCAGTCGGTGTCCTCGACGCACGAGGCGTCCGCGTGTAGCGCGGCGATCGCCGCCTGTGCCTGGTAGGGCCCGAGCCGGTCGCGCTCCAGCGCAGCCTGGAGGATGACGACACCTTCAGTGATGGCCGGTCGGTCCCACCGATCGCGATCCTGTTGCGCGAGCGGGACCAGGCGACCGTCGGCGCTGCGTCGGGCGGCGCGGCGGGCGTGGTGCAGCAGCATCAACGCGAGCAGGCCCCGCACCTCGGGCTCGTCCATCATGGCGGAGAGCTGACGTGTCAGGCGGAGCGCCTCGGCGGCCAGGTCGATGTCGCCGGAGTACCCCTCGTTGAACACCAGGTAGAGCGTGTGCATGACGGTCCCGAGGTCGCCCGGTTCGTCGAGGCGCACCTGGCTCACGGTGCGCTTCGCGCGGCTGATGCGCTGCGCCATGGTCGCCTCAGGAACCAGGTACGCCTCGGCGATCTGCCTGGTGGTGAGTCCACCCACGGCTCGCAACGTGAGCGCGACCGCCGATGACGTCGTCAGCGACGGATGGGCGCAGCGCAGGTACAGCTGGAGCGTGTCGTCGGTCTGTCGGCTCGGGCCGGCCGGGGGCTCCGCCTCGGATCGCTCCTCGCGGGCCCGACGAGCTCGGTCGGATCGTGCGAGATCGACGAAGGCGCGCCAGGCGGTCGTGATCAGCCAGGCCCCGGGGTCGCGTGGTGGGTCGCCCGCCCACGCGGTCAGTGCCTTGATCACGGCTTCCTGGACAGCGTCTTCCGCCGTCGCGAAGTCGGCCCCTCGGCGCACGAGGGCGCCCAGGGCGACGGGAGTGAGCGATCGGAGCAGCTCCTCGTGGCCGTCGCTGCCCCGATCGGGTTCCGGTGGCGTCACTCGGTGACGGTGGCGGGGTGAGCCAGGAACGGTCGCACCTCGAGCCACTCGTGGATCGGCTCGCCTCCTGCTCCCGGCGCCGCCGACAGCTCACCGGCGAGCTCGATGGCCCGCTCCTCGCCGTCGACGTCGATGATCATCCAACCGGCGATGAGGTCCTTGGTCTCGGCGAACGGGCCATCGGTCATCGGTGGCCGGTTCTCGCCGTCGTAGCGCACCCACATCCCGTCGGGGGCGAGGGCCTGGCCATCGACGTACTCGCCGGTGGTTTCGAGCTTCGCGGCGAAGTCGTTCATGTAGGCCACGTGGGCATCCACCTCTTGGGGGGTCCACTGGTCCATCGGCACGCCGTGGAGAGCGGTTGGTGCGCCTCGGTAGTGCTTGAGCAACAGGTACTTGGCCATGATGAGGTTCCCTTCACTGGTGGCGGCCATCTGGCCGCTCCGTACCCATGGGACGGAGCCACCCGGCTGTTCTCGACATCGTCCCCCGAGATCTTCCCGCACGCCGCCCCGTTCGTGTGCCGCGGGGTGGAGGTTCAGCGGTCGTAGCCGGGGGCCGGTTCGCTGAGCTTGAACCTGACGCCCTGGTCGTCCTCGCAGACCGCCTCGCGGCCGGAGTCGTACGCGTTCAGCTCGACCACCGTGCCGCCGGCGACCCGGACCCGTTCGACGGCGTCGTCGAAGTCGCGGGCTGTGAACCACATCTGGATCTCACCCGGCTCGGTGTCGCCGAAGGGATTCGAGGGTGCACGCAGACCGATCGGCATCTCGGTGTTGGTGACGTGGCGGCCGCCGTTCGGCTGCTCCTGGAACTCCCAGCCGAGAACGGCGCCGTAGAACGTCGCCCCGCGCTCGACGTCCGGGCTGGTCAAGGTCATGTAGTACGGCTCCGATGGTCCGCGTCGAGCGGCGACCTTCTCGGCGTCGTACACGGGTGTGCCGACGTTCCACCGATGGCCGAAGGGATCGACGAGCCACGCACTGCGTGAGCCGTGCGCCTCCTCGATCGGACGTTGGACGGTGGCACCGCCTCTGGTCGCTCGTTCGACGAACTCCTCGACGACCGCAACCTGCAGCACGAGGCTCACCGATGTCTGTGACCCATCACGGGCCGGTGCGACCACGCCGAGCTCCGGTGCTTCGTCGCTGAGGTAGAAGACGGCCCCTGCGATGTCGATCTCCGCGTGGCCGACCCGGCCCTCCCACGGGATCACATCGGTGACGTTGGCGCCGAAGTACTCGCGGTACCAGTCGAGCGCAGCGGTGGCGTCGTGGACGCAGAGGTGCGGAGTGATGACCTGGTTCATGGCGGTGTTCCTCTCGGTGGTCGATGTCTCGATGCGGTCGGGCAGCGCGACTCGGACGGCGTTCGTCGGGATGCCCAGGGCTCGGTGCACGCGTGCACGCAGGCGGGCGGAGAAGACCGGATCGATCGTCAGGTCGTCCGGCGGTGCGATGCCGTCGAAGGGATCGCCGGTCATGCCGCACCTCCTTGCTGCTGTTCGTACACGGTTCGGAATCGGCGGCGGGCCCGCACCAGCAGCGTCTCGGTCGCCTCCACCGTGCGGCCGAGGTGATCGGCGACATCGGGCACGCTGAGACCGTCGAAGTACCGCAAGGACAAGGCGGTGCGATGGTGCGGTCCGAGCTCGGCCATCACCGACCCGACGAACTGTCGGTCGATGACGGCGTCCCACTGATCGGCGGTCGACGGCTCGGCGCGCTCGTCGAGCGCAGCGGGCGTCGGGCGGCGAGCCGACCGCCGCCACTCGTCGACGAGCTTGTGTCGGGCGATGCCGATCAGCCAGGCGATCGAGACCGTCTCGACCTTCCCGCGACGGATCTGGCCGACGGCGGCGAGGAAGGTGTCGGCGGTGAGATCCTCGGCGAGCGCCCGACCGCCACACCTGGCGCTCAGGTAGGCGAAGACCTCCCTGATGGCGTCGTCGTAGATACGCATCAGTACCGCACCGTGATCGATCGCAGGCTGCCCCATCACCTGCATCATCGTCGCCCACCCCCGAACTCCGACACCCCCATGTTCTTCCCCCGGGTCGGCGTGAACACGCCCCAGAACGAGCATCCCCGAACACCTCACACCTCAACCCCTGATCGCCGGGAGTGGAAGCGCGTCGGCGCGAAGTCGCGTGCTGCGCCACGATGAGACCATGGAGAACCGCAGCCGGCTCGTGACCGTCGTGCTCGAGGTGACCGATCTCGAGCGCTCCGTCCATCTCTACCGGGAGGGCTTCGGTCTCGCGCTCGAGTTGTCGGACCATCAGGGCGCTGAGTACGGGCAGGACGACCGGTGGATCAGCGGTGCTCACGGTGCGACCACCTGGACCGAAGGCGCGCTCCTTCATTTCGCGCTCTACCAGAGCAAGGGGCAATCGACGACGGGCGCGCAGCTCAGCTTCGAAGTCGATGACATCACCGCAGCGCACGCCAAGGCGATCGCGGCAGGTGCAGACGTGACCCACGAGCCGAGGCGCGAACCGTGGGGTACCAGCGCTCGCTACCAGGACCCTGACGGGAACACCATCGAGCTCACCGAGCGAGGCTGAGCCGGACCTGCTGTCGGACACGGGTTGTGGACGTGCCTCCTCATACGGGCCGCAGAGGTACTGGCAGGCCCGGAGGCGAGGCCGCCGAGATCACATCACCCACTGCCACGACACCACCGAGCACGACGACGGCCATCACTCCGGCACGGCGAACGACGCCACCGTCCGGAGCGGTGTCGATCAAGGCCTTCATGAGACCGTCCTGGAAGTGGTCCAGTTGCTTGCACGGGTTGCGAAGCCCGGTCACGGTGAGCAACGCACCGTTGCCGACCCGCAGCACCGCGCCCGTCGGGAGCGCGAGGAGATCGATCCCGCGAGTTGTGATGTTCTCGCCCAAGGCTCCGGGTCCAACGGCGAAGCCGTCGGCACGAAGCTCTTCGAGGAGCTCACCCGCGAGCAGGTGGACCTGCCTCAGGTTCGGCTGAAGATGATCCACAGTGACACGAGAACGGTGGCGCACCGTGGCGCCGGCGTGGGCGTCGCCCGCTACGCCGAGCCCGGCGACCAGCTCCACCGTGTCGGTCGATGACTTGCTGAACCGGTGATCGGCACCGAGGTGCAGACCTTCGACGACGGCGGCAGGCTCCGTTGGCACCCGTTCATCATGCCGGTGTGCCAGAACCGGCGACGAACGAGATCCGTGACTTCTGCTGAGGACATCCCCAGGGCGACGCCGACCGTCTCATTGGCCGGCCTGGGCCCGCCACGGAACCTCACGTCCAGAGCATCCCAGAGCCCTGCCGGACCTGGGTTGCCACCTCCTGCGACCTCGCCGGTCCGATCCACGCAGCATCTACCATCCCGAAGGTGCCGATCGATGACAGTTCGCCAGGTTGGGAGGCGATCACCGCGACACTCGAATCGCTCTACCCCGGACAAGAGCCCCGCCATGTCGGCTACACGCCGGGTTTGAACTTGGGCAGCGGGCTCCAGGGGTGCAGCGCATACCGTGCCGTCGACCACTGGCACTTCGTCACCTACGGACTTACCGACATGAAGGCCACGAGCACGGCGGCAGTCCTGAGCCACATCGCGATCTCGAACCCGCTGCTGATCACCGATCCAATGCGCTAGCCACCAGAGGCCGGCGACCGCGGAGTCGGCTCGTTTCGCCGGACACGCGTGTCCCAGAACAGCGTTCCGCGCTCCGCGTCGAGCGCCGCGAATCGCCGGGTACAGCACGCCTCCGGTGGGGGTGAACCGCTCGTCGTGTCAGGTGAGGTGCTTGCGCATGTCGAAGTTGTGGATGGCAACACCGCCTCGTACGAAGTCGTGGCGGCGCACCACGACGAAACCCTTTGCCGAGTACATCCGTCGCGCCGCCTCGCTGGCTTCGACGTACAGCATCGCCATCCTGTGAGCGCGGGCGCGCACCTCGAGCGCGTCGTAGAGCTTCGACCCGACGCCGGTGCCCACGACTTCGGGCAGGCAGTACGCGTGATCGATGTGCCCATCTTCCTCGAGGTCCGTGTAGCCGACCACGCCGAGCTTTGCGTGCTCCGCGACCAGCGTCAGACGACCGTCCGCCGCTCGATCGTCGAACCACGCCGCGCCAGGCGGCTGCGGCAGCCAAACCTCGGTCTGCTCGACCGTGTAATCCGCCAGGGCCGCTTCCCGGACCGAGCGGAACAGAACCTGCGACAGCGCTGCGCCGTCACCAGGCCGGTACGGACGGGTCGAGATCACAGCCACTGTCGGAACGTACCTGCCCTCGGGTTTGGGGGGGGCGAGGACTGGCGCAGCCGTATGGGTCGATGGTCACTGCGCCCGAGCACCGCAGTGATCAGTACGCCGTTCTCGTCCCTGACCGCGGGTCCGAGGACCCCCTGGTGACGCCCGAGCCGTCGGTCAGGGATCTGCCAAAGGGACGAGGGGCGAGCGCCGCCGCCCACGGGAAGGTCGGGATCTCGAGGCCGCCGGTACCGGGTTCATGCGGTTCACGGTCGACGAAGGTGACGCTGGCGGCGATGAGGTCACGGGTGTTGCGCTCGTAGGCGAAGTGGGCGGCGAGGCCGGCATTCACGAAGGGCAGAACGAAGATGGGGAGCCCCAGACCGAGAGCCTCGGCGAGGAGGTCGAGGGCGTAGGTGTCAGCGATGCCGAGGGCGCACTCGTTGATCGTGTTGCAGGTGGCCGGCTCCACGATGATCGCGTCCGGCTGGCCCGACGACCTGGCGTGGCCGTCCGGCTGGATTGTATGAGTCCCCTGGCGTGGTGGGGTTCGGGTCCACCGGCGGCTGAGCCACCGGCGTGATGCTCGGTGTGTACCGACCAAAGTGCACACCAAGGAGATCACGCCGATGGCTCTTGACGAGTCTGCCGTTTCCGACCTGCTC
>JBBSTY010000168.1:0-7598 GCA_038235385.1 Acidimicrobiales bacterium | reverse complement strand
TACGGGCGCCGGGCCGGCGGTCGACGCCATGCTGACGGCGTTCACCGGGCCATCGCTCTCGTCGTACATGGTCGAGCAGGGAACTGCCGACCAGTTCCGGGAGTTCCTGATCCACCGGTCGGCGTACCAGTTGAAGGAGGCCGACCCGCACACCGCCGGTCTCAGCCGCCTGGTGCCGGGACCGCGCAAGTCGGCCTACGCCGAGATCCAGTTCGACGAGTACGGCGGGGGCGAACCGGGTGCGTCCCACGCCGAGTTGTTCGCCACGGCCATGGACCATGCCGGCCTCGACCCCCGCTACGGCCACGACGTCGATCTGCTGCCGGGCACCACGCTCGCCACCGGCAACCTCCTCAGCCTGCTCGCCGGCCGCCGCGAGCTGCTCGCGCCGCTCGTGGGTCACCTCGCCCTCTTCGAGATGACGTCGGTGACCCCGATGGGACGGTACGCACGCGCCGCAGAACGTCTCGGCTTCGACGAGCACGTCCGACGGTTCTACGACGTGCACGTCGAGGCCGACGAGCACCACGGTGACCTCGCCCGCCGGGTGCTGCTCGGCGACGGGCCGGGCGACGACGGCCTCGACCCTGCTGACCTCGTGCTCGGTGCGCACGTGCTGCTGCGCACCGAGGACCGATTCGCTCGGGCGCTGCTCCGGGCGTGGACGGGTTCTCGGTCCTCGCTGCGTGCCACGGAACCGACGGTTGCGCCGGTCGTCTCGCTCGGCGATGTGGGCGTGTCCAGCTGACGCCGACACCCCGCCGGCCGGTGGGATCCGCGGGCGTCGCGACGACCGCTCGATGATCGCGACTACCGCAGTGCCTCGTGGGAAGGGAAGCGATGCCATCGGACGAGCACCGTCTGACCGACACCGAGGAGACTTCGCATGGATGCCCTGACGCTGCTCACCGCCGACCACAACCGGGTGCGCGGGCTGTTCAGCCAGTTCGAGAAGGCGGCGGCCGACGACGACACCGCGGCGATGGTGGAGCTGGCCGCCGAGATGCGCACCGAGATCGAGGTGCACACGACGATCGAGGAAGAGATCTTCTACCCGGCCATCCGTGACCTCGACGACGAGATCCGCGACGACGTGGCCGAGGGACTCGAGGAGCACCACGAGGTGAAGGTCCTGATGGACGAGCTGAAGGACCTCGGACCGGACGATCCGGCGTGGAAGGCCAAGTGGACGGTGGTCATGGAGAACGTCGAGCACCATGCCGGTGAGGAGGAGTCGGACCTGTTCCCGCCCGTGCGCGGCAAGACCGATGCCGACCGTCGTCGAGAGCTCGGCGTCGAGCTCGACCGGCGCAAGGGCGAGCTCGGTGCGCCCACGATGGCGGACCGCAGCGACCTGAGCGCCGAGGAGGTCCGGACGCTCGCGTCGGACCAGGAGATCCCCGGTCGGTCGAAGATGGACACCGACGAGCTCCGGGCGACGGTCAAGCCGTGAGGCGACCATCGCCACCGCGCGGTCCTCGTCGAGGCCGTCGCACGCCGTGGTGCGCGCATGCAGATCGTGCACGGAGGTCGTCGTGACCGCACGTCGCGCCGGCGTCCTCGTCGATGTCGACGGCACCCTGGTCGACACCAACTACCTGCACACCCTCGCCTGGTCGCGGGCCCTCGCCGACGTGGGGGAGTGGTCCCCGATGAACGCCATCCACCGACTCGTCGGCATGGGCGGCGACCAGCTCATGGTCGAGCTCATCGGCCACGAGCGCTCGGACGCCGACGAGGCTCGGGCACGCCGGTACGCCGAGCTGATCGGTGAGGCACGGGTGTTCCCCGGCGCACGCGACCTCCTGCGCCGCCTGCACGACGCGGGGCTGACCGTGGTGATCGCCAGCTCCGCTCCGCAGGACGAGCTGGATCAGATGTTGGATCTGCTCGATGTCGGCGACGCCATCGACGCGACGACGAGCGCGGATGACGTCGACCAGGCCAAGCCGGCACCGGATGTGTTCCGGGCAGCCATCGAGGCAGGCTCGGTCGATCGGGAACGCTGCCTCGTGATCGGCGACAGCGTGTGGGACGTGCAAGCTGCTCGGGCCGCAGGGGTCGGCTGCATCGGCGTCGAGAGTGGGGGGTTCAGCGCCCACGAGCTCCGTGAGGAAGGCGCCGTCGCCGTCCACCGCGATGCGCAGGAGCTGTTCGACCAGTTCCGGACCAGCCCGCTCGGGCACCTGGCGACGGCGCAGCGGAGCTGACCGAGGTGATGTCCGGACCTCGCAACCCGGTCCGGACCTCGCAACCCGGGCCGGCCTCTGATCCGGCTCCGACCGACCCGGCACCGGCGAGCCGTCCGGGTCAGCGCGCTCGGCGGGCGAGGTAGCGGCGCGACGCCTCGATCGACTCGGGATCCGAGACCGCCGCGGCGAGGGTGTCGGCGTCGTTGGCGCTGCGGCCGGTGCCGACCATCTCCTCGGTGACGGCGTTCACCTGCTGCTTGGTGGTGCGCAGCGCGAAGCCGGGTTTGCCGGCCAGCGTGGCCGCGAGCTCGGCGACGGTGTCGGCGAGCTCGTCGGCAGGCACGACGGTGTTGACGAAGCGCAGGGCGTGGGCCTCGTCGGCGCCGAACGGCCGACAGGTCAGCACCAGCTCCTTGGTGACGGCCGGGCCGATCTCGCGCACGAGGCGGGGGATGCCGCCCCACGCCAGCGGGATCCCGAGATCGACCTCGGGGATCGAGAAGCGTGCATCGTCGGACGCCACCCGGAGATCGCACGAGGCGGCCATGACGAGCCCGCCGCCCACGCAGTGACCGTGGATGGATGCGACGGTGAGCGCCCGGAGGCCGGTCAGGGCCTCGGCGGCCAGCCGGCCGAGATCGGCGGTGTCGCGGGGTGTCATCTCCGACGACCCGCCGGCGAAGTCGTCGAGATCGAACCCGGCGGAGAAGGCGCGGCCCTCCCCGCACACGACGACCACCTTGATGTGCGGTTGGTCGTCGAGCCAACGGCAGGCGTTCACGATCTCACCCAGCAGGATGCGGGACAGGGCGTTGAGGTTGCCGGGACGATCGAGGACAAGGGTGGCCACCGGTTCGGTCGGTCCGGCGTCGATGCGCAGTGCGGTGAACGACGGCATGTCCATGGGTGGGCTCCCTGCTCGAGTCGGTCCTGCAGCCAGCACCGTAGCGAGCATGGCTCCACCCGGCGCCGGTCGCCTCGCAACGTCCGGGCCCGAGGTGGCGCGGACGACCGACTCCGCGCCGGCGACGTGCCGGGACCGACGCGACGGCGCCGATGCGGATGCAGGTGCCGGCGTCGATGCCGACGCGGGTGCGGATCGGGGTTCCGATGGTCGGTGCACGCCCCGGCGGCGAAGGGGTTGTCCCGGGACAACCGTCCCGGTTCCGCGGGACACCGGGCCGATGACAACGGGACCGACCGCGCCGCATGATCGACGCGGTGACGAACAAGGAGATCACGATGACCACTGCCACCCCCATCAGCGATCCGGCCCGCCGGCCGTCCCGGCACTCGTCCGCCGCACCACCGTCGCGTCGCGGGCTCGCCGACTGCGCAGGCGAGTCGCCGCCGAAGCGCCGCTCGGGTGCCGGCGTGCTCGGCCGACGGACCCGTACCCGGGGCGTGGTGGTCGTCGCCTGTGCGGCGCTGGCGCTCACCGCTGCGGCCTGCAGCTCCACCGACACGAAGGCGGACAGCACCCCGACGACCTCGGGCGCCACGACCGCGGTGTCGACCACGCCCGACACCGCCGCGTCCTCCGCGGGCGACGCACCCGTGGCCAACGCCGTCACCATCACGACGCCGGGCATGAACTACGACGTCTCGGGCGCGCTCCGCCCCGGGGTCGGGTCGATCACGTTCGACAACCCCTCCCCCGAGACCCACATGATGGCCATCGCTCGTCTGAAGGACGGCGTCACCCTGGATCAGCTGAAGGCATCGCTCCAGGAGAGCGAGGAAGCGGCGGGAGCGCTGCTCGCCGACGGAACCGAGATGAGCTACGGCACGCCCAACATGGTCGGACCGGGCGAGCGGACCACCGTGACGTCCACCGACCTCCAGGCCGGCACGTATGCACTCATCTGCTTCCTGGTCACCGATGACGGGACGCCCCACTTCGCCATGGGCATGGTCGGTGAGTTGGACGTCACGGGTACCCCGGCCACCGGGAAGCCCGAGAGCGACGGCACCATCACCATCGACGACACGGCGATCACCATGCCGACGCCGTTCAGCGGCCAGGGCACCTTCCTGGTCACGAACGGCGGCACCACGCCGCACAGCTTCTCCCTCGCCCGGATCGACGACGGCGCCACGCTGGACAGCTTCTTCGGCTCGTTCAGCGAGGCGATGGGCTCGGGCAAGTCGGCCGACGACGCGCAAGGTGGCGAGCTCGTCGGTGGGGTCGACGTCCTCGCCCCCGGGCAGTCGGCGTACCTCACCCTCGACCTCGGCCCCGGCCACTACGCCTACCTGTCGGCCGAGGATGCCCAGACGGCCGGGATGCCACCGCAGCACGGCGAGTTCACCGTCGGCTGAGAACCGACCACCGCCGTGATCGGCGCGGGGCCACGGAACCGGGTCGATCCGGGATGTTCCCGGGTCGACCCGATCGGTGGTCGTCGGGCGCGACCGGTGTGCGCCGGCCGTTGATCGGCGCGACCGATCCAGGCGATCGGGTTGGTCGTGGCGCAGACCGGGCCGGTGAGCGATCCTGAGGAGGTGGAGATGGAACCGGAGACGAGCTCCCACCGGCCGGCACCGTTGCGTCGACACCTGGTCACCGCGTTGTCGATCCTGATCGCGTTGGCGTCGTTGGCCACCGTCGCCCTCCACCTGGCCAACCGGGCAGACCCCGGGAGCCCGTTGGACCCGTGGTGGCTCACCAACGTCCTCGCCGCGATCGGTCTCGGGAGCGTCGGGACGTTGATCGCCCGGAGGCTGCCGACGAACCCGATCGGGTGGCTCTTCCTCGCCGCCGCCGTCGCCCAGGGGGTGATCGGCGCAGCCAGGGGGTGGGTCGTGTTCGTGGAGGTCGGCGGGCACGATCTCCCTGGCGTCCAGCTCGCCGGGTCGCTGGGCTCGTGGCCCTTCGTCGTGCTCCTCGCCACCCTTCCCGCCATCCTCCTCCTGTTCCCGAACGGGCACCTGCCGAGCGCCCGCTGGCGGTGGGTGATGCGCGCGCTGGGCCTCTGCGGGGTCCTGGGACTGGTGCAGGTGATCACGGCGCCCGGCCCCTACGACGAGGCGATCCCCGAGCTCGTCAACCCGATCGGGATCGAGTCGGTCGCACTCGACCTGATGGGGTTGGTCGCCCAGGTGGGCTTCCTGGTCATCATGGTGCTGTCGGTGACGTCGCTGTTCGTCCGTCTGCGACGGGCCGATGCCCAGACCCGCCAGCAGCTCCGATGGGTGGCGGCGGGAGCGACCGTCCTGGTGCTCGAGGTGATGGTCGAGTTCGTCCCCGGGGACCTGCCCGACGAGAGCCTGCTCGCCTGGACCGGACCGTTCGCCCTGGCCCTGTTCGTGGCCACCATCGCAGTGGCCGTCCTGCGCTACCGGCTGTGGGACCTCGACCTCTTCATCAAGATGTCGGTCGTCTACGTCGTGCTCACCGGTCTGGTGGCGACCATCTACGTGGGTCTCGTCGCGACGGCCGGCAGCCTGTCGGACGATCATGTGGAGATCGGCCCGTCCCTGCTCGCCGCGGCCGTGGCGGTCGGCGTGTTCGCGCTCGCCCGAGACCGGGTGCAGCACCTGGTGGAGCGGTTGTTCTTCGGTGATCGGGGCGATCCGTATCGAGCGCTCTCGCACCTCGGACGTCGCCTCGATCAGCCGGGGTCGCCCGATGCCGTCCTCGACGAGGTGGTCGATGCCATCGCCCAGTCGTTGTGCCTCGGCCATGTGGCCATCGCCGTGTCCGGCGCCGGTCCGGTGGCGGCGGTGGGGACGCCGTGCTCGGCCACTCGCGACATCCCGCTGCTGTTCCGCAACGAGACGGTGGGTCGTCTGCAGGTGTGCGCCCGCGCGGGCAGCCACATCCGTCGACGCGACCTGGAGGTGCTCGCCGACCTGGCGCGGCCGGTCGCCGCGGTCCTGCACGCGGTCGCCGTCGGCGAGGAGCTCCAACGGTCGCGCCAGGAGCTCGTGACCGCTCGGGAGGAGGAGCGCCGCCGGGTCCGCCGCGACCTCCACGACGGCTTGGGTCCGGCCCTGGCGGCGGTGCGGATGAAGCTCGACGGTGTCGGCCTCATGATCGATCCCGATCCCGACAGCGCCAAGTCCCTGGTGGGTCAGCTCACCTGCGACATCCGCGAGACGATCGCCAGCATCCGCCGCCTGGTGTACGACCTCCAGCCCCCCGTGCTCGACGAGATGGGCTTCGTGTCGGCCGTCGCCGCGCAGACCCGTGCGTTCAGCGGTCCGCTCGAGGGCGGCGGCACGCTCGACGTCAGCCTGGAGGCGCCTGCCGCCATCGAGGGTCTGTCCGCAGCGGTGGAGGTGGCGGCCTACCGCATCGTGTGCGAGGGCCTCGCCAACGTGGCCCGCCACGCACATGCGGCACGGTGCCACGTGCGGGTGGACCTCAACGGCGGGCTCGAGGTCGCCATCGACGACGACGGAGTCGGTCTGGGCGGCGACGTCGTCGCGGGGGTCGGCACGACATCGATGGTTCAACGGGCCGAGGAGCTCGGTGGCACCTGTCGGATCGGGTCGTCCACCCTCGGCGGGACCCAGGTCCTCGCCCACCTCCCCACCGCACCTGGGCTCGCCCGCGTCACCGACGAGCTCGGCGGCGGCGTCCCGTGACCGACGAGCGCATCCGGGTGCTGATCGCCGAGGATCACCCGATGTTCCGCGACGGTCTGCGCGTCGTGCTGGCGACGGAGGCGACCCTGGAGCTTGTGGGCGAGGCGATCGACGGGCCCGATGCCATCAGGCTGGCCACCGACCTGCAGCCCGATGTGGTCCTCATGGACCTCCATCTTCCGGGCGTGCACGGCATCGACGTCACCCGCCAGGTCGTGACCACCAGCCCGCACATCGGCGTGCTGGTCCTGACGATGTTCGACGACGAGGAGAGCGTCTTCGCGGCCATGCGAGCGGGGGCCAGGGGCTACCTCCTCAAGGGCGCCGGTCACCACGAGCTGATCCCGGCGATCCAGGCCGTGGCCCAGGGCTCGGTGATCCTGGGTCCGGCCATCGCCCGGCGGATGCAGCGGTTCTTCGCTGCGCCGCCGTCGACCTCGGCCTTCCCGGAGCTGACACCACGCGAGCACGAGGTGCTCGACCTCGTGGCGCGGGGCAGGAGCAACCCCGAGATCGCCCGTGCCCTGGACGTGAGCGACAAGACCGTCCGCAACCACGTCTCGAACCTGTTCACCAAGCTGCAGGTGGCCGACCGCTCCCAGGCCATCGTCCGCGCCCGCTCCGCCGGGTTGGGCCTCGACGCCAACGACCCGGAGCACCCCCGACACCCGGAGCGGCCACCCGAACATGCGTAGCTCCGAGGTGCGGGGCGACGCGGCGCTACGCCGGTTCGGGGGGGGGGGGGGGGGGGTGGGGCAGGGGGGGGGGGGGGCGGGAGCGGCGCCGCCAGGCGTTGCCGGCGGCGGCGCATGG
>JBBSTY010000167.1:0-7834 GCA_038235385.1 Acidimicrobiales bacterium | reverse complement strand
GCGCGAGCGTGGCCGGTGCGCTGCTCGGGGTCGGCGCGGCGCTCGATCTGGCGGGCGTGGACATCGGTGGGGTCGCCGGCGGCTTCGGTTCACGGGCCGGGGGGTTCCTCGGCCAGCCGGCGTTCCTCGGCGCTGCCGGCGTGCTGGTGGTGCCGGTGGCGTTGGCGGCGTCGCGGGGGGAGATGCCACCGTGGCGCTGGGCGGGCCGAGCGGCTGCGGTCGCCGGTGCCGCCGCCGTGGTGGCGTCGCAGACGCGCGGAGCCTGGATCGGCCTGGCCGTCGCCGCGTTCGTGGCCTGGCCGCGGCTCCGCCCGAGGACGAGGGCGAGCGGGGTGGTGGCCGCCATCGGTGTCGTGGTGCTCGTGGTCGTCGCGGTGCTGACCCCGATCGGCAGCCGCGCCGTCGGTGCCCTCGACCTCGAGGACGGATCCGGTCGCGGCCGGGTCGACGAGTGGCGCGTCGCCGCCGCGGTGATCGTCGCCCATCCGGTGCTCGGCGCCGGCCCGGAGGGCTACCGGGTGGTCGTCCCCGCCGCGATCGACGACGACTACACCCAGCGCCACGGGCGCGACGTCGTGGCGGACCGTGCCCACGACGGGGTGCTCGACGTCGCCGCGACCGGAGGGGTACCGGCGGCGATCCTGTACGTCGCGCTGGTCGCGTTCGTGCTGTGGCGCGCGCTGCGGGCCCGGCGCGACACCCGTCCCGTGGTGGTGGGCGCGGCGGCCGCGGTGGTGGGGTACGCCGCGCAGCAACTCGTGCTCTTCCCCGTCGCCGAGCTCGATCCGTTCGCGTGGGCGTTCGCCGGCGTGGTGCTCGCCGCCACCGCGAAGGGGCGCGCTCACAGCGCTGATCACGCCGATGGCGCCGCGACGCCGACCTCCACGGCGGCGATCAGTGGTGCGGTGGTCGGCGTGGCAGCCGGGGTTCTCGTGGTCCTCGTGGCCGTCATGGGCGCGTTCGCCGTCGCCGCCGACCACCAGCTCGCCGCCGCGGTCCGCGAGCGGAGCACCGGCGACCAGCGGACCGCACTCGCGGCGGCAGACCGCGCGACCGAGCTGCGACCCGACGATGTCGACACCTGGTTCGTCGCGGCCGACGTCGCGGCGAGCGGCGACAGCCTGCTCGACATCGACGCCGCGCTCGATCGGATCGAGTCCGGGCTGGCCTGGTCGCCGCTGGACCCGGCGCTGCTCGATCACCACGAGCAGCTGCTCACCGAGTGGGCGCTGCGGTCGGGGCTCGACGACGACCTCGACCGCGCTGAGCGGACCAGCATCGAGCGGATCGCGGCCGATCCCGCCAACCCGGCCCACCACCGCCGGCTCGGGCTCGTGCTGCTGGCTCGGGGCGACGCCGTCGGGGCCGCTCGCTCGTTCGAGCGTGTGCTCGTCCTCGCCGGCCACGACGGGGTCGCGCTGACCGCGCTCGAGCGGATCCCGGCCGGCGGACGATGACCGGTCGGGAACGTTGGAACCGAACCGGCGCGCCAGAGGTGGATGGGGTGATGAACACGCCCACCGCCCTCGATGAGGTTCGCACGCCGGACCCCCCGACGCTCGCTCCGGATCTCGCGCCGGAGGTGATCCCCCCTGCCGGGTCGGCCCCGGCCGCCAACGCGCCGCCACCCGTCGAAACCGGCCGAGCGCGTCGGACGCTCGTCGAGTCGGCCCCGCCCGAGGACGGCGACGAGCCCGTCGATGTCCGCCTCGTGGTCCGCTCCGAGTCGGCCGAGTTCAGCGAGTTCTACCGGGCGCACTGGCGCGGGGTGGCCCGCGGCCTCGCCCTGACCCTGGGCAACGCCGACCTCGCGTCCGAGGCCACCGACGAGGCCATGGTCCGGGCGTACCCGCGATGGGCGACCATCCGCAGCTACGAGAACCCGGCCGGTTGGGTGTACCGGGTGGGCCTCAACTGGGCCCGCTCGTACCACCGTCGCGTCACCCGCCTCATCCCTTTCGCCCACCACACCACCGTCGACCTCGACCCGGTCGCCGATCCCGCAATTCGCGACGCGCTGCTGCGCCTCGACATCAAGCAGCGCTCGGTCGTCGTGTGCCGATTGCTCCTCGACTGGTCCGTCGCCGACACCGCTGCCGCCCTCGAGATCAGCCCCGGCACCGTCAAGAGCCGCCTGCACCGCGCCCTGCACATCCTCGAATCCACCCTCGCCGACCACAAGGTGACCGAACGATGACCTTCGAAGACGACCTCCGATCCCGCCTGCACACCCAGGCCGACGACCTCGCCGTGCACGGCCGAGGCGCCACCGACGTCATGCGTCGGGGCCGGCAGCGCCAACATCGCGCCCGCAGGGCGACTGCGGCGGCGGCCGCCGGCGTCCTCACCGTCGGCACCGTCGGCGTGTTGAGCGTGCGCCACGGTGCGTCCGACGTCACCGTCGACTCGGCCAGCTCGGCCGTCGGCCTCACCCCGGCTGGTCCGCTCGAGCTCAGCTGGCAGACGGTCGACGGCGCCGTGAGCGGAGGGGTGACCGGTGCGCCACGCTTCACCGAGGACGCCACCGGCGTGCTCTACGCCCTGTCCACCGCGCCCGGCGCCCAGTACCCGACCGACGGCACCGCCCTCGACCCGGTGCTCTACCGCCTCGCGGAGGACGGCACGTGGCAGCCGACATCGACGGTGGGTTCGGGTCCCAGGCTGACCGACCTCGCCGCCGCCGGGACCGTGCTCTACTCGCTGAGCACGAGCCCGGCCACGAGCGGGGCGGGCTACGACACCCGCCTGTCCTCGTCGCCCGATGGCGGTCAGACGTGGACCGACGTCTCGGTGCTGCCTGTCCAGCCGCCGAGCACCGCGGTGGCCTGGCAGGCCCACTCGTCGATGCAGGTCGAGACCAACGAGCTCGGCGCCGCCATCGCCGTGGTGACCACCGGCTTCGTCCCGCCGCAGGCGCTCGCCGATCAGGCCGCAGCCGCAGCCGGCTACTCGGTGGACGAGGTGAGCCTCGAGGTCACCGACGCCGGCATCGACGTCGTGCGCGACGACCGCGACGGTGGGCCGGACTCCGAGGACGGAACCCGAGCGCAGAAGGGGTCGGACGGCGTCGCGCCGGAAGGAGCCCCGATCACGACGGTGCCGGCCGCGGACCCGGCCCTCGACGGCGACACGGCCGGGACGCGCCCGCCCCGCACCACGGTCCGGACCTATGCGTGGAACGAGCTCGGTGTCGCGGGCCCCGCCGCGCTCCGCTCGACCGCGCAGGTGCTGGTGCGCCAGGCCGATGCCTGGGTGCCCGTGGACGGAGCCGGTCTCGTCGGCCTCGCGGTCGACTCGGTCGACGTCATCGGGCGCGACTTCGTCGTCCAGGGCTGGGCGACCAGCGACGACGGCACCACCACCAGGGCCCGGACGATGGCGTCGACCGACGGTCAGACCTGGCGCCTCGTGAGCGAGCGCGCCGATGGCGACAACGAACGCCTGGTCGGGGTCGGCGACACCTGGGTCGCAGCGGGCGACGGCGACGGCTCCGGGGCGCCACCCCTGGCGGTGTCGGTCGACCGCGGTGCCACGTGGCAGGGCATCGATCTCGGCGCGGTGGACGGTCGTCTGGTGGGCGGTCGGATCATCGCCGTCGACGGTGGCCCCCTCGGCCTGGCCGCCGTGGTGGTACCGAACGACGGCCGCGACACGGGCCTGCTCATCACCACCCGGGACCTGGTCGAGTGGACGGTGGCGCCCCTGTCGGAGCTGTCCGCCCGCTTCGCCGGGTCGAGGTCGGCGGCACCCTCGATAGTGGTCGGCGCCGACCGCATCGTGCTGACGTCGACCACCCCCGAGGGCCACCATCAGGAGGGCCGGGTCGAGCCCAGCGTCACCCTGATCGGGACCCCTGTGCGCTGATCGCTCCCGCCGCCGACATGATCCGGTCCCGGTCGCCCTCGGGTGGCCGGGACCGGTCGCGCTCCCCGTCCTCAGCCCGCCGGCAGGGTGACCGTGCCGTCGTCGTTCAGGCCCCAGATCGGGTTGTGGGCGATCTCCCAGGCGTGGCCGTCGGGGTCGTGGAAGACCCCGTTGTAGCCGCCCCACTCGGTGCGGCCACCGGGGCGGGCGATGGTCCCGCCCGCCGCATCCGCGGCGGCGAGAACGGCATCGACCTCGGCCGGCGAGGCGACGTTGTGGGCGATGGTGATGCCGCCCCAGCCGCCCGTGTCGGTCGCCTCGCTGTCGGCGGCGAGCAGGGCCCGGTCCCACAGCGCCAGCACCATCCCGCCGGCCTGGATGAACACCACCTCGCCGTCGGGCGACGAGCCGGACCAACCCATCGAAGCGTAGAAGGCACGGCTGCGTGCGAGGTCGGTGCAGCCGAGCGTGATCGCGGTGATCCGAGGTTCCATGGGCCCGTGGGTAGCACAGGACGGGAGCTCAGCCGCTGGTGCGCCGACGATGCGGCACCGACGGGCCGGCGGTGGGGCTGGGCGCCGGCGCCCGCGCCCGCAGGCGCTGCCGATCCCGTGTCAGACCGTGACGGTGAGGGTGACCTCGATGTTGCCGCGGGTGGCGTTGGAGTAGGGGCACACCTGGTGGGCCTTGGCCACGAGCGCCTCGGCGGCGGCCTGGTCCAGATCGGGCAGCTCGGCCTCGAGCTCGACCTGGAGCCCGAACCCGCCCGAGTCGTTGGCGCCGATCCCCACCTTGGCGGTGACCGCCGATTCGCTGACGTCGACCTTCTCGGCGGCGGCGACCAGCTTGAGGGCGCTGTGGAAGCACGCCGAGTACCCGGCGGCGAAGAGCTGCTCGGGGTTGGTCCTGGCGCCACCCGGCCCGCCCATCCCCTCGGGGATGGCGAGGTCCAGCTCGAGCACCTTGTCCGACGACACGACGCGTCCCTCCCGGCCGCCCCACGCGGTTGCTTCGGCGGTGTACAGCAGGTTCATGGTGATCTCCCGGACTCGGCGATGGATCGCACAGCGGACCCACCGCTGCAACCCGGCCGCACCCCCGGGTGTTCCCGACGATCCCGGTCGGCCCTCGCCGGTCGGGGCCACGGAGCACCGATCGCCGGGGGGCGTCGGTGCGTCCATCGGCGGGGTGGTCGGGGTGCGCCGGTCGGGAGCACGCGGGGGAGTTGGAACCCCCCGACCTCGACGCCATGATGGATGCATGGCCGATCTCCGGCGATCGAACCGAACCGGCGCGCCTCGACCGGCGTGGTCGAGGCCCAAGGATCCGGGCGCCGTCGAGCGCCCGCCGGCGCTGCGCACACTGCTGCGGGGACTCGCCAAGCGCTGCCCCAACTGCGGATCGGGCCACCTGTTCCGCCGGTACTTCACGATGGTCGAGCGGTGCCCGCGCTGCGGACTGCGCTTCCACCGCCAGGAGGGTCAGTGGTCGGGCGACATCGGCGCCAACACCATCGTGACCTTCTCGCTCCTGTGGGCCGTGCTCCTCGGCGGCACCCTGCTCACCTGGGACGACCCCAACCTCGTCCTGCTCGGCGCCATGGCCCTGGCCATCGTCGTGCTGTTCCCGGCCTTGTTCGTGCCCCACGCCAAGACCCTCTGGGTGGCGATCGACATCATCATGCGCCCCGTCGAACCCCACGAGCTCGAGACGACCGCACCGACGTCGACCGAGCCGGCGCCGACCAAACCCACCCCGACCGAGCCGGCGTCGACCACGCCGACCCCAACCGAGCCGGTGTCGACCGCGCCGGCGTCGACCACGCCGACCCCGACCGATCCGGTGTCGACCGCGCCGGCCCACCACGAGCCGTCTCGCTGATCTCGGGGCGCGGACGGTCCAACCGGCCAGCCGGCGGCGGCGCGGCGGCCAGCGGGTCAGGCCGCCGATCAGCCGGCGAGGCGGGGGGTGGCCGCCACCGGGGTGGCGGCGCGGGCGGCGACCGATCCGGGGGACGGGAGCCGGGGGTCTGCGGCCGAACCCGGCGCGGCCGTGGTGACCACCGGAACCTCGGTGTCGTCGGCGACGGAGGTCGTCGACGACGGGGTCGACGTGGTGGTGGTCGTGGTGGTCGGGGGGTCCCACCGGAGGTCGGCGTCGTCGATCACGTCGACGAGCACGCTGGGGCGAGAGGCCAGGATGCCGTCGACGCCCATGTCGATGAGCGACGCGTAGAACTCGTCTGATTCCTGGGCCTTGGAATCCATCCACACCCACACGGCGAGCCCCGCGGCGTGGGCGGCGTCGACCATCTCGGGGGTGACGACGGTGATGCCCGAGAACGTGGGCGGCACCTGGAGGATCTTGTGCTCGGGCATGGGGCCCTTGTCGCCGAGGAACCACGCGGTGAGCTGCTGGAGCCCGGGGCTGGTGATCCCCTCGGGGAACTGCTCGACCACGTAGTCCATCGTCGGCGTGTCGAACGACACGACGATGGTGCGGTCGACGGCGTCGTACTCGCGGATCAGGGCGATGAGCTCGTCCGCCGCCGCCTGGGCCTCGGGACCGCTCTCCTTGATCTCGAGGTCGAAGATCATCCCGGGGAACGTCTCGAAGAGATCACGCACCCGCGGGATGGTGAAGTCGTCGGCCACCGCTCCCGGCGGCGGCGCCTTGTCGCCGGTGCGCACCCCTCGGTAGATGTAGTCCTCTTCGGGGCAGTTGCCGCACGACCAGCGGTCGGGGGTGAACTTGTAGCCGTGATCGAGGGCGAACAGCTCGTCGTAGGTCTTGTCGCGCACGAGGCCGGTGCCGTCGGTGGTGGCGTCGACGGTGGCGTCGTGGTGCACGACGAGCACGCCGTCGGCGCTCAGGCGCACGTCGCCCTCGAGCACGTTGATCCCGAGCGCGGCGGAGCGCTTGTAGGCGAACATCGACGAGTGCGGGGCCTCGTCCTCGCCGCCGGCGTGGGCCACCGACACCACCCGCCGGTCGAGCCACGGGTTGGCATCGTCGGCGCCGGCCCGCGGGACGGCCAGCCCGGTGATGGCCAGGGCGGCCACCACGACAGCTGCCACCCACCCTGAGGTGGTCCTGCGCACCTGCACGCCGCTCGGTCCCATCGATGCCCCCATCACGCCCGGATGAACGGCCGAGTGTAGGGGAGTGCCAGCGCGGTCGGGTCGAACCGAACGGGCAGCGACGAGCCAGTCGATCGCCCGACGCATCCGCTGCACCGGTTCAGCCCGGGCAAGGTCGACGGGCGGGCCCCGGCGGCTCGTCGAGCGACGTCGCCGGCGCACCCGTACGCCTTCAGCGCGGCTCGTCGAGCGTGGTCGAGAGACGAGTGACGAGCTCGACGGCATCGGCGAGGTCTGCGACCTCGAGCTGGTAGGCGGGGACCGACTCGACCATGGCTATCGCTCGTTCGAGGGCGTCGTCGACCTCCCACGTGGCCGCGAACGTGCACGGGACGAGGGCGATGAGCGCCTCGTCGGGCGCCAGCGGCGTGAGTGCGGTGACCGCATCGGCGTCGTAACGCGGGAAGATGATCGCCCGCAGCGGCACCGGGACGGTGGCGGTGGCGCCGAACCGGGCGACGGCGACGTGCTGCTTGGCCGCGCCGGGCTGCGCCTCGGGTGCTGCCGGGACGAGGTGGCCGAGGGCGGTGAGGCTCGACGCCGAGAGCGCGAGCGGCTTGGCGTAGGGCTCGACGGCGGAGGTGAGCGGGTCGATCACCGCCGCCTCGTCGGACAGGTAGCGGGCGCCGTGGCCGACGAGGGCGGCGGTGAGGGTGCTCTTGCCGCTGCCGCTATTGGCCGGGAGCACGAGTCCGCCGCCCAGGTCGACGGCTCCGGCGTGGAAGACGAGCCGCCCCGTGGCGTCGGCGATGGCCCGACGGTTGATCTCGGCGAGCAACGTGTCGATCACCGTGCCGAGCCGGTCGGACCGGCTGATCGGCGTGCGGCCG
>JBBSTY010000166.1:0-7884 GCA_038235385.1 Acidimicrobiales bacterium | reverse complement strand
GTCTTCTGAGGTTTTAGTTAATTGTGTAAGATACAGGGATCGGACTTCACTTGCCTCTCTTTGGTGGACCAAAGTACTTGCCGGGGGTTGGGGTGCGGGGACGGGAGCGTCTTTCGCGATCATCGGGACCATCTCGCCGTGCACCGCCGGGACCGCTGTCGCGCCGAGGCCCCCGGTTGCGGTCGCCACGGTCGCCGCGGTCCTCTCGGGGTCGGCGTTCCCCCTTGCCCCGAGGGGCGAGGGTCTGGGTGACCAGCTCCTCCTTGCGGGGCGGGCCGATGATCTCGAGCAACTCGGGTTTGGGCGACCGCTTGCCCTTCGGTGCCTGCACGGCGATGACGTTGATGCCCTCGATGTCGAAGTCGGCATCGGCCTTGACGATGTCGCCGACCGTGGCGCCGTCGTACAGCAGGGTGCCGTCGAGCTCGCCCTTGGGTTGGCGGGCCCCGGCGGCGCGCCAGGTCCACGTTCCATCAGGCTTGGTACTGGTGAGCTCGACCTCTATCCGACGTGACATAGGGGCCCGACGCTACCGGAGGGCAGGCTCGCCTGCGAATGAGCGATCCGGGGTGCCACCCGGAGCCGTCCGAGGGTCAACCCAACAGGATCACGTCGCTGACCGTCGACGCGTCCTGGGTGCGGTTGAGCTGGTGCAACATGCCCTCGAGGGCGACCGCCGCCTCGAACCCGCTCCCACCGTCGAGGTCGACGAGCGCTCGTGCGAGCCGGTGGATCATGCCCTGCTCGGCGAAGAGATCGACGGCGATGATGCGATTCGGTGAGGGCGGATCTCCGGCGAGGCTGCGGACCATCATCGCCAGACCGTCCTCGACGCGCTTGTCGGTGACCGCGAGCACCGCCAGCAGCGGTCGCGACGAGTCGGCCCCCTTCGGGAGCTTGCCCAGCTCCTCGGCGGCCCTGGCCGGGTTGCGCTCGCCCAACCAGGCGAGCACGGCGATCTCGGTGGCCTGGCGGCTCAGGTCCGACGAGAGCCGCTTGCTGCGCATGCGGTCGACCGTCTTGAGCGTCCCGCGGTAGTCGCGCCGCTCGAGCAACTGGTACGCCGACTGGGTGAGCTCGGGTGCCGATCGCCGATCGCGCTTGCGGCGCGCCGAGTCCATCGACACGACCGACCCGCCGCCCCCGTCGCCGGTCGAGGTCATGGGCTCGAGCTGCACCCGGCTCGGTGATCCGCGTCGCTCCTGGTAGTACTGGTAGGCGTTCAACGCGGCGAGGCCACCCCCGAAGAACAAGGCGAAGGTGGAGCCGTAGAGCACGAACGCTCCCACGCCGAGCACGGCGCCGGTGACCACCGAGATGATTCGGACGGTCTGGCGTCGCGGTGAACCGGTGACCAGCTCGAAGATCGACTCGGCGACGTGCCCGCCATCGAGGGGCAGGAGCGGCACCAGGTTCACGAGCGACCAGATCAGCGCGAACCACTTGACATCGGCGACGGCGGACGCCACGACGATGCCGAGCTCGTTGTACGGCAGACGACCCGGGAGCACGTACTGCTGGAGCGCCCACGCCGGCAGCCCCATGAGGATGATCCCGGCGAGCGGGCCGGCCACCGAGACGATGATGGATTGCTTCGGGGGAAGGGTGCGCTGGCCGTAGGTGAGCCCGCCGAGGCCCCACAGGACGATCCTCGGCTCCTGGTGGTAGCGCCGGTAGGCGAACGCATGACCCAACTCGTGCACCAGCACGGCGATCGCCGCCACGACGACCGCCTCGACGAACAACAGGATCGACAGCAGCGGTGCGGCGGCGAGGTTGTCGAGCCGACGGAAGCTCAGGAAGAAGATGGTGAGGAAGAACCAGATCTGGGCCTGGATCGGGATCCGGAACAGACGGAAGGACACTCCACCGTTCAGCACCGCACCACGCTACCTGACGATCCTCCGCGCTCCGGACGGAGACCGGTCCCGTGCGCCTCGAGCCGGATGGGGCGGGCCGGGCGCGACGGACCGCCACGCGACGACTCGCGTGACGGTCTCCGATCCGGGCCCAGGGTGCCGGCTCCGATCAGGTGGTCACGATGCGGCGAGGGCCTGGAGCACGTCGAGGCGGGCGGCCACCCGGGCCGGTCGGATCGCCGCGACCACACCGGCGACGGCACCGACCAGCGAGATGACCGCGAGCGGTACCGGCGCCACCGAGAACACCCCGATACCGGCCCCGGAGGATGCCCGCACGAGCGCCCATCCGAGGAACACCCCGAGCCCGACCCCGCCGACGGTGCCGAAGAGCGCCATGACGACCGACTCCCAACGGACCATGGAACGGATCTGGCTGCGGGTCTGACCCACCGCTCGCAACAGCCCCAGCTCCCGTGTCCGCTCGTGGATGGAGAGCGACAGGGTGTTGGTGATCCCCATCAGCGCGATGAGGATGGCGAGCGCGAGCATCACGTACACGAGGGCGAGTACCTGGTTGACCCCGGCGCCGACCATCTCGACGTACTGGTCACGGTCCTGCACCGCCGCTCCGGCATACCCGCGTGCGACCTCCTCGACCGCCGACCGACCGTCGGCCACGCTCACCCCGTCCGCGAGCCCGACGAGCACGGTGGTGTCGAGGTCCTGACTCGCGTGCGGCGTCCACCCCTCCCGGTTCATGATGAGCGATCCCATGACATCGCTGTCGGCGTAGACGGCAGCGATCCGGAACGCAACCGTGGAACCGTCGACGAACGTGACGGGCACGTCGTCGTCGAGCGCCCACTTGCGGGCATCGGCCTCGGTCCGGCTCACCGCCAACGACTCGCCGGTGGCGTCGCCAGGATCGCCCTGGAGCACGTCGAGGTCGACGACCCGATCGATCTGGGTCAGTTCTGCGACCGGGAACCCCACGCGATCGCCCGCGATCTGGGCCACACCGTCTCCGATCCCGACGGAGGTGGCGACCTCGGGGAGCGCGCCGATCTCGTGCGCCAGGTCCGGCGCGAAGGTCCCGGCGCCCATGCCGGCGTCGGAGGTGACCACGAGATCGCCACCGAACGACCGGCCGAGGCTGTCCGACACCGATGCGGTGAGCGAGGCGGCGACCACCGTGAACAGCGTGACCACCCCCACACCGATCATCAGCGCGGATGCCGTGGCCGACGTGCGACGGGGGTTGCGGGCGCCGTTCTCCTGCGCGAGGCGACCAGCCACGCCGCGGAACCTCGACGCCGGCCACCCGAGCACGCGACTGGCGCGCGCGGCCACGACCGGTCCGAGGACGACGACGCCCAGGATCGTGAGGAACGAGCCGAGACCGGCGAGCGCGAGCAGGCTCGTGTCTGCCGCCACGGCGACGAGCACCATGGCGACCCCGATCGCGGTGACGAGCGCACCACCGATGGCGCGGGCCGCCGAGACCGCCGTTCGGTCGATGGCGAGATCCCGGAGCGCGGCGATCGGTGGGATCCGGGCGGCACGAACCGCGGGAGCGAACCCCGCCGCGACCGTCAGCACGATGCCGATCGACAGCGACCACACCACCGTCGACCCTCTCAGCGTCAGGCCGGTGGCCGGTAGATCCATGCCGAACGCCGTGAAGGCCGCCTTCAGGCCGGTTGCCACGGCGAGCCCCCCCACCAGGCCGGCGACGGCCGCGGCCGCTCCGACGAGTCCGGCCTCGAGCACGGTGGACGTGAGGACCTGACGGCGGCTCGCGCCGAGGGCTCGCAACAGCGCCGACTCGCGGGCTCGTTGGGCCACGATGATCGAGAAGGTGTTGTAGATCGAGAAGGTGGCCACGACCAGGGCGATGCCGGCGAACACGAGCAGGAAGGTCGTGAGGAAGTCGAGGAACTCGGCGTTGACGGCGGCCGTGTCCCGCGCCGTCAGCTGCTCACCGGTGACGGCGTGGACCCCGGCGGGGAGGACCGGCTCGATCCGGGCGGCCAACTCGGTCTGCGCGACCCCTGACCGAGCAGCGATCGAGATCGAGCTCAGCTGCGTCGAACCGTGGAGCAGGTGCTGCTGCGCGCCATCGAGCGTGAACGCGGTCGAGGTGACCCCCCCGGAGCTGTCGAGGTCGCCGAACGTCGAGGCGCCGACGATGGTCACCTCTGCGGGCTCGGGCGTCTGCACGGTGACCCGATCGCCGATGGCGAGGTGACCGGCCGAGAGCGCACCGCGGTTCACGACGACCTCGTCGGGCGCGATGGGCAGACGACCATCGGCGAGGCGATAGGGGTTCAGACCCGGATCGTCGACCCAGTTGCCCGCCACGGTCGGCGGGCCGTTGCCCCCGACCGGCCGGCCGTCCGACCCGATGATCCGCCCGTACCCGGTCACGACCGGCTCGGCGCGCTGGACGCCGTCGACGGCTCGCACGCGGTCGAGCGTCGCCGCCTCGATGAGGTGCTGTTGCGTGGCCACGTCGCTCTCGAAGGTGTCAGCCGCGACCTGGACGTCGATCCCGGCGTTGACGCTCTCGAAGATGGTGGCGAAGGTCGCCCGCATGGTGTCGCCGAGCACCAGGGTGCCCGACAGGAACGACACCCCGAGGCTCACGGCGAGGAACGTGGCGACGAGGCGGCGCTTGTGGGCCCACAGGCCCTTCAGGGTGATGATGGTCATGGTCGTCTCCTCACTCCCCGAAGGCCTTCATGCGGTCCAGGACCTTCTGCGGCGTCGGACTCGCCATGGTGTCGACCACGCGCCCGTCGGTGAGGAACAGCACCTGGTCGGCGTAGCTCGCCGCCACGGGGTCGTGGGTGACCATGACGATCGACTGACGCTGCTCACGCACCGCCGTGCGCAGGAACCCGAGGATCTCGCTCCCGCTCCGAGAGTCGAGGTTGCCGGTGGGCTCGTCGGCGAAGATCACCTCGGGACGCGACGCCAGGGCTCGGGCGACCGCCACTCGCTGCTGCTGGCCCCCCGAGAGCTCGGAGGGACGGTGGCCGAGGCGGTCGGCGAGCCCGACGGTGGCGATCACCTCGTCGAGCCACGCCGGGTCGGACCCGCGACCGGCGAGCGCCAACGGGAGGGTGATGTTCTCGAGCGCGCTCAGGGTGGGCACCAGGTTGAACGCCTGGAACACGAAGCCGATGCGCTCACGGCGGAGCAGCGTCAGCTGCTTGTCGTTGAGCGAACCGAGGTCGGTGTCGCCCAGGAACACCCGGCCCGAGGTGAGCGAGTCGAGACCGGCGACGCAGTGCATGAGGGTCGATTTGCCCGAGCCGGAGGGCCCCATGATGGCGGTGAAGCGGGCGGCCGGGAGGTCGACCGACACCCGGTCGAGCGCCCGGACGGCGGTCTCGCCGGATCCGTAGGTCTTGGATGCGTCGACGGTTCGGGCGACCGCCGGCCACGCTGGAGCGCCGGGCGATGTGACGCCGGGTGGGCCGACCGAGGCGTAGGTCGAGGGTGTCGGTGCGAGCGGCATGCTGTCTCCTGCGGGATGCGACGGTGGGACGTTCTCGGGTCCACCGTGCGCCGCGTCACGCGCTGATCCCATGGCGCCAGCTCCCATCTCGATGCGGGGGTTGACCCCCCGGTTGCGACCCCAGGTGGCCGGGTGGTCGGCGCGGCGTGGTTTCCGTACGGTTGTGCCGTGACCCCGTCCGCCGCTCCGGTTCGCCGACCCTGGCGAGCGCTGCGGCCCCTGTTCGAGGCCCGCACGTGGCTCGCGACCATCCACACCGTCATCGACCTCGTCGTCGGGCTCGTGGTCTTCGTCGTCGTGGTCGTGGCGTTCGCGGTGACGCTCGGTCTGGCCTGCACCATCGTCCTCGCACCCGTTGCGCTCTGGCTCGACCTGGTGCTGGTCCGCGTCATGGGGCGCTTCGAGCGCATGCGCTTCAACGCCCTGCTCGACGCCGGCATCGTGGATCCCAATCCGCGCGCCGCTCCGGGAACCAGCTGGATCCGGCGCCAGTGGCGTTGGATGTGGAGCGCCGCGGTGTGGAAGGAGGTCCTCTACATGGTCATCCTGCTTCCGATGTCGGTGGTCGGCGCCGTCGTCGTCCTCCTGGCCTGGTCGGGTTCGCTCACGCTTCTCACGCTGCCGTTGACCATCCGTCTCATGCCCGGCGAGATCGCACGGTTCGGGTTCTTCGACGTCCACACCGGCTGGCAGGTCGCGGCGGCGGGAGCGGCGGGGGTGCTCGGTCTGCTCATCGCCCCGTGGGTCAGTCGGGGGTGGGCCACCGTCGACCTCGTGATGGGTGGCGGCCTCCTCGGTCGGAGCGCGATCGATGAGATCGAGGAGCTGGAGGAGCGGGTGGACACCCTGGTCGTGTCACGGTCGCACGCCGTCGAGATCGCCGAGGCCGAACGCCGGCGCATCGAACGGGACCTGCACGACGGTGCCCAGCAACGGCTCGTGGCGCTGGCGATGGATCTCGGCATGGCACGGGAGAAGATGGACTCGGACCCCGACCAGGCCAAGGCGCTCGTCACCGAGGCGCACCAGGAAGCCAAGCGGGCGATCGTCGAGTTGCGTGATCTGGCCCGCGGCATCCATCCCGTCGCGCTGGGCGACCGGGGGCTGCGCGGCGCGCTCCCCGAGCTCGCGGCTCGGAGCTCGCTGCCGGTCGACGTCACCGTCGAGCTCCGTGACCGCCCGACGCCGTCCATCGAGGGCATGGCCTACTTCATCGTCTCCGAATCCCTCGCCAACGCCGTCAAGCACGCCCGGGCCACGAGCGCGTCGGTCCGGGTCGAACAGGTGGGGGAGCGGTTGCGGATCGACGTCACCGACAACGGGGTGGGTGGCGCCCGTCCCGCCAACGGATCGGGTCTTCGCGGCCTGGCCGATCGGGCGGAGTCGGTGGACGGCCACTTCGAGGTGTGGAGCCCGATCGGTGGGCCCACCGTGATTCGAGCGGAGCTGCCATGCGGATCGTGATCGCCGAGGACTCGGTCCTGCTGCGTGAGGGGCTCACCCGTCTCCTGGAGGACGCGGGGGAGGAGGTGGTGCGAGCCGTCGGCGATGCCGAGCGCGCCCTCGCGGTGGTCGACGAGCTCGAGCCCGACATCGTGGTGATGGACGTCCGCATGCCGCCGACCCACACCGACGAGGGCATCCGTGCGGCCCTGGCGATCCGGCGCGACCACGCCGACGTGGCGGTGCTCGTCCTGTCCCAGTACGTGGAGCAGCACTACGCGACCGAGCTCCTCGCCGGCGACACCGCGGGGGTCGGGTACCTCCTCAAGGACCGCGTGGCCGACGTCGGCGACTTCATCTCGGCGGTTCGGCGGGTCGGCGAAGGTGGAACGGCGCTCGATCCCGAGGTCGTGTCGCACCTCCTGGCCCGGAGTCGGCGCACGACACCGCTCGACCGGCTCACGCCACGAGAGACCGAGGTGCTCCAGCTCATGGCCGAGGGTCGTTCGAACGGCGCCATCGCCGCCGCGCTCGTCGTCAGCGACGGTGCCATCGAGAAGCACGTGTCGTCGATCTTCTCCAAGCTCGACCTCCCCCTGGCCGACACCGATCACCGGCGCGTGCTCGCGGTGCTCCGGTACCTCGACGCGTGATGGCGCCCCGGACCTCACGACCGGCGGCTCGCATCGTCTTCGTGGCCGTCGGCGGACCGCTCACCGTCGCGCTCATCGCCCTGGTCACCTTCACCATCACCGGGACGCTCGCCCGGCAGCTCGAGACCACATCCGTCGCCTTCGACGGCACGGTCACCGAGGTCCGACTCGACATCACGAACGGTTCGGTCACCCTCCGAGGCACCGACGAACCAGGCGTGAGCGGCGAACGGATCATCACCCGGGGGTTGCGGGCGCCGACGGTCGACGAGCGGATGGTGGGGACGACCCTGGTGATCGAGGCATCGTGTCCGCTGCTCGCGGGCACGTGGTGCGACGCCGCCTACATCCTCGACGTGCCTCACGAGGTGGTCGTCCACGCCGAGACCTCCGTGGGCGGGAT